>NZ_JBHERJ010000053.1:0-121962 GCF_043359455.1 Lysinibacillus sp. PWR01 | reverse complement strand
TGTTGTCACGCATCGCTTCTCCACCTTTTTCACTACTGTTAGTATGAAAGAAAAGGAAAAGACGCTTTTGCAGAATGGTTGATTGGAGTGGAGCCAGCGTCACTCCTAGGGGATTTAGCGTCCCAGAGGAGACCCTGGAGCGAACGTAAGTGAGTGAAGCGGCTCATCGGACGCCCCCTGGAAAGGTCGCTGGCGGAACGGAAATCAACCCCTCGCCTTGCTAAAAGGTCTTTTTTCAACATCATAAAATGCCAGATGAACATTATGGTTCTTCTGGCATTTCGTCTTTCGAGCGTATTTGCAATTCAGGGGTACGTTCTAGTTGCTCAATAAATTTTCTCGTCTTAAACCGAATCCCCGTTTGTTCTTCATAGATGGTTGTAATAATTTTTTTTATGAAATATTTTGTTTCTTTTTTCAGCTCTATTTTTCCAATTTGGTCGATAGGAACAGTATAGAACATCCTGATCAGTTTCAGCTGTGTTGGCGTTAAGCGAATGATATAGGGGTCATGCTGATAACAGCGATGGCATAAAAATCCTCCTTGAGCAAAGGAAAAAGCAAATTCCCCATCTACAGCGCCACACGCAGCACAGGCATGTAAAATAGGTTGTACACCTGTATAGGGCAACATTTTCCATTCAACAAACAGTGTAATGGCTTCAGGATCATAGCCATCCTCAATTGCTTGTAATGCTTGTAGTAAGACATCAAACGCAAATGGTTCTGGCTTCCCTTCTTCTACAACTCGCTCCACTAATTCCATAATATAGCTAGCATAAGCAGTAGCCATAATATCTTCACGAATATGGCGCATTGAATTCAAATGCTCTCCCTGTTGCAATGTCCCCATACCCGTATGATGTTGTACCATAAACATGCCATAGGTAAAGGGTTGCGTGACGGAAGCCAATCTACTAGAAGGTTTTTTTGCCCCTCGAGCCATCGTAGCCACTTTGCCAGCTTCTCGCGTTAGCAAAATAACTATCTTATTGGATTCACCATATGCGCGAACCTTTAATACAATACCCTCCCATTTATGAAGCATAATCCCCCTCCTTTCTTAAAAGAACTATCCATGAAAAGAGAGCTGCCCAAAATAATTTTGGACAGCTCAAAAATAAAACAATCAAATACTGCCAGATTTTGCGCTTACAAGAAGAAGTGAACCCAAACTGTCACGTCAAAATCTGGAGTCTATATCCTGATCCACCAGGCACTAAACACCTGCTGAAAAAACATATGTTCATCTCCCGAATAAGTGGGAGTCTTCTGTATCTGACGCTTCGCTTTCGATACAAATTAGGAAAAAAGCCTAGTATTCATCATCACGGAATCCGAAATCGCGTAAATGTGTAGATTTATTGCGCCAATCCTTTTGCACCTTTACCCATAGCTCTAAATATACTTTAGACCCTAATAACATTTCGATATCCTTTCGGGCACGTGTCCCTACTTCTTTTAGCAAGGCTCCACGTTTTCCGATAACAATCCCTTTTTGTGAATCACGCTCCACAATAATTGTAGCCGCTACACGAATTTTATCATCATTTTCTTCATCACGACGAATTTTATCAATTACCACTGCGATCGAATGAGGAATTTCTTCACGTGTTAAATGCAGGACTTTTTCACGAATAAGTTCTGAAATAATAAATCGTTCTGGATGGTCTGTCACTTGATCTGCTGGGTAATACTGCGGTCCCTCTGGTAAATACTTCCCTAATGTCACTAATAAATTTTCTACATTATTGCCTTGTAGTGCTGAAATCGGTACAATCTCCGCAAAGTCATAGCGCTCTTTATAGCTCTCAATAATTCCTATTAGTTCATCTGGATGAATGGCATCAATTTTATTGATGACCAAAAAGACAGGCGTTGGATTTCCTGCTAGCATTTCTAGTATGAATTCATCGCCTTTACCGATTTTTTGCTCAGCATTGACCATAAACATAATAACGTCCACTTCACGCAATGTGTTTTTAGAAACCTTCAGCATGAAATCGCCTAGTTTATGTTTTGGCTTGTGGATACCTGGTGTATCTATAAAAATCATTTGGCTATCATCTGTTGTTAGTACGCCTTGTACTTTATTTCTTGTTGTTTGTGGCTTATCACTCATGATCGCAATTTTTTGGCCAATGACACGATTTAAAAATGTCGATTTGCCAACGTTTGGACGACCAATGATGGAGATAAAGCCTGATTTATAGCCATTGTTAGTTTCCTGCATTCTCTAAATCCTCCGTCGTAAATGCAAACGGTAGTAATTCGCCCACTGACGTTACCGTCACATCACCTTTTAAATTCGTTAAATAAACAGGCATAGTTGGAGCACAAAACTCCATCATCACCTGACGACATGCTCCACATGGGGCACATGGCCCGTCCGTATCAGCTACAATGGCAATGGCTTCGAATTCGTAAGTCCCCTCTGACACTGCCTTAAAAAACGCTGTACGCTCAGCACAATTCGTCATACTATAGCCTGCATTTTCAATATTACAGCCGTGAATAACCTCTCCATCTTTCGTTAATAGAGCTGCCCCTACTTTAAATTTTGAATAGGGAACATAGGCTTTTTCACGCGCTTTTTTTGATTCCTCTAATAATGCTTGCATATCTATTGTCATCTATACTAATTCTCCCTCACATTTATGGTTTATTTTCATTTAGAAGACACTCATTTCCATTAAAACCATTTTGGCAGAAAGATGAGTAATCCGATTATAGCACTGAATAGCGCAAATACAAGCACTGCACCTGCCGCAATATCTTTTGCCTGCTTAGCAAGTGGGTGTATCTCTGGGGAAGCTAAATCGACAACCCGTTCGATCGCTGTATTCATCATTTCCAGCGCAAACATTAGTGCTATTAATAGTAGCACAATATACCATTCCATACGAGATAAACCTGTCCAATAACTAGCCAGTATAACAATGATTGCACTCAATATATGTGATTTTAAATTTTGTTCTTTACTTGCAGTTATAATGCCTTCAAACGCATAGCCAAAAGATCGCAAGTATTTGCGCAAATCCATCTAGTCTCGTCCTAAGCCAAAAGTTTGTAAAATCTCATCTTGCTTTGTAAACATCACTTTCTCTTCTTCTGGCTCCATATGGTCATAACCAAGTAAATGTAAAAAACCATGTACAGCTAAAAAGCCTAATTCTCGCTCAAAGGAATGATTATATTCCTCAGCCTGCTCTTTTGCACGGTCTGTCGAAATAATAATATCACCTAATACACGTGGCATCCCTTCAAAAGTTACTTCCATTTCCCCTTCCCCTAGCTCCTCTAGTGCAAAGGAAATGACATCAGTTGGCTGATCCTTGCCACGATACTCACGATTAATATCTTGAATTGTTTTGTTCGTTACAAACGTCACCGAAACCTCTGTTTCTGGCTCAATGTTTTCTACACTTGCAGCATGCTGTAATAGCTTTTCAACAAGCTCCATATGTTGTGCTCCCACTTCATTTGTTTCATCCGTAAAATCAATTGTTAAAATCATAGATCCTCCTACTTATCTCCCTTTGGATATTCAATACGTGAATGGAAAATACCATTCAACGTTTCACAAAGTACTCTCTCTATACATTTTAACTCTTTTATTGAAATATCGCATTCATCAAACTGATTATCTTGTACGCGATCATCAATGATTGCTCGTACTAGCTTCTGAATTTTCTCTGCGTTTGGCTCTTTCATTGAACGTACCGCTGCCTCAACACTATCCGCAACACTTATAACAGCCGCTTCCTTTGTTTGTGGTTTAGGCCCTGGATATCGGAACCTTGCTTCATCAATGCTTTTTCCTTCTTCCTTCGCTTTAAATAAGAAGAATTTTAACAAACTTGTGCCATGATGTTGTAAAGCGATATCAATGATTTCCTGAGGCATTTTATAACGTTTTAACATGTTGGCACCATCTGTCGTATGGGCGATAATAATCTCTGCACTTGTTTCAGGTGGTAATGAATCATGCGGATTGATACCCGACATCTGATTTTCGATGAAAAAGGCTGGACGTTTAGTTTTACCAATATCATGATAATAACAGCCAACACGTGCTAATAAGCCATCCGCACCGATTTCTTCACAGGCAGCTTCTGCTAGATTCGCTACCATCACACTATGATGATATGTCCCTGGCGTTTCCATTAGTAATTTTTTTAATAATGGGTGATTGGGATTGGATAGCTCGATTAAACGTAAAGACGATAGTAAGCTAAATGCTGATTCAAAGAATGGTAAAAGACCCATTGTCAATGCCCCTGAAAGCAAGGCAGACAACATCGCTGCTATTAAGTAAAATACTAATTCTGGTAAACCATAGGATGATTGTGTCATTAATAAATAAAAGGCGATAAATGCCAAGTTGACAAGAGAAATCACACCAACCGCATGTAAAATATGTGAGCGTTTTTCCACACTACGCAAAAAGAATAGGCTTGCAAACCCTCCGAATATGATATACAACGTAATTTCCATTTGCATAACAGATGAATAGCCTTCTTGGAAAATAACACCTGCTGAAGCAGCAGTCATAACTGTAACCAAAACAGCCGCTCGCTCATCTGCTAACAATCGTACAAGCATTGTAGCTAATGCCGTTGGGAATAGAAAGGCAATCGTCACATCAAAGCCACCAGAAACTAAGCTAATAAATTCCATCAGCAAGATAGACAAACTATAAACAATCACTGTCACTAACAGTGCATTACGTTTTTTTCGTTCGTTAGCCTCCCAACGCTCAAATAAAATATACATAAACATCATTTGCAATAGCGTTAAAATAATAAGCCCTGCAATAGGCTTCAAGGAGGCTTTATTACTAACCATCCCTAATAGCTCTAATTGTCTGAAAGCCTCATTGTCAATAATTTGGCCTTCCTGAACAATAATCTGACCTTGTAAAATGCGTGTAGGCTCTACGCTTTCTTTGGCCTGCTGTTTTCGAATCTTCGTCTGTTCTTCGTTAATTGTTTCATTTTCAATAATGCTTGTACGTCCTATTAACACGACTGTATTGAATATTTTATCAGGGTACCCTCGTTGTCCACGAATCTTGGTCTCAAAATCATTTTGAGCAACAAAAACGTTCTCTGGTCGGATGGATTTTTGTAAATATTCCTCTACAAATTTGGATAATTGCGTACTTGTTCTTGTTAAATCTTCTTCACTTTGCACTAATAGACCTTCCAGCTGTGAATCTGTAAAAATTAACGGCATCTGGTCTTCATCTATTGATTCAAATTTTTTGCGAAGCTGTGCAACTTGGTCGGCAATAGGAATAGGTTCCTTACTATTTGCAACATCCTTTTTCACTTCCAAAACATAATCAAATAATGATGTTACAATCGCTGCTCTTTGCTTGGCGACATCCTCCGAAAATTGATAGACCGAATCCACTGCATTGGCAGCTTTTTCTCTCTCTAGCTGTGTCTTATAAGTGTCTTCGATCGTTTTAGTAGATCGTACGGTTTCAGGCGCAAGCTGTAATGGTTTGAAATCATATGTAACTCCTTTAACATTGCCATACATAAATGCAAATTGTAGGCCGCCTGTTAAAATGAGAATGATGATAAGAAAGTAGCGAAAACCGATAAGCTCTGTAAATTTTCGAAGTTGTTTCTCCATCTGGCACCTCCTCTATCTACCTACTATCATACCAATTCAACATACATTTTTCTCGAAAAATGTATAAGAAAGCAAAAAACAGCTATGCATTTTCGCATAGCTGTCACATTTTTTTCCATATTTTGATTAATTTCATAATTTAGATTTTTACTTGTTGTGCAGACTTCAAAACCTCGTTGCCCCTGTTGCTTCGCTTTCCGGGTAGACTTCAAAACCCCGTTGCCCCTGTCGCTTTGCTTTCCAGGCAGACTTTAAAACCCTGTTGCCCCTGTCGCTTTGCTTTCCGGGCAAACTTTAAACCCTGTTGCCCCTGCCGCTTCGCTTTCCGGGCAGACTTCAAAACCTCGTTGCCCCTGCCGCTTCGCTTTCCGGGCAGACTTCAAAAGCCCGTTGCCCCTGTCGCTTTGCTTTCGGGGCAGACTTTAGAATTGCTACGCAATTCTAAAGTTGCTGTTCTTCGTAGGCTTGGATGATTTTGGCAACGATTGGATGACGGACTACATCGCCTTGTTCTAATACTTGGAAATGGATAGATTTTACATACTTTAATGTACGTTCCGCTACAATCAAGCCAGATTCCGTATTTTTAGGTAAATCGATTTGCGTTTTATCCCCTGTAATGACCATTTTAGAACCGAAGCCTAGACGTGTTAGGAACATTTTCATTTGTTGATGGGTTGTATTTTGTGCTTCATCTAAAATAACGAAGGCATCATCTAATGTACGGCCACGCATATAGGCTAAAGGAGCGATTTCAATCGTTCCCCGTTCTATCAGCCGTTGTGTTTGTTCGGACCCGTAGATGTCATTTAAAGCGTCGTAGAGAGGTCGTAGATATGGATCTACCTTTTCCTTCAAATCTCCTGGAAGGAAGCCTAGAGACTCTCCTGCTTCAACAGCAGGGCGAGTTAATATTATTCGCTTAACATGGCCATTTTTAAGTGCCTGTGTTGCCATGACTACCGCTAAATACGTTTTCCCAGTACCAGCTGGACCAATACCGAAAACAACGTCTTTATGACGGATTGCTTGTATGTATTCTCGTTGACCAATTGTTTTTGCACGAATCGGTTTGCCTTTCGTCGTGCGTGCTATTTCTTCATCATACAGTTCTGCAAAATATTCAATCGTTCCTTTTTGTGTCATTTCAATCGCAGTTGAGACATCACGTTGATCAATATTAATTCCTTTGCGAATGACCTTCAATAAAGCATGTAAAAGATAGGTTGCCTGTTCCTTAGCATTTTCTTCACCCGCCAGTTGAATTTGTTCACCACGCGTAATGATATGAACTTTGAGTGCTTCTTCAACTAATTTCATATTTGCATCGGAAATACCGAGTAGCATAACCGCTTCATTTGGATTATCCACCTGTAATACAGTTAACTGTTCTGACATAATCATTCTCCTTGTAGGCCTTGTATTGGACTTGCAATGTTTTCATTGACTAAAAATAGAACTTTCCCTTCAACTGTACCATTCCCCCACTTTGCCTGTAAAAGGTTTTCTTTCTTAATAATTGTTTTTGCAGGTAACGAACGCAATACTTTTTCATGCAATAAAGGAATCAACAATGACTCAATTTTCGATTCATCCAACTCCACTTGCATGGTTTTCGTCTGTTGCTCCTCCACAATCGAAACATAGGGGGCTAGCCAATTCGGTAAATCCTTCTTTTGTACATAATCTACCTTTTCCTGATGTATACCCTTTACCAATACCCGCCATTGTTTTTGTTGCAACGTTTCCACCGTAATTTTTGTTGGAATTTTAAACGAACATTCAAGCCAATAATCTGCAAAAACCTCACCCTTTGCCCCAACAAAAACTTGATCTTTACCACTTTCTAATACACCACTAACGAGGACATCCCCCTCATAGGCTGTGTCATTTACTGAAATTTTTCGCTCGCCATGTTGTATATTAAAGTGGGTAATGACACCACTTTTTGTGGCTACTATATGAGAGGCTAATTTGTCATTTGTTTGCTCTGTTTGTTTCGGTGATTCTTGTGGTCTCAGAATTACTCGTCCGCCGTGTTTATCAATATGCACCCATGATAGCTCTCGGTGTTGCTCTAACAGCTTTTGTCGTATGACCGTATTTGAAGGTAATTTTTTTTTTGATAGCGGGGTTTCTAGTTGAAAGGTATCTTGAAAGGTCTTGCCTAAACGCTGCTCCAGCTCTGGTGTCGCTGCTTCGATGTCCACTCGCCAAATGATTTGTGCACAGAGGATCGGAATAGCAATCATTAAGGCTAAGCCCAACAAAGTCCAAATTTGCGCTCGAAAAACTTGAAGCTCATCTGCATAAAAAACAGCCATTTTCAAACGAAAACGTCTTCGCACACGGCGAATTTTTGGTAGATAATGCATCGTCGTTTCAAAAGAAACTTCCTGCTCACGAAAGACTACACGCTTTAATGGAACATGTTGAGCGTGCAATGCTTGAATAAAAGGATGAACATTTTCATGGCGCTTTATACGTATAATAATAGGCCGATTATTCCACATTTTAGCTCACACCCATATTCTTTGTCATTTTCATATGAAGTTCCTGTAGATTGTCAACAGATAGATGTAGCATCTCTTTTTTGAGCGCATTGATTGTCACTGAATCCGCATTGACAGTAATATGATAATCTGCATAGACAAACGAACAGGTCGTAGCATCTGCATGAATAAAACGGTAGGGTCCAATAATTTTTAATGATTCGTATTCTAACAACTCAAGTAGTGGCGTTAATTGAAATAATTTTTTCATAAAAAATGCCTCCTTCTTCGGCAATATATGCATCGAAAAAGGAGGACATGCTAGTTATTTTCTTTTTGATTTCGGTGGCCCTAATATTTCAGCCATCACGATTGCTTGCACAAGATCATTTTTAGATTGAGGTAGTTGTATAGTCGAATGAGTGCCAACTGATTGCACTTCTTTTTTTCCAGCAGCTAAACGTCCTCGACTTTCTCGATTCGAAGTACGGCGAGGGACATCTGCTGGAGTGACTGTTGGGGCAATATAGCTTGGCATTTCCTTTTGCACTTTTTCTTCGACAAATTTTTTAGGCTCCTCGACTTTTTCATTTTCTGGAATCCAATCACCTATAAATTCTCGTGCAAAATCTTCAAAACTTTGTGCTTTCCCTGTACGATGTGGTGCTTTCTCCATAACTGGAGGCTCTGCCACTGTGTCTTTATTAAAAGGAGGCATCTGTTTCTGAGGCTTTTTATTTTTTGATTTTCCGAAAATAGAGCTGACTATGGCAATTATGGCAAAGAGTATTAACTGTTCCATATGTTAGTTCTGCTCCTTTCCGTTATTAAGCATTGGGTTCATTTTTTTCAGGCTTATCATTACTTACTTTTGAAATTGAGTCGCGCATTGCTGTATCCGCTTGGATATTACGATAGTTCATATAATCCATAATACCAAGATTACCAGAACGTAAGGCTTCAGCCATCGCTTGTGGTACTTCTGCCTCTGCTTCTACTACTTTCGCCTTCATCTCTTGAACACGTGCAATCATTTCTTGCTCATTTGCTACAGCCATTGCACGACGTTCCTCAGCTTTTGCTTGCGCAATGTTTTTATCCGCTTGTGCTTGTTCAATTTGTAATTCGGCCCCGATGTTTTTACCGATATCTACATCGGCAATATCAATGGATAAGATTTCAAAGGCTGTCCCTGAATCTAAACCTTTAGATAATACGGTTTGCGAAATCATATCCGGATTTTCTAATACTTCCGTATGACTAGTAGCGGAACCAATTGTAGAAACGATCCCTTCCCCTACACGTGCAATTACCGTTTCTTCACCAGCACCACCGACTAAACGCTCGATGTTGGCACGCACAGTAATACGGGCTTTTGCTTTAACCTCAATCCCGTTCATTGCTACACCTGAAATGAATGGTGTTTCAATAACCTTTGGATTAACAGACATTTGAACAGCTTCTAACACATCACGCCCAGCTAAATCAATTGCTGCACAACGTTCAAACGATAACTCAATATTAGCACGGTGAGCCGCAATTAAGGCATTCACGACGCGGTCGACATTACCACCTGCTAAATAGTGACTCTCTAACTGGTTTATCGTAACAGGTAAACCTGCTTTATGTGCTTTAATCAACGGATTAACAATTCGTGAAGGGATTACACGACGTAAGCGCATCCCAATTAATGTGAAAATACTCACACGTACACCTGCTGCTAATGCAGAAATCCACAGTGCTACGGGTACAAAGGTAAAGAATACCGCAAGAACAATGAATAAAATAACTAGTCCGGCAATAGGACCAATCAAACCTAAATCAAGACCCATTTTCTATTCCTCCATCTCTTTATCTGTTTGTCTCACAACAATGCGTGAGCCTTCAACTTTAATAATTTCTACATGTTGGTTGGCATCGATATAGCCACCTTCCGATACAATATCAATGCGTTCACTACCCAGTACCATTGTTCCAGATGGACGTAATGGCGTAAGCGTTTTCCCTATTTTCCCTAACAGTTCTGTGCGATTCACATTAGATACATACCCTTCTTCTGTCGTGGTTGCATCCATTAACACAAGCCTGTTTAAGACATGCAGTTTTTTTCCGAAAAATTTCATCAGAATCACCATTCCTATCATCGCTATCACAAGCGCAATGAGAATTGCTACTATCATTTGCATCATATTTGCACCTGCCAGTATCAGACTTAGTACTATTAATACACCACCTAAAATACCAACAATACCACCGGGGACAAAAAACTCTGCAATTAAAAGGGCTAAACCAATAATAAATAACAACAATGTTTCATATCCCGCAAAGCCCGCAACCATATGTCCAAAGAAAAATAAACCAAGTGCTGATAAACCCATTATACCTGGAACGCCGAATCCTGGCGAATAAAGCTCCATTACAAGTCCTAAACTTGCGATAGACAATAGAATAGGTACAATGATGGGATTTGTAATAAAACGAGCCAGTTTTTCAGAAAAGGTTGGTTCAATGGAAACAACATCACTACCATTTAGGTTAGTTACCTCTAAAAGCTCCTGAAAATTCCTAACCGTCCCCTCAGAGTACTTAACCTTTAATGCCTCTGAGGCTGATAAGGTTAACAAATTCTTTTCGCCAGCACGGTATTCTGGTAGTTCATAGTTGGTATCTGCCATGGCTAATGCATACTTAGGGTCGCGACCTGACGTTTCTGCCGCTGCTTTCATTTGAGCAAGCCAAGCACTATTGGCCTTTAAGTCGGCTGCATTCCCTGCTGAATCGATAACTGCCGCTGCACCGATTGTTCCATTTGGAACCATGTAGATCTTTTCCGCATGTAAGGCTAAAAAAGCTCCTGCTGAGTGTGCATCCTTATTAATATAAGCAATCGTTTTTAAGTCCGTTGCATCCATAAGCATGGCGATATCACTTGCCGCATTCACGAAACCGCCAGGCGTATTTATTTCTAAGATAATCGCCTCTGCCTTGTTTTCTTCAGCCTCTTTAAAAGCTCGTTCTAAAAATGCATGAAGTCCTCGCTCTACTTCATTATGAATCGGAACATGATAAACCTTATTACTGGCAAAAGCCGAAGTTAATGGAAACGCTAACAAAAAAGTCATCCATATCACTAGTAAATAGCTGAGGATTCTACGTTTTCGCACCTTTTTCCCTCCCTTCTAACATGCTTCTCCTCTGTATATACGGTCAATCATGCGAAAAGTTTCACAAATCTTAAAAATTTATTAATTTATACATCATGATCTTGAATCAAAATTACCCACATCATGAGGGTTGTAAAAAAGCCGAATGAATCAATGTGATTTCATTCGGCTTTTTCATATGTACGTAAAGTTGAGCAATGTAAAATACCTGAAATTAATCAAAAATGAGATTAATTTCAGGTATAACTTTGTCTGCTCAGTGAATCATACAATTGCGTGTTATGAACGTAGGGATTTTTAATGGGAAATTAAATTACCACTTACGTTTACGTGCAGCTTCTGATTTCTTTTTACGTTTTACGCTAGGTTTTTCGTAGAACTCGCGCTTTCTAACTTCTTGAATTGTACCACTTTTTGATACAGTACGTTTGAAGCGGCGAAGAGCATCTTCAAGCGATTCGTTTTTGCGAACGACAGTTTTTGACATCTCTCTTTCCCTCCCTCCGAACACACGTCAATACACAATTAGGCAAATAACCTTCTGTTGTGTACTAAAAAATTATATCGTATTGTCTAATAATGGTCAATAGAAAGTATACGAAATTATCAAGTGAATTTTTGGTTTTATTTTTGTTAACCTGCCCATTATACATTTAGCTAGCAATACATCCATTATTTATACTAATAAAAATGATAATTTTGACAAACTAAAAGGCTGTTTCAAGTTCCACTTGATACAGCCAGAAATTTTTAGAAAACCTTCTTCTGATCCTGATCATCTTTTAAAATTTCAACAGCCTCGCGAAAACGCTGAGAGTGAACAATTTCTCGTTCACGTAAAAACTTCAAGCTATCATTTAAATCCGTGTCATCGGATAAATCAATAATCCATTGATATGTGGCGCGTGCTTTTTCTTCAGCTGCTATATCCTCATATAAATCTGCAATAGGATCACCCTTTGCCTGAATATAGGTTGCTGTAAACGGTACCCCCGAGGCATTTTGATAAAATAAAGCCCGATCATGATTCACATAATGATCACCTAAACCAGCCTCTTTAAGCATTTCTGGTGTCGCATCTTTTGTTAGCTTATAAATCATCGTGGCAATCATTTCTAAGTGTGAAAATTCCTCTGTTGCGATATCAGTTAATAACCCCACTACTTTATCTGGAATCGTATAGCGCTGATTCATGTAGCGAAGAGCTGCAGCCAGTTCCCCATCAGCCCCTCCATATTGCTCAATTAAAAACTTAGCAAGCATTGGATTACATGTACTAACTTTTACTGGATACTGGAGCTTCTTTTCATAATACCACAAAGATTCTTCCTCCTAATCTTTTGATTAGACTTGCCATGGCCATGGTGTATCAATCCAGTTAAAAGGATAATTCGAATAGCTTCTCCCAAAATTCATGAGTGGTCCATATTTTTGTTCAAAGTCAATTTTGAGCTTCATACTTTTCTCAGTATTTTCATTAAATTGCTGAATGGCGTCATAATCGTGGGGATGCGTGTCTAAATAGAGATTTAATTCAACAATGACGAAATCGATTGCTTGTATTTCTTCTAACTGCTTATAAAAATCGGGCGGCATCTTTTTAGTCATTCTTCCTCCCTCCTTTTAGGGGGAAATGGGTATGGGCTAAATAACTGTGGCCATAGCGTACCTGCCATTAGCGCTTCTCTTGGGGTTTGGAATTGGGGTAGTCCAGGTGGTTGAAAACCCATATACAGTTGTGGGGGTGTGGCAAAATACTTTACTTCTATAGGCTTACAAGGGTCGAATGGGCTAATATAGGGCCTCCAAGACTTATACTGTGTAAACATGACATCCTCCTTTCAGTATTCACGTTCATCAGTGGAGTATATGTGAATAAAAAAATGATATGCTGATTAGACACAAAGAAGCCATAAGCTCCTACGAATAAACGCAAGAGCTTATGGCTTCTATAAAAAAGAAAAAATTAGTAGTTAGAATCAGCGATTAAGCCATTCATAATGGCTACACCAGAGCTTGCCCCAATACGAGTTGCACCAGCTTCCACCATTTTCTTCATGTCCTCTAAGCTACGAACGCCACCTGAAGCTTTTACACCAAGCTCAGGACCTACTGTTTTACGCATAAGCGCAATATCCTCTGCTGTTGCTCCACCAGTAGAAAAACCAGTAGATGTTTTCACATAATCAGCACCTGCTGCTACAGCTAACTCACAAGCTTTCACTTTTTCTTCGTCTGTTAGTAAGCATGCTTCAATAATAACTTTTACAAGTGCGCTACCTTTAGCCGCTTCTACAACTGCTGCGATATCCGCTTGTACAAGTTCATCGTTTTTATCTTTTAACGCACCGATATTAATGACCATATCCACTTCTTTTGCACCGTTAGCGATAGCATCTTTTGCTTCAAATGCTTTGACTGCTGGTGTATTAGCACCAAGCGGGAAGCCAATAACCGTACAAACTACAACTTCTGTACCTTGTAATAATTCACTGCTGCGCTTAACCCAAGTTGGATTTACACAAACAGAAGCAAAGTTAAATTGTTTAGCTTCTGCACATAATTTTTCAATTTGTTCCTTTGTTGCCTCAGCCTTTAATAATGTATGATCAATCATACGTGCGAAATTTTGTTCCATTGTTGAACGCTCCTTCATTAAGCAAGATGTACGTACCTCTTCGAATCATACCACTTTTTCATGTTGCCGTCTAATATCTTTCTATATTATTGATTTGGTTGATTTTAATTCGCATTATGACATCGATATTAGAATTTATTTTAGCATTTTCCAAGAACAAAAAAGGATTGCCTACAGATGCTGGCAATCCTTTTCATATTAATTAACTGTTTCTAAAACGCGAACAAATTGTCCTTGTGAGTGTGGATAGCCTGCTTGTGTAATTTTTATTTTTACAAGCTGTCCTATGAGACTTTCTGGCCCTTCAAACACTATTTTTAAGTAATTGTCTGTATAGCCAGTTAGAAGTCCTTCTTCTTCACTGCCATCATGGACAAATTCTTCAGGAATCACTTCTAATACTTGCTCTTCAAAACTAGATGCATATTCTTTTGCCAATTGATCATTTAAAGAAATAAGGCGATGTACACGCTCATTTTTAATATCTTCATCAATTTGATCTTCCATACGTGCAGCTGGCGTGCCTGTACGTGGAGAGAACGGGAAGACGTGTAGTTCAGAGAACTTATGATCACGAATAAAGTTGTACGTTTCCATAAACTCTTCCTCTGTCTCACCTGGGAAACCAACAATGACATCTGATGTGACAGCTAAATCAGGTAATGCTTCATGTAATTTCGTTAAACGTTCACCGAAAAATTCCATTGTATATTTACGACGCATACGTTTTAAAACCGTATCAGAACCTGATTGAATTGGAATGTGTAAATGGTTAACAACAATCTTTGATTCACGAAGAACTTCAATGACTTCATCTGTTAATTGACTAGCCTCAATAGATGAAATACGAAGGCGCTTTAAGCCTTTTACATTGGCTTCTAGATCACGCAGTAACTGTGCAAGATTATAATCTTTTAAGTCTTGTCCATAGCCACCCGTATGAATACCCGTTAAAACGATTTCTAGATAGCCAGCGTCAACTAGTTGCTGTGCTTGATGTAAAACTTCTTGTGGGTCACGAGAACGCATTAAGCCACGTGCCCATGGGATGATACAAAATGTACAGAAGTTGTTACAGCCTTCCTGTATTTTTAATGAAGCACGTGTACGGTCCGTAAATGCTGGTACATCTAGTTCCTCATATACACGATTTTTCATAATATTACGTACGGCATTAATCGGTTGACGTTCTGCACGATATTGGTCAATATAGCCCAACAATTTCGTACGATCCTGTGTTCCTACAACAATATCAACGCCAGGAATCGCCATGATTTCTGCTGGGGATGTCTGCGCATAGCATCCCGTTACACAAATAACGGCATCAGGATTTTGTCGCACTGCACGACGAATCACCTGACGAGATTTCTTATCTCCAGTATTGGTAACTGTACAAGTATTAATGACATATACGTCTGCTTGATGATCAAATTCTGTACGATCATAGCCTTCTTCCTTGAACAGTTGCCAGATTGCTTCTGTTTCGTAATGATTTACTTTACAGCCAAGTGTGTGAAAAGCCACTTTTGACAAGGCTGAACACCTCTTTCATTCAAATTCATAGGATATGGCAGACAGTGCGTATAATGGCGCTGTTTCTGCTCGTAAAATTCTCGGTCCTAATGACATCGTTTGAGCGCCTGCTTGTAATAGCGCTTCCGACTCGTGACGAGAAATGCCCCCCTCAGGACCAAATATTATAAGCATTGATTTCGACTTCTTATCATACACGTTTTTTAGCTTCTCCGCAAACCTTGTGCGTTTTTCTGCCTTTGCATCCTCTTCATCCGCAATAAAAACGGCGTCGAAATGATCTATTTGTTGTAACAGCTGTTTAAATGATATGGGTTCAAAAACTGTTGGAATATGCGTGCGATGGGCTTGTTCCGCAGCTTCCTTGGCAATTTTCTGTAATCTTTCTTGCTTTTTTGCTCCTTTTTTCTTGTCCCATTTTACAATGGAGCGTTCAGCTTCAAAGAGTAATAAAGCAAACATCCCAAGCTCTGTGGCTTTTTGAGTAATGAGCTCTAGCTTATCACCTTTTGGCAAACCACAAGCTACTGTTACTTGAATAGGTAGCTCTGGTGAAGGGATTATTTGATCAGTCGCTTCAATGACGACCTCATCTCCTTCAAATCCTTCAATAGTGCATATATGCGCAATGTTTTGTGCTACAACTACAATTTTGTCGCCTTGTTTCATACGCATCACTCGCTCAATATGCCGTGCATCTTCTCCACTAATACGTGCATTCTCTATTGCTGTTTCAATAAAATAACGTTGCATGCCACACAGTCCTTTCTAGCAAGAAACGAAAACGCCAAATCACAAGCACACGGCTCACGATTTGGCGCTTCCTTAGTCAAGTTATAGTGGACGACGGGCAATAATGGCTACCCAATCTTCCATTAATAATACTTCTTCGATCACAAAGCCTGAAGCTTCTAGTGCTACTTTAACATCATCACGTTTTGCACCGATGATGCCCGAAGTGACATATAATCCACCTGGTTTTACAATTGTATACGCGTCGTCAGTGAAGGACATGATGATTTCAGCCAAAATATTAGCGACTACTACATCTGCTGGCTCTTTTACAGTATCCAATAAGTTGCCATGGAACACTGCTACCTTATCTTCCACTTTATTCAATTCAACATTTTCTCGTGCTGAACGTACCGCTACCTCATCTAAATCGAGCGCATGCACACTTTTGGCACCAAGTAATGCTGCACCAATAGACAATACGCCTGATCCTGTACCGATATCAACAACCGTATCCCCTTCTTTAATGACTTTTTCAAGTCCTTGTAAACACATCACCGTCGTTGGGTGTGTGCCTGTACCAAAGGCCATACCAGGGTCTAATTCAATAATTAGTTCATCTGTTGAAACGGGTTTGTATTCCTCCCATGTTGGTACGATAGTAAAGCGTTCAGAAATCTTAACAGGATGGTAGTATTGCTTCCAGGCAGTTGCCCAATCTTCTTCATTAACTTCCACAATGGATACCACATTTTCACCAATATCAATGTTAAAGTTCGTTAAATTTGTGATAGCTGCTTTTATTTCTTCGACTGTTTCATTTAAAAAACTAGACTCGGATAAATAAGCTTTGACAATTACGCCATCTTTTGGAAAATCATCTTCATTTAGTGCATAAATTTCACCATATTGATCTTCACGTGGCTTCGCAAACTCTGCAGAATCTTCGATGACAACACCACTTGCACCTGCTTCATGCAAAATATTCGAAATTGCTTCTACCGCATCATTTTTTGTATGAATGGATAATTCTGACCACTTCACGTAGCTCTTCAGCTCCTCTAATTATTCACCTTGGAATTTTTTCTTGATTTTATCGAATAGTGAACTCCCTTGTTCTTCAGGGATATCGCCACTAATTTCTGCAAATTCTCGTAGTAATTGCTTTTGTCTTTCCGTTAATTTTTCTGGTGTCATAACTTTTACTGTTACATACTGATTACCCATACCATAACCATGAACATTTTTAACACCTTTATCTTTTAGGCGGAATTGAGCACCCGACTGTGTTCCAGCTGGAATACGTAATTTTACTTTACCATGAACTGTTGGTACTTCAATTTCATCTCCAAGAGCTGCTTGAGGGAATGTTAATTTCAGCTCAAAGTAAATATCGTCTCCATCTCGTTCGAAATCCTTGTGACCTTGAATGCGGAACATAATATATAAATCCCCTGCAGGTCCACCGTTTATACCTGGTTCACCTTGACCAGATACACGAATTTGTTGTCCATCATCCACACCAGCTGGAATCGTCACTTTAATTTTCTTACGTTTTTGGACTTTTCCTTCTCCACGACATGTCGAACATTTTTCTTTAATGATTTTACCTGTCCCATGACATGTTGAACATGTACGACGGTTCATCATACGACCAAATGGTGTATCCACTGCTTGATTGATTTGTCCAGCACCTTTACATGTTGAACATGTTTCAGGCTGCGTGCCTGGCTTTGCTCCTGAACCGTGACATGTTTCACACGTTTCATCTTTTGGGATTTCTATTTCTGTTTCTTTCCCAAAAATAGCTTCCTCAAATTGGATGTTCATACGATATTGCAGATCATCCCCTTTGCGTGGCGCATTTGGATCTTGACGGCGACCCCCACCGCCAAAGAATGAACTGAAAATATCCTCGAAGCCGCCAAAGCCGCTGCCTCCAAAGCCACCACCAAAACCAGCATTCGGGTCTTCATGACCAAATTGGTCGTAGCGTGCTTTTTTCTGGTCGTCACTTAAAACTTCATATGCTTCAGCGATTTCTTTGAATTTTTCATCTGCACCCGGCTCTTTATTAAGGTCAGGGTGATATTGTTTTGATAATTTACGGTATGCTTTTTTAATCTCATCTTTTGTAGCCGATTTTGTTAAACCAAGCACCTCGTAATAATCGCGTTTCTCCATGATTCACACTCCGCTCTGTTTGCATAAAATCTATTGTAACATGCAGTTAAAAAAACTGCCTCATTTTTTCGATTAAACATTCTATATGTTCCATAATAATGAAGATTCTCACTTCCTAGCAGCTAACGTATGCAATTACCCCATAAATGGTGCCATTTACGTGAAGTGACGTCACATCATGACAAAAGCCAAAGCCGCAAGCGGTCTTTGGCTTTTTCACTTAACTGTGTTACTTCTTATTTATCGTCTTTTACTTCTTCGAATTCAGCGTCTACAACACCATCATCTTTTTTACCAGCGCCAGTGTCTGCACCTGCATCGCCACCTTGAGCTGCTTGAGCAGCTGCTGCCGCTTGTTCGTAAACTTTCATCACTAGTGGCTGTAATACGCCTTCTAATTTTTCTTTAGCTGCTTTAATGCCTTCTAGCTCACCAGCTTCAAGTGCTTTTTTCAATTCATCACGAGCATCTTCAACAGATTTTTTCTCATCTTCTGTAATTTGCTCACCTAGGTCAGCAATTGTTTTGTCCACTTGGAATACTAATTGGTCAGCTTCGTTACGAAGATCTGCTTCTTCTTTACGTTTAGCGTCTGCTTCAGCATTAGATTCTGCGTCTTTTACCATGCGTTCAATTTCTGCCTCTGATAAACCAGAATCGGATTGAATCACAATTGTTTGCTCTTTGTTTGTACCAAGATCTTTTGCTTTTACAGATACGATACCGTTTTTATCAATATCGAATGTTACTTCGATTTGAGGTACACCACGTGGTGCTGGTGGAATATCTGCTAATTGGAAGCGACCTAATGTTTTATTGTCAGCTGCCATTGAACGCTCACCTTGTAGAACATGAATATCTACTGCTGGTTGGTTATCAGCTGCTGTAGAGAATACTTGTGATTTTGAAGTAGGGATTGTCGTGTTACGGTCAATTAATTTTGTGAACACGCCACCCATTGTTTCAATACCAAGTGAAAGCGGTGTTACGTCAAGTAATACAACGTCTTTTACATCACCTGTTAATACGCCACCTTGTACTGCAGCACCCATTGCAACAACTTCGTCAGGATTTACACCACGGTGAGGCTCTTTACTTGTTTCTTTACGTACTGCTTCTTGTACTGCTGGAATACGTGTAGAACCACCAACTAAAATAACTTGGTCAATTTCAGAAGTAGAAAGACCCGCATCAGATAATGCTTGACGTACTGGACCTACTGTACGATTTACTAATGGTAAAGTAATTTCGTCAAATTTCGCACGAGTTAAAGAAATTTCTAAGTGTAATGGACCTGCTTCGCCAGCTGTAATGAATGGTAAAGAGATTTGTGTTGATGTTACACCAGATAAATCCTTTTTCGCTTTTTCAGCTGCATCTTTTAAACGTTGCATCGCCATTTTATCTTTTGATAAGTCAATGCCGTTTTCTTTTTTGAATTCAGCTACTAGATACTCGATAATTGCGTCATCGAAATCATCCCCACCTAGTTTGTTATCACCAGCTGTAGCTAATACTTCAAAGACACCGTCACCTAACTCAAGGATGGACACGTCAAACGTACCGCCACCAAGGTCAAATACTAATACTTTTTGATCTTGATCTTGTTTATCTAAACCATAAGCAAGTGCAGCAGCTGTTGGTTCGTTGATGATACGTTCTACTTCTAGACCTGCGATTTTACCAGCATCTTTTGTCGCTTGACGTTGTGCATCATTAAAGTAAGCAGGAACTGTAATAACTGCTTTTGTCACTTTTTCCCCTAAGTAGTCTTCTGCGTAGCCTTTTAAGTATTGAAGAATCATAGCAGATACTTCTTGTGGTGTGTAGTCTTTATCTTCTACTGTTACTTTTTCAGCTGTACCCATTTTTGATTTAATAGAAATGATTGTGTTAGGATTTGTTACTGATTGACGTTTCGCTACTTCACCAACTTGGCGTTCTCCATTTTTAAATGCAACAACAGATGGTGTCGTACGGTTTCCTTCTGGATTTGGGATTACTTTTGGTTCTCCACCTTCAAGTACAGAAACGCAAGAGTTTGTTGTTCCTAAGTCAATACCAATAATTTTGCTCATTAAAATTTCCTCCTATTATGTCAACGCAAGGGATGCGTTTTCTAACTAATTTTAATTGACTAAATAGCACAAAGACTATTCGTTCACAGATACCATTGTTGGGCGTAATACACGATCTTTTAGGATATACCCTTTTTGTAACTCGCGTAAGACAACACCCGTCTCTTTTTCACTATCCTGTTCTTGCATAACAGCTTGGTGAATCGTTGGATCAAATTGCTCACCTTCAGCTTTAATCACTTGCAAACCTTCTTTTTCTGTCGCTTCAATTAAAGAGCGATATACCATTTCAATTCCTTTGATGATCGATGCTGTCTCTTCAGAAGTTGTCTCTACTTGGAGCGCACGTTCAAAATTATCAAGGACTGGTAATAGATCAGATAGTAAGCTTTGCGCGCGATACTTTTCAGCAGCCTCGCGATCTAACTGATTACGGCGACGCATATTATCGAAGTCAGCACGTAAGCGTAGGTGACGATTTTCCTCGTCAGCCAGCTTTGCTTGTAGTTCAGCCAGGTTAGCCTCATACTGTTCTTCAATTGATAATTCTACTTCTTCCTGAACGTCTGTTTGCTCTACTGCCTCTGTTGTCGTTTCAGCTTGTACATCTTCTTGTACTAAACCTTTGTTTTCCGTTGTTTCCGTCACTTGAATCCTCCTCATTATCATTCACTACGATTCTTCGTAAACGCCTGTGTTAAATCCAAGCGCATTACGTCTAATAAAGCCACGACACGCTTATAGTCCATGCGTGTTGGGCCGATAATAGCAATGGCTCCCTGTTGATCATCACCAATGGAATAGGTAGTGGTAATGACACTGCAATTTTCCATTTCTAGTTGTTTGTTTTCTGAGCCTATCCGAATATGAATACCTGATTCGTTCGGATGGAAAAGTGACTGCACTTGGCTAGTCGTCTCCATTAAGTCCAAAATCATGCGGACTTTATTTAAGTCATGGAATTCTGGTTGGTTGAACATATTCGTTTTCCCACCATAGAAAATTTTACTTTCCGAATTATGCATTGTTGCTGATACAAGTGCGCGAATAAAATCATCCGCTGATCGAACTTGTTGCTGTAACACGGCTAGCACTTCAGCTTCAAGGCTTTTATGGAGATCTTCTAATGACACACCCATGAGGCGGTCATTTAAGATATTCACCATTTTCTCTAAATCAGAAGCGGTAAAATCAGGCGGTAAATTAAACATGCGATTTTCTACATGCCCATTATTCGTCACGATAATTGCTACTGCTGTGTCGCTAGAAAGAGGTACAATCGAAAATCGTTTAACACGATGCCTTTGGACATCAGGTCCTAAAAGTATGGAAGTATACGATGTCAGCTCTGATAGAATGTTGGCTGACTTTCGGATAATATGCTCTACTTCTACTAGTCGATCATTAAAAATTGATTGAATTTGTTGGATGTCCTTGGAATTAATACCTTGAGGACTCAACAAATGATCTACATAAAATCTGTAACCCTTTTCCGAAGGCACTCGACCAGAGGAGGTATGCGTTTTTTCTAAAAAGCCTAATTCCTCTAAATCCGCCATTTCGTTTCGAATAGTGGCTGGACTAAATGTAATCCCTTGTTTTTTGGAGATTTGGCGAGAACCTACCGGCTGCGCAGACACAATAAAGTCGTCTACAATGACTTGCAATATCTGTAACTGCCGATTTGTTAGCATGATTATCACCTCTGTTAGCACTCGACTAAGAGGAGTGCTAATACTATTATTAAGTTATCAAATCCCACATTTTATGTCAACGATATCGCTCAATCTTCTAGCAAAAATTGTTGAAATACTTCATTGCCCACAAAACGTCCTTTTCTAGTCAAGCGCACACCCGCCTCATCTTGTTCTAAAAGACCTGTTGACACTAATTCTTTTATTACAGCATCATAATGGGCAGACATTGGTGCTTTAAATTTCTCTTCATATATAGTGTGCATAACACCCTCTGTTTTTCGTAGCCCTAAAAACATTTGTTCTTCTCTCTTCTCCGCTTGTGATACTTCATGTGCATGGACAATAGGTAACTCACTCGCAAAAACAGTTTCCATATATTTTTTTAATGGACCATGATTGGAATAGCGTATACCTGCTAGATACCCATGGGCCCCTGCACCAAACCCAGCATACTCATCATTATCCCAATAAATCTTGTTATGCTCTGAATGAAACCCAGGCTTTGCAAAATTGCTAATTTCGTATTGTTGAAGCCCATGTGTGGCCATTTGCTGCATCAGCACCTCATACATATCTGCTTCTAGATCTTCTGTCGGTAAATACAGTTTCCCTTTTGCGTATTGATTATAAAAAATCGTTTTGGGCTCTACAATAAGAGAATAAGCAGAGAAATGTGGCAAATCAAGAGCAAAAGCTTTGTCTAATGAATCCTTCCATTGAGCCATTGTTTGTCCAGGCAAACCATACATTAAATCAATGCTAATATTTTGGAAGCCAATTTTTCTAGCCAAAGCGATTGTTTCATAGACATGTTCATTACTATGAGTGCGTCCAATCTTCTGGAGCAGCCCTTGGTCAAAGGATTGAACACCCATGCTTAAACGATTGACGCCACCCTCAAACAGCACCTGCAATTTGGCCGCGGACAATTCATCTGGATTTGCCTCTGATGTAAATTCTGTCACACTATTCATTGGAATATACGTTTGTATATACGTTAGTAGCTTGTCCAATTGCTCAGGTGATAAAGCAGTCGGTGTCCCGCCACCAAGAAAAATTGTCTCGATGTTACGGAAATTTTCAGGATATTTTTCTGTTGCCAGAGCCATTTCTTTTCCAAGCGCTTCTATATATTCATCCACTGGTTGATTTTTAAAATAAAATTTATTGAAATCACAATAATTACAAATTTGATGACAGAAAGGAATATGAATGTAAACACCTCGTGCCATAGCAATCCCTTCTTTCGCGTTAAGTCTTTTCCATTTCTACATTATAACGAATCAATAGAAGGAACGCTATGAAACCATCTAGTAAGTTGAACAAAATCAATACACAAAAGTTTTAATTATCTGAAAATTAAGCAATTTATGATATGCTACTCTTAAGTGTGAAACAGGAGGGATCATGGTGGACATGTTTTTAAAGCAGCAACAACAACAGAAGATGATGATGACACCTCATTTGCAGCAATCTATTGAATTACTACAATATACAACACATGAGCTAGAGCAATTTCTTTATGAGCAACAATTAAATAATCCCTTAATAGACCTTCAATCATCGACATTTCAAGAGCGCATGTTTGGAAAACCTCATCATTCTGTTTTCAATTTGTCGAATGAGTTATATAGTAAAATTGCTGAACCTAGTCAGCGTGATGAATTAGTACAATTGGCTACATTAACTTTTGTAGGAGTTGAATTACATATTGTCCAAGTTTTAATTGCGAATCTAGATAACAAAGGCTATTCTCCAGCACAGCTTCCTACTATTTCAAAGGAACAGCACAATTATGGCATTCAGCTTTTGCAACAAATTGGACCAGCTGGAATAGGTGCACGTACCTTGCAAGAATGTCTATTATTACAATGTGAGGAACGCAATGATAATTTACAACAGCTTATCCAAAAAGGTTTAATTCTACTTGCTGAGCGTAAATTTACTGAGTTAATGAAATTACTCCAGATTTCAAAAGAGCAACTATCTTCACTAGTAGATCAGCTACTAGAGTTAAATCCTATACCTTGTGTTTTAAGTTCATTAAATGATATCGAATACGTAACACCTGATATTATCGTTTTTATTGAAAATGGCGAGTTGCAATTTAGCATAAATGATCATTCGCTGCCATCTGTTCAATTGCATAATCACTATCAAAGCTTGGCACCTTCCTTACCTAAATCTGAACAATCTTATGTAAAACAGCAATTTAAACATTATGAGTGGCTCATACATAGCTTGCAACAACGACGTCAAACCATTATTCGTATTATGGCCGTTGTCTTACAGCATCAACGGCAATTTTTTCTTCAGGGATTATCCTATATAAAACCTCTTACCTTAAAAGATGTCGCAACACAAATCGACATGCATGAATCAACAGTTAGTCGAGCAATAAGAAATAAAACAATCCAAACACCAGTTGGAACCTATTTAGGAAAGGATTTATTTTCTTCTAAAATTGAAAGTACTCAAGCTGCACATTCACAAACTTCTATTTTAGAGTTGATCAAGAAAATTATCACTTCTGAGGATAAGCAAAAGCCTTTATCCGATCAAAAGATTGCGGCAAGTCTTGCTAAGTTTTATCAAATTCAAATTGCACGTCGTACCATCAGTAAGTACCGTGAAGAATTAGGAATACCTGCAGCAAGCAAACGTAAGGAATTATAATTATTTCACGATACAATCCAATTTTAATTCCACAATAAAAGAGTATGCTAGAAGCGTCTTCTAGCATACTCTTTCAACTTTGACAGTTGCTACTTCTCTTTTACACTATACTAAAAATGTCATTACTACTTAATAAATATTGCGCAAGTGCTTCTGTCTCTTCTCCAATCGCCTTATCCCCTTCTAGTGGTGGGCAGAATGAACGTACTATGTCTAAAAATTTACGTGTAGCGGGCGCTAGTTGCTGCTCTGCTTTTTCTAAATAAATTGCTTGGGAAGCCGCAATTAGTTCAATAGCTAGGACTCGTGCGCAATTATGCACAATTTGACGGGCTTGTCTTGCCGCTGTCGTTCCCATACTTACATGATCCTCCTGATTGCCAGATGTGGGAATAGAATCCACACTGGAAGGGTGAGCAAGCACTTTATTTTCTGAAACGAGCGATGCAGCGACATATTGAATAACCATTAATCCGCATTCAAGTCCTGGATCTGTTGCTAGGAAAGGAGATAATCCACTTAATTGAGGATTCACTAAACGTTCCGTTCTCCTCTCCGAAATATTTGCCCACTCCGCTACGCCTACTTTTAAAAAATCCATAGCTAGTGCGATGGGTTGACCATGGAAATGACCACCAGATAATATCTCTCCATTTTCTAAAACGATCGGGTTATCAGTCGTCGCATTTGTCTCTGTGTGTAAGCGTTGTTCCACATATTGAAGGCATTGCCAGGAAGCTCCGTGTACTTGTGGTACACAGCGCAGTGAATAAGCATCCTGCATTCGTTTCTCACCCTGCATAGTGATGCGCTGGCTTCCTTTTAGCCACTTGCGAATACGCCTTCCCACTGTATCGATTTCAGCATGTGGACGCACTGCTAATAAATCAGCATCAAAGGCGCAAATAATTCCGCATAATCCTTCCATTGTTAGACAAGCAGCCATATCTGCTACATACCCAAGACGTTCTGCTTCATTAATGGTGATGATACCAATGCCTGTCATGGCTTGCGTCCCATTAATTAACGCGAGTCCCTCTTTAGCCTGTAAACGAACCGCTTTGAGTCCTGCCCTTTCTAACGCTTCTTTTCCTGACATAATTTGTCCTTGGTACTCAGCCATTCCTTCCCCAACAAGGACTATAGCGATATGTGATAATGGTGCCAGGTCACCACTAGCGCCAACTGAACCTTGTGATGGTACAATTGGATGCACATTTTTATTAATCAATTCCACTAATAATTGAAGTGTTTCTTGACGTATGCCTGAATATCCCCTTGCTAATGCATTCGCACGTAAAACCATCATAGCTCGCACAATCATAGTTTCCAGAGGTACACCTACTCCTACTGCGTCTGCCCGTAGCAAATTAAGTTGCAATAGTTCATAGTCTTTTTCTGCAATTTGTACATCGCTTAGTTTACCGAAACCTGTATTAACCCCATATATTGCTTGACCTTCCGCTAATCTTTTTTCAATACGCGCACGACTCTTCCTAACTTTTTCCAAGGCAGTTGGTGCTATGGCAACTTGTGCATCCGCTCTAGCAATTTTATCTATTTGTGCTCTTGTTAATGTAAGACCATCTAAATAAATTGTTTCCATCACTAACCCTCTCTTTTTTACGTTTATTTCTATAACACCATTGCGGCTATAATGCCAAATATAAATAAAGGAATATTATAATGAATAAAAGTTGGTACACATGTATCCCAAATATGATTATGCTGTCCGTCTGCATTTAAGCCTGACGTAGGTCCTAACGTACTATCGGATGCAGGAGAACCAGCATCACCTAGAGCTCCAGCCGTTCCAATAAGAGCTGCTGTAGCAAGTGGGCTAAATCCGACTGTCGCACATAATGGTACGAAAACAACCGCTAAGATAGGTATTGTGCCGAAGGATGTACCAATGCCCATTGTGACAAGTAGGCCTATAAATAACAATAATGTGGCTGTAATGAGTTTACTTTGTCCCGTCATACCAGTCATAGCCTCTACTAATTCTGTTATCGCATTAGTTTCTTTTAAAATCGTTGCATAACCGGAAGCAATCAGCATAATAAACGCTATAGTGCCCATCAGCTTGACACCATTCTGTACTACTTCCTCACTGTCCTTAATGAATACTACACGTCCAATGAACATAATAATAATCCCTGATAATGCACCTAACACGAGTGAACTTAATGATAACTGGATGGCAAGTGCTGCAAAAATGGCTACGATGGCCATCCACCCTTTACGATCCAATGTTGCCTTTATATTATCTGTCTTGGCTTTTTCATAGTCTTGAATGTCTTCTTTAAGCTGTTGATAGTCTCTAGGCTTTCTATAAGAAATAAAAATAGCGATCGCTAAGCCTACAAACATCCCTACTGCGGGAATTGCCATTGCCTTCGGAATTTGACTTTGTACAATAGTCATTCCATTGACTGTCATCTCTTGTGCAATAATTCCTTGAAATATCAATCCATAGCCAACCGGAATCCATAAATAAGGCATTTTCAAACCAAATGTTAATGCCGATGCTAAAGCACGACGATCTATTTTTAATTTATTAAAGAAAAACAAAAGCGGCGGTATCAATATTGGAATGAACGCAATATGTACCGGGATAAGTGTCCCTGACAAACACGCAATAATCGCCAACGCAAAAATTAAAATATACTTATTTGGTTTTTCGAGTGACAGGAGTTTTTGAATAAGTATATTTGCTAAGCCCGAATGTGCAATTAACGCAGCAAAAATCCCTAGTAATATATAACTTAAAGCAGTTTCAGATTGACCTCCCATCCCCCCTATAAAAATGGACACAGTTTCAGTAAGTGATAAATCAGCAACTAGGCCAGCGACAATCGCCGCAATTAATAAAGCGAATAGCACATGAATGCCACATAAACTTAAAATGGACAAAACAATCACTGAGATTAAAACAGGATTATCTAACATTTACATCCCCACTGTCTGTTTTATATAGTTTTAATCAAAATACTTGCAATGATAACGCTTCCTAAAGTCACAGTCGTAAATCCATCCACCAACATTGTTGTTAATATTTCATTGAAAATCTTTTTTTGTTCATCTTCTGTTTTTCCAATACGCCTACTAACTTCCTCACATACAATGTAATCACCTGGAAAACCAGATGTAGATGTTAATGCAACAGTAGTTACTAGGAATGGATTGTCTTTAAATTTACTTCGATCCTCTATTAATCAACATAAAGATACCAAGCATTTTTACTATATTTAATACGTTTAAAATGCTTGGCATTTCCTTTCCTCCTCCTTAAGATTTATGTCGTACATACCATTGCTCGATTAAAGCAGCAGTTAATCTACCTGTGTTGACTAAGTTTTCAATACTAATACTCTCTCCAAAAGAGTGAATATTCTGAAATCCATTCCCAAGGGTAATACAAGTCAATCCATTTTCATTTAAAACATTCGTATCTGCTCCGCCTAATGTTTTAGTTAAATAAGAAGAAACACCAATGCTATCTGTTGCTTCTTTTACGGTTTTTACTAGGTCATCATCTTCTAAAACATTAAACCCTAAATATTTCTCGTCAATTTTCACTTCCACATTCCCATTGTTTTTCTGTGCTGCTGCTTCCATCTTCTCCTGCATATGCGTCAATTGAGCCGCTAATTTCTCTTTGGAAAAACTTCTTACTTCGCCACCTAGCGTGACCGAACCAGGTATTATGGAGGTCAGCTCTCCCCCATGAATAATACCGATATTTGCAAGTGTTTCACTATCAATCTCACCTAACTTCATAGATAGTAGCCCTTCCGATGCGATTAAAATGGCACTATTTCCCACTTCTGCATTTAACGCTATATGAGCCGCATTGCCATTGACCGTGAACCAAATTCTACTACTATACGGCCCTTGTAAAATGATTTGCCCAACATCTCCACTACTATCAAAAATATAGCCCTGTTTACTCTTAATTTTTTGATAATCCATAAATTTCGCACCAACTAATCCCGCTTGTTCATTTACAGTTAAAATGAGCTCAATCGGTCCATGTGGAATGCCACTTTCAGTAACGGCACGCATCGCTTCAATATAGGAAGCAAGTGCCGCTCGATCATCAGCACCTAAAATCGTTGTCCCATCTGAATAAATAATATCGTCCTTAATTACAGGCTTGAGAAACTCTGTTGGTAATACAGTATCCATATGGGTAGAAAAAAATAAGGGGGGGATATTATTATCGGTACCTGGATGCCAGGCAATTAAATTTCCAACTTCACCATTAAAATGGATATGCGCCTCATCAAACGCTAATTGAAAACCTAATTTCGGTAATTTTTCCTTTAAAAATTCAGCTACTTGACTTTCCTTTCTACTAGGACCATTAATTTTAGCCATTTCTAAAAATAAATTTACTAACCTCTCTTCATTTACGTGTAATGCTGCTGTTGATGCATACTCAATTCCCATCTCTATTTCAACCTCCTAAATAAATACGTTTTCCTTTATCTGTAACCCTTCCTTTATCACGACGCTGCCTCGCTTTATAACTGTATCGACGATATTCGTTCCTAACTCATAAGCTACATGTTTATAATTGGTCACATCCCATATTTGAATATCTGCTATTTTACCAATTTCCAAGGTTCCTCTATCGGTTAAATTTAATGCTTTAGCAGCCACTTGTGTGGTAGCTTTTATCGCCTCTTCTACTGAAAATTGATAGAGTCGACAAGCCAAATTAATAACAAAAGACATGGAAGATGTATAGCAAGCAGGGCACATATCTGTTGCTAATGCAATTTGCATACCTCTATCTAACATTGCACGAGCATCAAATGGCCTTTTATGAGCCACTGCAAAATCTAACGCAGGCATTAAGACACCCACAACACCCACTTTTGCTAGCTTTGTCATTAAATCTTCAGGTGTGTAATTGAGATGATCGATGGAAATCATTTTCATACGGGCTGCTAAATCTGATCCCCCGATATAAGAATAGGCATCTGCATGAATTTTAGGTAATAATCCGTGTGCTAAACCTGCTTGCAGGATACGCTCGGATTCTTGCTCACTGAAATAGCCTTCATCACACCAGACATCGCAGAATTCTGCTAGCCTGTTCTGGGCTACTTGTGGAATCATGACATCCACAATTTCATTGATGTATTGTTCCTTCGATAAGTGATCTGGTATTCCATGAGCTCCTAAAAATGTATTTACTACATCCAGCGGGGTACTTTCTTGAAGTCGTCGTCCTATTCGTAAAATCTTCAGTTCACTTTCAGGCGTTAAGCCGTAGCCACTTTTACTTTCAACAGTTGTTGTGCCATGCTTAAGCATCGTCATAATACGCTTCTTAGATTGCTCAAAAAGCACATCCTCTGGTGTATCACGCGTCAGTTCAATGGTACGATTAGGCCCAGTAGTCATTGCTAGCTTCTTCAGGTTATCTTCAATATTTCCAGATAGTTTAGCAGCGTATTCTTCTACCCTACTTCCACAAAAAACCAAATGTGTATGGGCATCAATATAGCCTGGAGCTACCACTTTCCCCTTTGCATTTATAGTATTCAGGCTATCTATTTCATAACGTTTTGTTAGTTCCTCATGACTGCAAATATCAAGGATTCGTTGTTCTTCAATAACAATTGCTGTATCGGTTAATACTTGAAAATCCTGCATGTTGTCACCTGTACAGGGTAAAATTTGCGTTGCATTCAAAATAACAATATCTGGTCTTTTTATCACAGGATCACTCCTTTACAATAATAAATAGGCGATTGGAGTAACGATAATTAAAGTTAACACTGTTCGTACAAACCATATCGCTATCATTCTGCCTAAAGAAATCGGAATTTCAGTTGATAAAATACATGGAATTAACGCAGAGAAAAAGAGAATGGATGAAATAGATAGTGTACCGACTATAAAACGGGTTTCTATCGTACTTTCCATCACGACAAGTGACGGTAAAAACATATCGATTAAATTGACGACTGCTGCTTTTGCCACAATTAACGGCTCAGATATTTGTAGTAAATAGGTTAACGGCACAAACAAATAAGCTGCATAATCAAAAATAGCTGTATGATTCACAAGCCATAAACCAATAAGACCTATCGACATTATGGTTGGTAAAATACCCATTGCTATTATTAAGCCATCTTTAACATTTTCCTTTACGCTCTTCCAAAGATTTGGCGCACTTTCAGCCGTCAGCATCGCTTCTCTCCAAGCGTTTTGTAAGCGATTTTCATTGACTATCTTCTCCACATCACCATCCATATTGTCATAATAGCTATTACTTAGATTACGAATTGGCCAAATCCGTACACTAATAGCCGTTACTAAAAATGTCACGAAGAATGTAATCCAAAAATAGAGATTCCAAATGTCCATCAAATCAAGGGTGGTGGCCACAACGATCATAAAGGTCACTGAAACAGTGGAAAACCCCGTAGCAATAATAACGGCTTCTTTTGTTGTATACTTTCCTTCTTTATAAATACGATTAGTAATTAATAACCCAATCGAATAGCTACCAACAAAGGAAGCAACTGCATCAATAGCCGATCGGCCTGGCGTTTTCCAGATTGGTCGCATGATTGATTGCACAAGTATTCCTATAAACTCAAGTAATCCATAGCCGACAAGCATTGCTAAAAATATGGCGCCTATCGGGACTAATACGCCAATTGGAGTTAGAAGTGAATTATACCAATACGGCCCCATATCCTCAGCTAATAACCAACTCGGGCCAATTTGAAAGACAACTAGAATAGAAGCAATTGCTCCAATCACTTTTAAAAGTGATATGACAATCTCCATAATAAATTTATTCCAAGTCTTTTTATAAAAAGGATAGATGGCTCCAGCTATGACGATGATCAAAATGTAATAGACAATAGCTGACGAAAACTGGGTGCGAATAAACGTCACTAAATGATCTAGTGGTATAGTCTTTTTACCGTTAAGTGTGATAGAGATAAAGAACATGAAAATACCAAATAAGCTAAAGCCAAAAAATTTGTAGATAGCTGATTTTTGATATATGCGAGATGTATCCTCTAAAACATTGTTAAAATTTATAGGTGTTGTATCAGCTTTTTTCATGTACATGCCTCCTTTTAAACATCAAGAGGCCAGATACTTTGTTTACTAATTACACTGGCCTCTTGGCTTGAAATTTTTATACCTGTTCTTTTACTAAATCTTTCGGGCCAAAAGTAGCTGTTGGTTCCCACCATAATGGAATTTTAATGCTTTCATCTGTTAATTTCCCTTTACCGTTTGCTACATCTTTTGCTGTTTCATAGCCTGCTTGTGCATGACGCACAACACCAATACCTGAATCCACGGTCATTGCTACTTCTAAGCGCATATCAGATTCCTCTGTGCCATCTGCAATCATCGTAACACCAGTATGAACTGCTTCTCCCATCGAGTAGTTAGCTTGAAGAGCAATTAAGTCACACATCCCAACTGCGTTAAGCAAGCCATTTAAGACTGGCCAGTCAGAAATTAAATCTCCACCATCCTTCATATTTTCGGATTCAAATGTTGGATTGACGATTGAACCAGAATCTAAATTATCGCGGGAAAATGCGACAGGTCCACTCAATTCTCCTCTACGAATCATGTCATTGACCTCTAATGCAAACTTTTTACGTTGACCAAAGCCCATATAACAAATACGAGCTGGTAAAGCTTCAATTGGGATATGTTCTTTCGCCAGCTTAATCCAACGTGTTACAAGTAAATCATCGCTAAATTTTTCTAAAATCATATCATCGATTTTTCGTAAATCTTCAGGATCCCCGGACATACAAATCCAACGGAATGGCCCTCGTCCTTCACAGAATAGAGGACGTATATATTCAGCGACAAACCCTGGTAAACGTTTCGCCTCTTTTTCATCAAATCCTGCATCAATACATTCTTTTCGAATACTCGTTCCATATTCAAATGAATGTACCCCTTTATCTAACATGGCAATTAATGCTTTGAGCTCACGAATCATTGTTTGGCGTGCCTTATCTAAGTATTCAAGACGATTTCGATCACGCAGTTCCTCCGCTTCTTCAACGGTATAGCCTGCTGGTAAATAGGCAATCGGATCGTGTGCGGGTGTCATGGATGTTGCAATATCAGGTAAAAAACCGATTTTTAATGCTTGCTCAAAGATATCTGCAGCATTTCCTACTACTGCAATCCCAAGCGGTTCTCCTGCAGCAGCCTTGTTCTTAGCTAGTTCAATTGCTTCTTCTAATGAATTAACCACTACATCGATAAAGCCCTTTTCAATGCGACGGTTAATGATCTCAATATTAGAATCACATAGAATTGCAACACCACCATGCATTGTCATTGCACGTGTTTGATTGCCACCCATCCCTCCTGCTCCAGCCGTTAATAATATTTTTCCTACAAGGGAATCATTGTAATGAAGTCTTGCGATCGCAGATAGTGTTTCAAATGTTCCTTGAATTACCCCCTGTGTCCCGATATATTCCCAAGGTGCAGCAGTATAATTCGCATACATCGTTAGGTTCTTTTCTTGTAAATCATAAAATGTCGGCCAATCCGCCTTCATAATATTTGTTGTTGCCATAACTACTGTAGGTGCATACTTATGGGTTTTAAAGACAGCTACTGGCATACCAGACTGTACAACGAGTGTCTCATCGTCTTCTAAATTTTTTAAAGAATCTACAATTGCATGATAAGACTCCCAGTTACGTGCTGCTTTACCAATACCACCGTAAATGACTAACTCTTCGGGTTTTTCCGCATTTTCCATATTATTTTCTAACATTCTTAAAATAACTTCCTGACGCCACCCTTTGCATCGTAATGTATTTCCTCGTTGGGCTTTTACTGAATATAAAATTTCTGGTTTTGTCATTTAAAATTCCTCCTTTTTTGTGACTACACACTTTTATAATGCAATTACCGTGCCAACTTTTTAAAAACATTAAAAAATTTAATTTCAGAGTGCTTTTATAGCTGTTTATAGATAGAATGGCAGAAATAATATGCCGATGAAAAATAATGCCAGCTTTTTTATACGCAGATAAATTTTGCACAAGTTTTATTTTCTGTATATTGTTTCAATTCAGAAAATAGTTGTGGTACGATTTAGGGCAAAGCAGATAATTTTTGCATGCAAAATAACGAGAGAAAGAAGGTTTTTGTATGAATGAGGAATTAAAACGCTTAACCACTTTTTTTGGAGCAAATATCATTGCATTAGATAGTTCTTTTCGTGTGAAATGGTGGCATCTTAATGAAAGTATCTCGTTACAATTAGAAGTTGATATGCCTATTAGTATAATTGCTGATATGGATGTCACATTATTTCATCATCCACAACAGCATCTAACGCAAAACCAGCATTTATCTTTTACCATAGAACCTTTCTATTTTTCTGAGCAGACTTATTTTGTTTTAGTAGAAAATTTAGTAGATATTCAACATTCATTACAAAATAAAATTTTTGTTTTAGAAGAAATTATTGAGCATTTAGATGAAGGAATTATCGTTAGTAATGAAGATGGGGATATTATCTATTACAATGAGGCTCTCGCGAAAATGGAGGAGCGTAAAAAGGAGGACATGCTTGGTAGGAAGCTTTGGGATGCATACAATTATCAAGATCGTCGATTATCTGAACATAATCATATATTAAAAACGGCAAAGCCAATCTATACAAAATACCGAGCCCACGCCTATTCGGAAAATGAGCCAAAGTTTGTCGGCTATAGCTCTTTCCCAGTTCAAAAGGATAATAAAACAATCGGCGTATTTTCTATCACACACACTGAAACAAGCCTACGCAATCAATTACGACAAACGATGGATTCTAAGCGGGAGACAATGGAAGTACATGAAGTTGTAAAAAGGAATAACGGAACCATCTATACATTCCAAGATATAAAAGGTAACAGCCAAGAAATCCTACACACCCTTGAGGAAGCAAAAAATATCGCGAGTTATAATACTGATACACTTATCGTCGGTGAAACAGGTACAGGTAAAGAGTTATTTGCCCAAAGTATGCATAACTTAAGCCCTCGCGTAGCCAAACCTTTTGTTGCAATAAATTGCGCTGCTATTCCACCTACTCTTTTAGAGAGCACATTATTCGGTTCAGTGAAGGGCGCTTTCACAGGTGCTACCAATCAAGAGGGGCTTTTTGAATATGCGAAAGATGGCACACTATTTCTTGATGAAATAAACTCGCTCCCGATGGATCTGCAACCTAAATTAATGCGTGTTTTACAAGAAAGAGCTGTCAGACGTGTAGGCAGTAATACACTCATCCCTATTGAATGTACCGTCATAAGTGCATCCAATGAAGATCCTGAGCTCCTTACTGCAGGCGATCGAATGCGCTTAGACTTATTTTACCGTATTGCTCATTCAAGCGTATACATCCCTCCATTACGAGAGCGACCAAATGATATACTTTTCTTTATACAACATTTTTTGCATAAAAATGTGCTAAAGTACATGAAAGCTGATATTACGATCCATCCAGAACTTTATCAATTACTGGTGGAATATGATTGGCCAGGGAATGTACGTGAACTCGAACATTTAATTGAAAACCTTGTAATTCAAACCAGCACAGATAATCAAATTACAGAAGATATGCTTCCACGTTATTTAAAAAATAAATTATCAATTAAAACGATACCATCTAAAAAAAGACCTTTAAAATCATTGATGCAAACGAATGAGGAGCAATATATTCGAAAGGTTTTACAGCAATGCGGAGGAAATATTTCCGCAGCAGCTAAGCAATTAAATATATCACGTCAATCTTTACAATATCATATGAAAAAGCTAGCTATTCGAAAAGAAGAGCTCATCTAAACTAAAAAAATCAAAACCACCGCAATAAGTGGTTTTGATTTTTGGTTTATCCCTTAAAAACAGAGAATACCTATGCCAATTCCCATAAATACAAGTAAGTAAGGCTGTATTTCCCATCGAATTAAACACCATAAAAAGACAGCGACTATGAAAATATCTAACGTGCTGAGGATGGTTTGTGTCACAATGGGATGAATAAAAGCTGCAGCGAGTATACCAACGACCGCCGCATTGGCGCCTGCCATCGCACCTCTAAGTCGAGCAATACGACTTAGGCTAATCCAAAATGGTAGCGCTCCGATCACTAATAAAAATGCTGGTAAAAATATCGCGAAAGTAGCAATAATCGCCCCTGGGACGCCAGCAATGACCATACCGATATACGCAGCAAATGTAAATAAAGGTCCCGGAACTGCCTGTGTCATACCATAGCCCGCTAGAAAATCGGAGGTACTTATTTGACCACTCTGAACAAATTGTGTTTCTAGTAAAGGTAAAACAACGTGACCGCCACCAAATACTAAGGCACCTGCAAGATAAAACTTCTCCATCATGGCAATCCATTCATGTTGCCATAAAGCGCTTATTATAGGTAAACCTAGGAGTAATATGAAAAAAAGCGCTAGTAAAACAATGCCGGTGGTTTTTGAAATAGGTATATGAACCAATGTTGACGTATTACCCTCGTCGCCATTTTTTAGCAGTTGAAAACCTAAAAACGCAGCTATCAATATTGCTGCGATTTGTGCAAATGGATGTATCCATGTTAACACTGTTATCAATGTCAATAAAGCAATCGACCAATGCCATTTTGTCGAGAGTATTTTTTTGCTCATATCAAAAATAGCATGGGCAACAATCGCCACTGCTACTAACTTCAAACCATGAATCCAACCCATCTTAAGCTCTGTATATATGGAGAAATAGGCAAAAAGGATAAGTATCAACACAGAGGGTAAAGTAAAACCAAGAAATGATAGAAAGCTTCCTAATACTCCGCCTCTAAGTAAACCAACCCCCATCCCCACCTGACTGGATGCAGGACCAGGCAAAAATTGACTTAACATAACGAGTTGACCATAATCATGTGTGGAAAGCCATTTGCGCTTCTGTACATATTCCTGTTGAAAATAACCGAGATGAGCTGTTGGCCCCCCGAACGAGGTGCAGCCCAATTTTAAAGCAACGAAAAAAATCTCCCATAGCGTTCGCAAACTATCCACTACTTTCCATATCTTTTCTTTCATCTTACACGGAAAGGAGATTTTTTCAGATTAAGAGTTTGTAAAATTTACTTTCCCATTAATCTTTCTTTATTTTTATCGCCGAATCCACTTTCTTGCCCTCTTTATTGATTGGAATTAATGTATAATTTCTTTCTGTTAGATACAGTGCATCTACACGGCTCCCCCACCTTGTACCCTCTTTATTTAATGGATAGGGTGTTGCAAAGGTCCATGATTGTCCTGCTTTTGATTGGATTTTAAAGTGTAATGCCTCATTGACAACACTTTGTTCAGCATGAAAATAAATCGTTGTCGAAATGGGTGTGGAGACTATTTTGTCAATCGTTATTTCCTGCTGATCGACATGCTTCACTTTTTTATCAATGGAAAAGATTTCACGATCCTCTTGTAATTGCTCTTGAGAAGCATCTACCTGAAATTCCCACGGCTTCTCAATTGGTGTTTCCACATTCCAATCTTTATAACGAATAACTAATTCTAAATGCTCATCTGTCGGAAAATCATCCATTTTAATGCTATTGTATATCGTATAGACGTTGGCAGACTTTGCAATGGACTGGCCTCCATTACGAACCATATAATCTTGACCATTGACGAGTATTTGTGGAAAGAAAAATACTTGATGATCTGGCGAAAATTCTTTTACAGGTTCGTATGTTGCATTCAGTAAAATTTGATTGTCATCTATTATCACTTCATTTAATGTTAACCGCCCTAAGCTATTGTTAGCTGTTTCCCCTACCACTGTTTTATAGGCTTCAAAATCCACATCCTGATCCCACCATAAATACAGTACCAATCCACTAGCAACCATTAATAAAAGGATCAAAACAATAAGCCATTTCTTACTTCTCCGATTTTCCTTATCCAAATCCACAACTCGAAGTATATCATTGGACAACAGTACACCTCATTTTTATAAAAATCGTTATGATTCATTGTAGTGCTCAATAAAGCATTATATAACCTTGATTACAAGCTAGGCCGAAGATTCATTATGTATAAAAGGAATATTACATCCCTTTATGTAGATGACGAACTTTATTGACTTCCTGCATTAAATGGTCCACAAAGAGATCATCTCTTACTAGCCATGCTTGATTGTTTCGTTTTAAATACCACTCCGCTTCATTATAGCTTGCAAAGGTTTGTGGCAGTGGCGTGTTATTTTTTTCAATTATCCAGTCAACCTCATCGTTTGAATAGAGCCTATACATTTCATCTTGCTGATTTTTATAGTAAGTTCCAAACGTAGACCCCTTTACGTTATAACGATTTCTTTTTGCATCCTCTGGAATAGGCTCTATATGGAATGTGTCCACCACAAACCGCTTGTAAGCTTCCACCGTTAATGAGCAGCCAGCAGCCTTTTGATGCCCACCTCCGCCATATGTGGCAGCAATAGCTGACACATCGATATGATCATGGACTGTTCGAAAGGATATTTTTTTACTACCCATATTGATCATCGCAATATAATCAAGATGCGTATTTTCCTTTCCCAATTCATTGCCAAGCTCAGAAAGATAGGATTCTGCATAGACAACCCCAGCATAGAAATCGCCCAAATTGGTTTGAATAAGTTCACGTTTCTTACGCCGAATGTAACGCTCTGTTTTTTCTTCTTCCATGCTTAAAATTTTCTTTTCAAATTCATCAAAGTCAAAATGATCACTTATTTTTAAACGTTCAAGCATTTTCTCTTCAAACTCTTCAATAGACACTAGAAAAAACAGTGCATTTAATCTTTGCGCTTGAAAATTCCCGTTCTTTTCCCATTCCCATGTATCGTATTGTCTTACTAACTCTACAAATTCTGAAATGGCTTCTGTTTTTTCTAATAGTCCATGGGTCACCAGGTATTGATAAAATAAAGATGTAGCTGACGTTAAAAAGCCTTGCTCATCCTCAACTACTACCTTTCCCCATTCATATTGATTAAAATGGAGTGCTGTCTTATGATGATCCAGCAATTGCACATTACCAGTCGCCTGATAATAATCATGAATCCTTTTTTCATTCGCTTCATTTGGAGAAAGATCTGTAATAAACAAAAATGTTTTCTGTTGGTCGTTCTCCAAAAAGAATTCGATTTCGCGATCAAGTGCTGTAATGGAGTTGTAGCGTATCTTTACCTTATCGTTAAAAGCAAGCTTGGCTAAAATTCCACACCCTACTCCGTCTAAATCATTATGTGTTAATAATTTATACATGTTTTCACCTCCACTGTAGTATGGTTATTTTTTTGGTGTTCAAACAGCTAATGACGATCAAGAAGTAACAACATTGATATTGTATTCGAGATAACATACATTAAAACCATATATCCTTTATGGTGAGAGAGGAGACAGTGAATGAAAAGGAAACTAGCTTATATCAGCATCGGACTTATCTTAATCTTTACTTTAGCATTTTCAGCCTATAAATTAATGAATGCTCGTGACTTTCAATTGTTTGGTCCTATTACGTCTCGGGTGGATACTCAGGAAAAGGTCGTTGCATTGACATTTGATGACGGACCAACTGACAATACTGGCGCTATTTTATCGTTACTAGACGACTACCAAGTAAAAGCCACGTTTTTTCTAATTGGACAGGACATTGAGCAACATCCAGAAGAAGCTAAAAAAATAGTGGAGGCAGGACATCAACTAGGTAATCATACGTATTCGCATAAACGTATGGTCTTAAAAAGCCCTTCCTTTATTAAAAATGAAATAGAAAAAACGGATGCCCTTATTGCCAATACCGGCTATCAAGAAACACCCGTTGTAAGACCACCATATGGTAAAAAGTTGATTGGCTTTCCCTATTACTTAAATAAACATCAACGCGAGACCATTACATGGAACCTAGAGCCTGATACCTTCTTTACAAAGGCAGCGGATAAAATAAATTATGTAAAAGAAACTATTCAACCAGGCTCCATCATTTTAATGCACCCTATGTATGATCAAACTGACAATGAACTACAGGCAATAGAAGGAATTCTTCAATCCCTTACAGATGAGGGCTATACATTCGTCACGGTAGATGAGCTTCTCAACTATTCCGAATGATACACGCCGCTAAGAATCTGCACCTCCTTTTGTGCAGATTCTTACTATATAAAAAGCAGCAGTTCTTCCCACTTTTTATATAGTCTTATCATTATAATTTGTATAACTTTCTCACTCTCTTCAAATTTTGCTTTCCACATCGCATAAAGCCTACTACTCCATAATTAAAACAATACAGTTATATAATGTCATTAGATGTTTAATTTTTCAGAAATGTCTATAAATATTTTTTCAGTAAAATATAATCACCATCTCTGCTAAAATATGCTATTATACCTTTAGTATAATGTCCTATTTTTATTTAGGTAAAAATAGAGGAAATATGAACTATAAAAGGATGATGAATATGCAAAATATCCAACAATTATTCCAGAGCGAAGATGGAAATATCCAACAAAGAGAGAATTTTTTATCCCTATTAGAGAAAATTGTTTCCTCATTAGATGAATTAAAGAATCCAAATAAGACAACTCTTGGCCCAATAAAAGAACGATCTGCTAATTTTTATCAAGAGCTTATGCAAGAACATCAAGTGCCAACAACTGGTATTGGGCTAGAACAAGTTGTAAAAGAATTGACACATTTAATGCAAGGACATCCTTATCATACACGTAACTTTGTTACCAATGTTTTACCAATGGCAAGTATTCCTGGTGTGTTAGGCCAGTTTACGAATGCGCTATTGAATGGCAATAATTTATGGGATGTTTATGGTCCTGCTGCCGCTGAGTGTGAGGTTAAAGTAGTAGCCATGATGTCTAAATTAGTAGGCTATGATTATACAAAAAGCTTTGGCTATACAACATGGGGTGGACAAGGTGCCGTTTTCAGTGGACTTCGTCTTGCCATTGCAAAACAATTCCCTCAAGCAAAAGAAGATGGTGTTCCTAATAATTTATATTGCTTTGCTTCAGAGAATGCCCATTACAGTCTTTTAAAATCGGTAGAAGCAGTAGGGATTGGTAGTAAACACTTAGTGCGTGTAAAAGCAGGCAAAGATCACTCGATGGATGTGGAAGACTTACGTGCACGTATGACAGAAGTCATCGAAAATGGCGGCATTCCCGTCTATGTAGTAGCGACAACAGGTGCAACTGATCAATTTGGTATTGATGATGTACAAGCCATCAAAGAAGTCACAACAACGCTTGAAAAGAAATACAACTTACAACCAGTACATATTCATGCTGATTCGGCTTTAGGTGGTTTTTATGCCTTCTTCAATGATTATGATTTTAATAAAAATCCACTCCAATTCGAGGTGGAGGTTTTACAAGGTTTAGTACAAATCCATGAACGTATGCAACATCTAGCCATTGCAGATAGCCTGTGCTTTGACTTCCAAAAGCTTGGACAAACACCTTATTTAACTAGCCTATTCTTAATTAAGGAAGGTAAAAGTTTACAGCTACTGGATATTGAAGACTTTGATACGCCATATGTCGGCAATCGTGGTTATGGCTCTTATCATACTGGTTATACATTAGAATGCTCTCGTATGGGTAGCTCCATCGCTATTTTTGCTGCATTGCAGGCGTTTGGTAAAGAAGGCTATCAACAACTATTAGCTAATTATGTACGGGTGAATTTAGCATTCCGTGCACAATTAACTGAGAAAACCCCTATGCTACAGGTAGTTAATGAAGCCAATATTGGGCCAGTCACAGCGTTTCGTTTATATCCAGACGGCATGAATTGGCAAGCTGAACAGGCTGGTCATTATACACAAGACCAAATTGAACACATAAACGGCATGAACGCTTCATTTTTTGAAATTATCGGAGAAGGTCGAGACGAAGTATTCTATGGTGACACAACGCGTGTCTGCACGGTTAGCACGAGTGATACAACACAACAGGTTCCGGTTGCAGCGGCAAAATTCTTCTCCATTTCACCTTATACGGAGACAGACCATATCCCTAATATGATTCATTTCTTACAGCAAAAGCTTAAAGTACTGGAGGCGTCACACATTGCGTATCGTCACTAAATTTAAGAGTTCTTTACTCTATAAATATATTGCTAGTTTCACTATTCCAATAGCGATTATTTCCTTGCTCTTTAGTGTTGTGTTATTTGCAGTTTCTTACCGCATTATTGACAATTTTGTTATTAAACAATTCGAATCTACTTTAGAGATTACATCGAATACGATTTTTGAAGATATTGAGAAAAATGATGTAAAAGCAGCGGATAACGGTAGCCCTGACAAATATAAAAAACTTTTAGATCAATTGAATGCTACGGTTAAAAAATATGATGTCGAAAACGCCTATGTCCTTTCTAAAGCAAATGGTAAAGAGCATATCATCGCTCTAAGTAATACCGACAATCATCAGCAAGATTATGTATTTAGTAAAGAAATGCATGAAGCCGTAGCCACTGGCACCACTCAAACGAGTGATATTTACAAGGATGAATACGGTATCCATAAGTCCATTTTTATCCCTTTTAAAGATACGGATATTATTTTCGGTTTAGATATGGATGCTTCCTTCATTTCTAAGCTACAAACGGAAACACTTTGGATTTGTATTATTTTAACGATTGTCTTTGTGATTTTTGGTATAATCGTTGCTTACTTTATTAGTGTGGGCATTACGAAGCCAATCAAAAAAATGACGCGCTATGTTGGTCAAGTTGCACAGGGTGATTTAGCTGTCGAACCACTTCAAATAAAAGGTTCCAATGAAATTGCCCAGCTTTCATCAGGCATTGAAAATATGACGGAAGATTTGCGTTCATTAATTAAACAAATCGCCCAAAACGCTGAACAAGTAGCCGCAATGTCGGAGGAATTAACAGCAAGCTCCGAACAAACAAGTGCATCCATTCAGCAAATTACCTCTTCTATGCAAGAGGTGGCAGCGGGTTCTGAGAAGCAAACCTCTTCGATTGAGGAAGTGGAAAATCATATTACAACCATTTCAAGCAAAATGTCAGAGGTTGTGACAAGTGTAACTGATGTTACAGATAAGGCATTCCAAGCATCTGCTATATCAGAAAAAGGCAATACAACGATCCAAGATGCAACTGAAAAAATGGCCGTGACATCCCAAGCCATCCAAGAATCAGCAACTGTCGTAGAACGATTAAGCACGTACACAAATGAAATTGGTGATATTGTGACATTGATTACGCAAATTACGGATCAAACCAATTTACTTGCTTTAAATGCTTCGATTGAGGCAGCGCGTGCAGGCGAACACGGTAAAGGCTTTGCAGTTGTAGCGGAGGAAGTGCGTAAGTTAGCTGATCAATCATTAGAGGCAACAAACAGTATTCGTACTCGAATTGAAACGATTAAAGAAGAATCTGCACAAGCCGTCAAATCTATGGCTATCAGTAGCAGTAATCTTGCCGAAAGCTCAACAACTTTCAATGCATCTGGAGAGGCATTTGCTGATATCTATTCCCAAGTCACTGCACTGACGAGAGAAATGGACCATGTCAATAACGTGATGTCCAATATCAATGAAGGTGTTAGCAGTATCGCTAGTTCTGTTGAACAAGTTGGCGTTGTAGCTGTACAAGCTTCGGGCAATATTCAAAACGTAGCAGCTGCCTCTGAGGAACAATCCGCAAGTATCGAAGAAATAACTGCTTCTTCTAATAACTTAGCTGAAATGGCTCAACAACTCCGCAATATCATTCAAAAATTCAAGTTATAAAATGAACAAATCCGCAATGCCATAATCGGGCATTGCGGATTTCTTTGTGTGATTTTAAAATATAGAATTATACTGCAAAACTTTAAAAAGCTCCTAACAAAATGGTAGAAGATTAGGCAATAATGCTTTTCACAACTTTTGAAATAACGGCACCTTCAGCTTGACCTGTAAGCAATGGTTTAGCAATTTTCATGGCTTCGCCCATGTTCATTCCTTTTTCAACACCCGCTGCCACTAATTTCTCTGCAATTTCTTCTTCTGATAATTGCTTTGGTAAAAAAGATTTCAAAAGTGTCAATTTGGCTTCCTCTTTTTCAATCAGGTCTGCTCGCCCAGCCGTTTGTGCACCTTCTAAAGCCTGATTCGTTTGTTTGACCTCACGATTAATAATGGCCATTTCTTCCTCAGGTGTCAATGTCTCTCCCTTTTCTTTTTCAGCAGAATCTAATGCTGACTTTAAAAGAGATAATACACCCTTCGCTAAAGTATCTTTCTCTCTCATTGCCGTTTTTAATTGTTCAAATACTTCTGTTTTTAACAATGATCTCACTCCTTCTAACCGTCTATATCAGAAAAATTATAGCATAAAAATCATGAAGGATTACAGTTCATTGCATTTCTGCTAATTTTACTTTGTAATGTAGCATTCCTTGTAGCTCGCCTTGATAAGAAAAAACCCCTTGCTGAATTAATTGGCGCAGACGATATTCAATCCATTCAACCTCTCTCAATTCTTCCATATGACCCAGTACCTCTCCAATTAACCTAGCTGCAACTTGATAGTGGACTTCCTCTTGCTCTTCCTGTAAACGTCTAGCACAGGCAATAATAAAGTCATCCTCTCTATCTTCATTGTTATTGCCCCAAAGTTCATGATATTGCCAGGTGTGTATGCAATGGTAATCATCCATTAACAAATTTAAACCTTCTTTGCATAAGGACTCCCGCAATGCTTTTTTTAATGGCCGTCCTTGAGATTGTTCATAAAAATAAAGTAAATTCTCTGTGCTGACCTCTCCAGTGGATCTTGGATAATTATCCTCTGCTAACTGTGGTAAAGTATACAACTCATGAAATAACTGAAAAGTGTCTAATACATAGATATCATTTATTTTTTGTTCGAGCATCGCCAAAACCAGTCGAAGGCCTATTTGTTCATGAGCATTTTGACAAGTCCAAATCATTATTTCCTGATGAGGTGGTATATTTTTTATTTTCTCTACAGCTGCCTTCATCTCTCGCTCAAAAATGATCAATCCGTCATCATCCATTACATAACGCTCTTCCAACCATTGAAAACGAGCTTCAATCCCGCCCCATGTATGTACATCTTTCAAAGGACCAACAGAAAAATTACCTGGCATAACAATGATTTCCTCGGTCTTAGCATAGTCAGTATGACGAAAGGCTGCTTTCAAGCTCCCCCCAGGTGAATGACCGAATACAATATGAACCGTTTGTACCTTTGAAAGATCCCGCTCCTCAGCCTGCTGTAATAAAAACTGTAGCATGCTGTCCCTTGACTGTTCATTTATTAAAGTTAAAAGAAGCATCGTCTTCGCATCAGCTTCACTCAATTGTTTTATCGACTTTTTTAATTGGTTGATCTTCTCCATATTCTGTACTCCTTTATATAAAAACAGCTAATCTTATCATACCTTTTATTACCTCGAATTACCAATTTAGTAATTTTATAAAATTATATGTTACTACTATTGCAAGTGATTTTTTTGGTCTGAGCGGGGGCTTGCTTACTTTGAGCGGCTTTCTTATTTTTGGAGCGGGGGCTCGCTTCTTTTGAGCGGCTTTCTTACCTTTTGGAGCGGGTATTCACTTCTTTTGAGCGCCTTTCTTACTTTTTGGAGCGGGTATTCGCTTCTTTTGAGCGACTTTCTTACTTTTTGGAGCGGGGCTTCACTTCTTTTGAGCGCCTTTCTTACTTTTGGGAGCGGGGGCTCACTTCTTTTGAGCGGCTTTCTCTCTTTTTCGAGCGGGGCTTCGCTTCTTTTGAGCGGCTTTCTTACTTTTTGGAGCGGGTATTCACTTCTTTTGAGCGGCTCTCTCTTTTTGGAGCGGGGGCTCGCTTCTTTTGAGCGGCTTTCTCTCTTTTTGGAGCGGGTATTCACTTCTTTTGAGCGGCTACCTCTCTTTTTGGAGCGGGGCTTCACTTCTTTTGAGCGGCTCTCTCTCTTTTTGGAGCGGGTATTCACTTCTTTTGAGCGGCTCCCTCTCTTTTTGGAGCGGGGCTTCGCTTCTTTTGAGCGGCTCTCTCTCTTTTTGGAGCGAGGGCTTGCTTTCTACGCAGGTTCTCTCTCTTTGAGCGGTTACCCCTTCACAATTAAAGGAAACATACACTTCCTTATAAAAAAACATACTACCAGTAGCAGCTCATCCATAGTGGGCCTACTACAGTAGTATGTTACTTAGTCAACGTTCGTTAAAAATACTTTTCCTTTTTTAGCCCCCTCAACAGCATCAATTGCCTTATGAATGTCCAGTAATGGATAATGGGCATGTACTTTCATCATTTTTAGTGAACCGTTATGTACAAGATTTACAAGATGTTGCATCGTTTGTTGCCATTTTTCTATTGACGTCTGATGTTGCCAATGACGCAAATGGAACATCCTCGCTTGTACCTGTGCTTCCTTCACAATGTTTGTCCAATTTACCTGAATACCCGATAAAAGACCAATGGCTAAAAAAATTCCACCGGGCTTTACGCAGAACGCCAGTTGATTGCCAGCCTCTCCTCCAATGGAATCAATTGCTGCATCTGCCCCCTTACCATTTGTTAATGCCATAACGGTTTCATAGAGTGACATTCGAGAGGTATCGATGACAAAAGTTGCACCAAGTTGCTGCAATTCTTCAGTATGCTGATTACTTCGTGTCACTGCAATAAGTTGAAATCCTAGCAATTTCGCAAGCTGAGCATAGAGATGTCCAATGGCTGAGCCACATGCATTTACTAATAAAACATCGTTTGATTGTAAATGGAGAACCTCTGAACAAGTTACGAAAGCTGTGATCGGATTAATATACATTTGCGCTGCAGTAAAATCATCCATTATGGCAGGAATAGACACTGCAAAATCAGCTTGAGTTCTCACTATTTCCTGCCAAGTTCCCTCTCCCCGTAATGGTAATACGCGCTGGCCAATAAGCTTGGGTGAAACAAGTGGTCCAACATCTTCAATAATTCCTACGCCTTCATAGCCAGGCACTGTTGGTAAAGTGATTCTATGAGCATATTTCCCCCATATCGGTATTAAATCAGAGGGATTGATGGGTCTTGCTAGCATGCGAACAAGAATTTCTTGACCTTGTGGAGGTGCAATGGTTTTATTCTCTAGCCTTACCACCTCTTGCGGATTTCCAAATTCATAAATTTTTAAGCATTTTGCTTTCAACGATTCTAGCTCCTTTATTCATTACGTATAAAACAACATCATACCAGGAGCATTTATTTCACGTTCCTTAAATCCAAGCTTCTGATAGAAAGGTTGTTTACCTTCAGCACAAAATAATTGAACCCATTTTATATTTTCTTTCTGACATTGCTCTAAAAGAGTATCCATCACCATAGTGCCAACTCCTTTTCGCTGATAATCAGGGTGCACCATCACATCACAGATAATGGTTTGATAGATACCATCAGAAATAATACGTCCATATCCAATTAGATTGTCGTCATCATAAATAGACGTACTGAACCAGCTATTGCAAATAGCCTTGTATAATTGTTCATACGTATACAGCCCTTTTGCATTCCAGCCCGTTGTTTGGTGCAATGCTTTATACGACTCTATCGTCGGGTTTGTTTCTTTAATTACATACATCTAATACCCCTCCTTATATTGAATAAATATACAAAATAACACATATTTAATCCACAATAAGTTTATGATGTTAGAGTTGGACAAGGGTTAGTTGACCTTTTTCATCCATATTTAATTGTAAAGCTTTGTCTAGTTCAATACAAATCGGGCTGATTACCGCTTTCTTATCAGAAAAATACCAAAGACGTTCACTCGGCCCTAATAGTATATTGGCTCCGTCTTCATAGTTGCCTAGAAAATTAAGACCATCTAGTTGGATTTTCTTGTTTGCTATAGGCTTTATAGCATATTTTTTTAACTTTTCAGCTATTGCTAGAATGTCATCTGTCGTTAAATTGATTTCCCCAATATGTAACACTTGCTCAACAGAAAAATTGGCTGCATCATGTTTTGAATTTATTTCTTGTCTTGCAATAAACTCCACTATATTGCCTTCAGGATCGTAAAAATAACATGAATAAGCTTTTAAAAATTCAAAATAGACTTCATCCTGCCCCTCTGAATCCAGCAAACCTACATGCTCTTTTGCCCAAATTTTTGCCTGTTGAAATAAGTTACTAGGAATATTTAATGCAAAATGATACTGCTTTGGAATATAAGAGTAAATTTTTTCAAATGTCATCCTACTTTCACCCACGGCTATTGTAAAATGGTCAGCTGTTCTTTCTAGCAAAGCAAAGCCTAACAGATCAACATAAAACTGCTCCATTTTTTGCACATCGTGAACATATAATTTTACCTTCGTAATCTTCATCTTTAAGCACCCCTTTACACTCCCTACTATACAAGCAGCTGATAAGAATAGCTTCATGCGAAAGAATGAAATTCAATGTAGAACAATTCAAGCAGCTCTCGGTCTCCCCTGCTATTCGGTTGCGAAATCACGAGGAATTCTACATCTTCCTGTGAATCGTTTCGCATTGGTTGTTGTAAACGCGGAGGAAATTCAATTCCCTCGTGTTGTTTCTAATGTTCTATTAATTTTCATCCTTTCTTCATTTCATATTACAACTATTTATAAGTATTTTTACCTCTTTTTTAAATATTTTTACCTATGTTTACCTTGTAAGTAAAAGGAACTAAACTTTAAATATCCCTTCCCGATATATCTTCTATAAATTAGACAGTCTATTTTTTATCTTTACTATGAAAGGGAGCTATTTATGAAGTCGATCAAACAAAAAATCATTAGTATATCATTGATTTTATTTGCATTACCTTCTTTTATTATTGGGTACGTTGGATATAGCCAATCAAAGGAACACCTTACAAACTCAGGTGAAATTACCTTGAAAAATAGTGTAGAAATGACCATTCGCATGATCGATAGCTTGAATAAGGAAGTTGAAAAAGGAAGAATGACGCTTGAAGAAGCACAAGAACAAGCAAAAGTTGCTTTAATCGGTTCAAGAAAGTCTGATGGCACACGAGAAATTGAAAACCCTGTGGATCTAGGAGAAAATGGTTATTTTTTCATTTTAGATAAACAAGGGCTTGAAGTAGCAAGTCCTCTTTTTGAAAATGAAAATACTTGGGATATGGAAGATGCAAAAGGTAAGCTTTACATCCAGAATATCATCCAGCATTCACAATCGGAGGGCACCTTTACAACATATTATTGGCAGCACCCAACAAATGAAGAAAAAATCGAAGAAAAGATTGCTTATAGTAAAATGGAACCTGATTGGGGTTGGATCATTGTTGCTACAACCTATACAATGGATTTCTATAAACCTGTTGATTCCATACTTTCTACCATGCTGATGACAATAGGTATTTTTTTAATCATTGGTACCATTATCACCCTATTATTTTCAAAGCATTTGGCATCACCCATCAAAACTATTGCAGGCCAACTTAGTGAGATTGCAGAAGGAAATCTTCAAATTGACACTATAAATGTCAACAGAAAGGATGAAATTGGTCAATTAAACAATTCATTAATTCAACTAAAAGGAAATCTTGCTACAATGATTAGCAACATTGTAAATGTCTCTAAACAGGTGACCGTTCAAAGTGAAGAAATGACATATACCGCTGAGGAAGTTGGAATAGGTTCAAGACAAATCGCTCTTACAATGAACGACCTTTCCAATGGTGTCGAAGAGCAAGCACATTCTTCCACATCGTTGCTGGAACAAATAAGTGCTTTCTCTAAAACCATACATGTTGTTGCAACAGAAGGGGACAACATTAAAGATCAATCTCAAAAAATGTTGACCATCACCAATGAGGGAAACCAACATATGACTTCCTCCATTGAACAGATGACAATTATTGATAGGCAAATTAAAAATTCTTTAGAAATGGTACAAGGACTTGATCGTAAGGCTAATCAAATTACGGAGCTTGTGAACGTTATTAAGGATATTTCCGAACAAACGAATTTACTCGCTCTAAATGCTGCCATTGAAGCAGCGAGAGCTGGTGAACATGGTCGGGGTTTTGCGGTTGTAGCAGGTGAAGTACGGAAGCTAGCAGATCAGGTTAATTTCTCCATCACGAATATTACCTCTATTGTGATAGATATTCAATCAGCGTCCAAGCAAGTTGTCGCAACATTAGAGGATAGCTATCAAAAAGTAGCATTTGGTACGCACCAAATTGATGTAATGGGTGGGGCCTTCCATCATCTAAAAGAGATAATTGAAGCCATTAGTATCAAAGTAGATTCAATGGCGAACTCCATGACGGCTGTTTTAGAGAATACGCACGTTATTAACGCTTCAATTGATACGATTGCCGCTGTATCGGAAGAAACGGCAGCTGGAATTGAACAAGTGACTGCCACAACTGAACAATCTAGCAGTTCCATGGAAAGTGTGGAGGTTAGTGCAAAATTATTAAAAGAGCAAGCGACTACATTAAATGACTTAGTACAACAATTTAAACTTTAGCTGTCCAAAGGAATCACGTCTATGTTCGTGATTCCTTTTGATTTTCCTCATCCAATAAATTCCGCTAAGTTGATTTTCTTTTTTTGAAAGTCTGCACGGATATGCTGTAACTCGGCCTCTAACTTTAAGGCACCTGCTTCAACTCCCCTATAAATTACTAATGGGGGCTGCTCTAAAGCCTTTCTCGCTTGTGAATAATCATAAGATAATAATTTTTTTAGCAACAATAATGTCTTTAGCTTATCTTTTCCTTCTCCAGTAATAGTTAGTTCATAGTACGCTACAGAACTTTCTACTGGCAGCATATCCTCTAAACCAGGTGGAATCAGTACACTTTCAAGGAATAAAATTAGATTGTCATAAGCCATTGAAAAATGCCAACTGCCTGTCCCATGAGAAGCGGTAAAAATAGCTGTATCTCCTCTTGATAAATCCAGACAATAGGGATCGCCTTCATCTGTTGCGATGACTAAATAATCATGTGGCCAATCCACAATCGCCTCATCTGTCACCGGATTATAATTATAGCCATCCTGCCCACGTATTAAATCTCTTGCTCCATAGATTTTTAGATTAATATAATCGCCTGTAGCCCATGTGACCCTTTCAACGGCATAATGTCTCAAAAAATAAACATACTCTGCTGGCAATGACCATCCACTATCCATAAAATGGCTAATATCCTCTTCGGCTTGATGATGAAAAACCATTGGATAGGCTGATTCCCGCTCTTGAAACTCTTCGATAAAATCACGCATTTGCTCTAATACTGCATCGAGTTTCTTTTGTAAATCTTTCAATGGTATTTCCTCCTTTTAGTTGCCAAATGTCTTTCTTTGCATTTTAACACATTCCATCATTAACCAATTAAGGGGAACATGTTATAATCATAAAAATAGACTGGTAGTATGCATAACGGGCACAAAAATAACGGATGGGAGCGATCTGTCATGTCACAACATACGAATGAACAGACAATACAGCAAGCCAACACGGAATTTTTGAAAGCACTTCGCTATTTGGATTATGGCAAGGTAACACAAGGGGAACAATGTCTCAAACAAGCCACCCATTTAGCAAATCTGGTGGATGACCATCTCACATTTATTCGAGCCGCCATTTGCTATGGAGAGTTGCTATGGCATGCTGAAAAATATGATGCCTCCGATCATTGGTTACAGCTTGCACTAGATCGATTGCCCACAGTACAGCAAGATATAAATGGTTTACTAGATGTGGATGTGCAACGAGCTCGATCCCTACTAAACCTTAGACGACACCCATCATAAGGAGCAAGCAATCATGAAATTACTTATTAGACGTCCAGACCAATCGGACATCCAGGCGTTACACCAATTCTTTTCTCTTGTCATTCAAGATACTTTTGCAAAAGAAGGTATTGCCGAGCTAGTGGACGATCAACAGCATGAATGGGAAACGAAAAAACAGTATGTAGCAATGGACTTAGAGAGTCAGGGCAAAAAAAGATTTTTCTGGTTAGCATTGAACGCAGAAACCGATGAAATAATAGGCACTATCGAATACGGTGAAGCCAACGAAATCATCCAACAAACAATCAAAGAAGATCTATCCCAATGTCCAGAAATCGGTACCATATTTGTTCATCCGAACTATCAAAATCGTGGTATTGGCACCATGCTATTAGAGAAAATGCTAATGACATTAAAAAATCGAAGGGTTCTTGGTTTTTGTTTAGATAGTGGGTATAAACAAGCCCAAATCATCTGGCAGAAAAAATTTGGCCAGCCAGATTTTGTCCTTGAAAACTATTGGGGAACAAATAATCACCATATGATTTGGAAACGAACATTGCCATTTCGACTAAAGGAGTAAAAAATGTCCTATCAGATTCCACCAGAACTACATGTAAACAAATCTTATGTCAATAACATGCTCTATGCATACAATGTAAAACACTTTCCAAAAGATTTATAAGGTCGATATTAGGAAATACACACACTAATGATAAATGAAAAGCTTTATGGTTTAGGGCATGGATCTAACCTATTGATAACAATTGAACAAATTGCAATGGATACTCAGTGTGATTTCATTAAAGTTGACACAATTAGCTTTCAAGCGCTAACATTTTATGAAAATCATCATTATAAAATATATGGGACTCTTAATCGCGTGGGAAGAGACTTTAAACATTATTATTAAAAAAAGACATTAGGATAGATTTTAAATAAACCATTACGATGGGTCAGTATCTTTATTGGTAAGTAATAAAGAGATTATTAATGCCAATACTTATTATGTTTGGAGGGAAATGAAATGTTAAAATTCATTGATGATTTAGCCGGTGCGGTTTTCGATGTTTTTATGTTGTTTTGTTATTTCTTTGCAGGCGTAATAATTGTAGGAGTCCCCATTTTTTTATTGGCTAAGTTTTTTCTATTGTTTTACTAAATTCCAAAAACAGGTGTCACTAAAAAAGGAATCACTCAAAATAGTGATTCCTTTTTTTGGTTGGTTACTGGAAATCAATAGTACTATAATAAACTTTTGGAATTATTTCGTTACCACTTCCATGTGCAATTATGAATGGAACATAATATTCTGTTTGTACACAGCAGAAAAGTTTCCATTTCTTTCATCAACAATTCTTCTATACGTTATCTAAAAAAACGCATAAATTAAGGGGTCACTACCATACCGAACTCATTTTACTCAAGCTGCCTAAGGAAATAACCATGTCTAACTTTTAGGGGTCACTTCAATTATGGAGTGGTCTTTTTACGAATTATTAAAGCTCCCGTTTGCCATCCATGTAACGCAAAATCAACACTACATCCCAAAAATGCAATATTTTTTACTTTCTTTCATTGGAGTTTAACAACACGTCTTTCTTTATGTACGGCTGTCTGAAAAACAAAAATAACGGTAATGCCAATGATAAACCAACTGTAAACAAAGCTAATAGACATATCCACTTTTCTTTAATGTTATACTTTCTTGACTCATTGAACATAAAGATTATAAAAACAAAGCATGAAATAAAAAAGTCAACAGCGAAGAAGGTCGATATCGAGTTTGTAAATAATAAATCTATTAATAACCCTAAATCAAATCCGTTTTCTTTCAAGAATTTCACCAAAAAATAATACGGAAATACTGTGCCGATAATCGCAAATAATAAGTACACTTTTCTCATTTAAAATTAATTCCCCTCTCTATGATTTTCACAAATATTATACTTCTTAATGAAACTCTTTTAGTTTACTAATACCTATAAATAATTAATTTTAATAAATATTTCCATTTATCATTCCAGCCAATTTTCTAACGGGGGTTCATCATGCACTATTAATTGTGGAATGCTATCACGTTCATTCAACCAGTTATAGAAAGGCATTGGACGTTCATTAGCAGGAGTTTCTTCTATAGACAGGGATTTACTTTGCTTCATATTAGAACGCTCGACAGCCTTGTTATATGCGCCTGTGAATACGGCTCTTAATGTGCTTGTAACTGTCAGAATACCCTCTTTAATATCCATAGCGATTTTAAATAGCACGTTCTTAGCTTTTATAAATTCATCCAAAGAATTTACTTGTACAGCGAATACAACCTTGTGTAGTTCTTGCTAGATTTGTTGAAAATGAAGGAACTACTAAAGATGAAACAGCGAAAGCTGATAAAATCTTCTTTGATACCATAATAAATGCTTTTTTTCTTTTTATTCTTAATATGCTAATTAATTACATCTTAACATTTAAGATATTAATATAAAAACTATATATTTCAAGAGAATATTGTAAAATTATTTCTAATACAGAGAAAAGGTGGATTGATTATGAATTCAATATATAAACCATTAATTTTAGCAGTGGTAGTAGGATTATACGTATATATAGCTAGTAAAAGTGAAAATAGTGTGATACTAAATTTTGTCATACTTTATATTATAATTACAATAGTTTATTTATTATTTAGAAAAATTGAAAAGAAAAGAAAAAGAGTAAGGAGAAGATAACTTAATTAACAGTAGGAGATTCGAGACTCTGTGAAAACTGAAAAAAAGCAGCTGATAGTAGCCAAAACAAAAAATGCCCAGGTACTCAATAAAAACGAGTATCTCGGCATTATTATTAACTATGCTAATTGAAAGTGGACACCCATAAAAACTGTTCAAAAAAGATTAGGACACAGCAGATCAGCAATTACTGAAGACCGCTATGTCCATTTAACACAGAAGATGGCAAGAGATGCTGCCGATATTTTTGATTCCATCGCTAAAGATTTATAAATTGCTAGACAATTTAAATGCGGTGGCAAATCGGTGGCAATCTCCACCCAACTGATACAAAATAATTTGCTTAAACCCTTATAAACGCTGTTATATCAATGTTACTTCGAATCATCCATCTTCAGCACAGCCATGAATGCCTCTTGAGGGACTTCGACTGATCCTACTTGTTTCATACGTTTTTTACCTTCTTTTTGTTTATCAAGAAGTTTTCGTTTACGAGAAATATCTCCACCGTAACATTTCGCTAATACGTTTTTACGGATGGCTTTAATTGTTGAACGTGCCACGATTTTTTGTCCAACTGCTGCTTGAATTGGTACTTCAAATTGTTGACGTGGGATTAATTCTTTTAATTTTTCTACGATGATTTTGCCACGATCATAGGCAAAATCACGGTGTACGATGAAGCTTAATGCATCGACTTGCTCACCATTTAGTAAAATATCCATCTTCACTAATTTCGATGGCTGGTAACCAATAAGTTCATAGTCGAATGATGCATAGCCCTTTGTATTTGATTTTAAATAGTCAAAGAAATCATAGACAATTTCGGATAATGGCATTTCATAAATAATACTTACACGTGATGTATCAATATAGTCCATCGTCATGAAATTACCACGCTTCATTTGACAAAGTTCCATAACCGCTCCCACATAATCATTTGGTACCATGATTGTTGCTTTCACATAGGGTTCCTCAACACGATCAATTTTTTGCGGGTCTGGCATAAAGGATGGATTATCGACTTTAAGTTCAGAACCATCTGTCATATGAACCTTGTAAATTACGGAAGGTGCTGTTGTAATTAAGTCGATATTAAATTCACGCTCAATACGCTCTTGAATAATTTCCATATGTAGTAATCCTAAGAATCCACAGCGGAAACCAAAACCAAGTGCTTGCGATGTCTCTGGCTCATATTGTAGAGCAGAGTCATTTAACTCTAGCTTTTCTAACGCTTCACGTAAATCATTATATTTGGCTGTATCAATTGGATACAAACCACAGTAAACCATTGGGTTCAAGCGACGATAACCAGCTAATGGCTCAGTTGCAGGACGATTCGCATAGGTTACAGTGTCCCCTACACGTGTGTCACCTACATTTTTGATAGATGCTGTTAAATAACCTACATCACCCACTGTTAATTCAGCCTGTGGCACAACCTTTGGTGTATGTACCCCAACTTCAATAACCTCGAATTCTGCACCTGTTGCCATCATGCGAATTTTATCGCCAGGCTTGACAGTACCATTGATGACACGAATCGAAATGATAACACCTTTATAGGCATCGTAAACCGAGTCAAAAATTAAAGCTTGTAGTGGCGCGTCCGGATCACCTGTTGGCGCTGGTACCTTCTCTACGATTTGCTCTAGAATATCCTCGATACCAATACCTGCTTTTGCAGAAGCTAAAACTGCTTCAGAAGCATCTAATCCGATTACATCTTCTACTTCTTGACGTACACGCTCAGGGTCAGCTGCAGGTAAATCAATTTTATTTATTACAGGTAAAATTTCTAAGTCATTGTCAAGTGCTAAGTAAACATTTGCTAGTGTTTGTGCTTCAATACCTTGAGCTGCGTCCACAACTAAAATGGCACCCTCACAAGCAGCTAAACTACGTGATACTTCATATGTGAAATCGACGTGTCCCGGTGTGTCGATTAAATGGAATGTATACACTTCGCCGTCTTTTGCTTCGTACTTTAATTGAACTGCATTTAACTTAATTGTAATGCCTCGCTCACGCTCTAAATCCATTGAGTCGAGGAGCTGTGCCTTCATCTCACGGGAAGTTAAAGATTTTGTTTGCTCTAAAATACGGTCAGCAAGCGTTGATTTCCCATGGTCAATATGTGCAATAATAGAGAAATTTCTTATATTCTCTTGTCGTTTTAAACGTGCTTCTCGGTTCATCTTTTCCACTCCTAATTAAACTATAATGAATTATACTATGAACGTTATGCAAAGTACAACAGCAACTAGACTAGAAAGCCTATAATATCAATACTTTCAGTGTTTCATGTCGTTTTTAAATTTTACAGTATTAAGTATATAAATACAGAGAAATCAACTGTGGTAGCACACGATGTGTAACAGTTTAGATGGAAATGCGTCTACTGGACAAGAGGAGGAATTGCGTTGAAAAAATTCATAGTAGGTTGGTTGGTGCTTCTTGTCTTAACTGGATGTGGCACGACAAAAGACCATGTAAACGGTAAAGAGACGGCCACAATTGAAGGATATGTGACAGCCGCTCAAGCAAGCAGCTTTCTCGTTGTAAGCAATGAACCTGTCCCTTCAAATGATTCCAACACACAATTTGTAGATGCACTATGGGTAACAACAACCAAAACGTTAGAAATAGGGGATTATGTTCAAGTATGGGCGGATACGATTGATGAATCTTACCCTGGTCAAACAAAGACAGAGAAGATTGAGGTTTTACCCACAACCGTGAAAAGCACGCTTTCTACAAAAGATATCATCATCCATGTAGCAAAAAAACTTGAACACAATCCCCTTATTACAAACATAAACTATAATAGTAAAAAGAAAGAATGGACATTGTACTATTTTCCACGTACTGAAGGAACAGATCAATTGGTCAAGCTTACTATACAGGATCGACAACCAATAGAATAAATATAGGCAGAGCGAATAGTCTGAAGGTCAACTTTTTTGAAATCGTAACTCTCCAAGAAAAGATGTCAGATATAGAAAAAGTCAGCTACGCAGGTAAAACTGTGTATACTGACTTTTTCTTTATTTTAATTGTTTAAGGATTGTTGAATGAGCTTTGTTAAAACTTCTACCCCTTTTTTCTCTAAATGTACTCCGTCAGGGGCAAAGTATTCAGGGTGATTGATTGCAGCTGCATGCCAGTCAATTAGTGTGATTCGCTCATGTTCCTGTGCTTTTTGCAGTAAAGCTTCATTCACTTTTGCTTCCCATGAACGCGGCACACGTGTATTCACTAAATAAATATCGGCATTTGAAAATGCTCCAAGGAGTGCATCCATTTGGTTAGTTGTAAAATAACCATTTGTCCCCAATTGTAGAATGACTGCATAATTAGGCTGATTAAAACTTGCATAATTTGGTGCAAGTTTGACAGCTTGCGAAACTTGTCGGCCTATTTTTCCATCGATTGTAATCGTCGGATACATAGTATGTAAGCTCGGTGCAATATCAATCATTAAGGAATCGCCAATCGCTAGTATGCCACGATAAAATTCATCCTTTTCAGGCTCTGTCATTGTGTTATTTTCTTCTTGCTTAGGCGTTTCAATCTCCTGAACATCTTCTACTCCCTCTTCCTTGTTTGGAGAAGGCTTGTCGGTTGAGGTTTCAGCTTGTTTGTCATGCTTGTTCAGATCGGCTGTAGGCTCATCGCCATTAATTTTTATCGTTGTTGGAAACGTTTTAGATGGGTTTTGCTGACTTTCGCCTACTACGCCTGTTATTCCTGTGAAAAATACAAGCAGGAAAAGCGGAACCATAACTGTTGATATTTTTCGTGGAAAAGAAAGGCTTCCCCATTTATTTTTATTACAAACCAGATATTTTTGACAATAGACTCGGAATCCATCTTTCCGGATGGGCATCTCAATGAAGCGATAGGATAGCTCTGCAATCAGCAAGATTAGTAAAAGCTGCAGGAAGATGCGCCAATAGGAGGGGTTCCCGATTTCATGAATGGGTGTCCCTAAAACCATGACAGGATAATGCCATAGATAAATGCCGTAGGAACGAGAGCCTAGCCAACATAGTGGCTTCCATGCCAATATTTTTCCTAGTATGCTAACAGGATGACAAATACATGCAATCAAAACAGCAGCATTCAAGCAAAATAAAAACATCCCCCCTCTATAAAGAAAGGACTGATACTCATCAACATACACTATGCTTACTAAAAAAATAGTAAGTGCAATGAAGCTCATAGTATTTAGTTTCTTCACATGGTTTGCTGATAATTTTTGAGAAGATAGTCTTTTCATTGGCCAAACAAGGGCTAGCCAACAGCCCATTAACAATTCAAAACAGCGTGTGTCCGTCCCATAATAGACGCGACTTGGATCAGTACCTGGCTGATAGAGTATCGCCATTACGAACGCTGAACAAAGGGCGCCACAAAAGACGATATATGCTAGTTTACTTTGTTTTTTAACAACAAAAAGCCCAATCATTAAAAGCAATGGCCAAATCAAATAAAACTGTTCTTCAATGGCTAATGACCATAAATTTTTTAAAGGTGACGGAGAACCGAAACTATCAAAATAAGAGAGTTTATGAAAAATGAACCACCAGTTACTTGAATAAAAAATAGAGGACAAAGCATCCCCACGCAAAGTATGGAGAAGCTCTTTATGAAAGAGCATTGCCCAAACAAATGATGTAACAATCATAACGTAGGCTGCTGGAAGTAGCCTTCTCAATCGTCCGACCCAAAATTTCTTTAGGCTGACTGTTAATTGATTGCCCTTTAAAGGTAAAATGGTAGAGGTGATTAAATAGCCCGATAATACAAAAAAGATATCTACTCCTAAAAAGCCACCTCTAGCCCAACTGAAGTTAAAATGATAAGCAATAACTGCTAATACGGCTAATGCTCGAATCCCGTCTAGTCCAGGAATATAACGATGATTTAATGGCTTGCCTGACATACTATTCCTTCCTTCAATAATCTCTCAATTTCGTTTCGGTATAAGGGTGTTGGGTTTTTTCTAGCTGTCCAGTGAGAAGTTAATCTAAAAGTCGTCACGACCTCTGACAACCGCCTGAGGCTTTGGATAAATGATGTTAGTTACATCCTTATGCCACAAGAAGTAACGCTTTTTGATGCTATTCCCTTCTGCATCAAGATAAAACCTATTGTCGCGTAATAGAAACTTTTGATTGAAAATCATCCCCTCTCTATTATTTTTTCTTTGTTCACTTATATGTTTGACGTTTGAAATACGATAAAAGTTTGAGAGAAAAATGAAACATTATCACTTTTTGTCTTCTAAAAAATTCATATGTATGTTTGCTATTGACTTGAAAAGGCATTACCAAAAATGGTATATACTTCAAAAGTAAACTTGCTTTACTTGCATATGCCTTCATTTAACGTTTTATCATGAAAATCGAGAGCCAACTTGAAAATTATAAGACAAGAATGAAGTGATGGAAAGACAAATAAAGAGAATTTTTTCTGGAAATTTTATTATCATACAATATTAAAAAAGTGAGCCTACAAGAGTCCCACTTTTTAATATGATTGGTTTATTTTTTTGAATCATTTACAAAAGCTTTTGATATGGCTTTACCTATGACAGCAATCGTACGATTAACCTCTTCCTCTGTGTTGCCAATTCCGCCAATCTCAATAATCATCATTTGCTTTGCTAAATCTTGATTGTATCGTCCATCAACACCATCACCACTTTTAGAAATAACCCCTTTAGAGATTTTTGGTACGATGGCATTTAATGTGGATGATAGACTTTCAGCATAGGCTGTATTCCAGCGATAATTGGCATGTTCTGCCCCAACAACAATAGCGATTTTCGCATAGTTTTCCCCATTATATGAGATCGTTGTAAGATCATGTTTTAATGAGTCACGATGTAAATCAAGTATTAAATCATAATTATTTGTTTCTAAATGCTTACTTAGGTAAGGCCTCATCACATTATAAGATTCGTGATATCCTTTACCTTCTTCTTGTAATTTCTTCATAATATCTACATCAAGAACATCCGTCTTTAAACCATTTACATTAAAATGATTCACAATCTTATCCTTCAGGCTCATAATATTGACCGTTTCATGAGAAGTCGCTACCTTACCACTCACGGCTTTCACTATCGGTTCGTATGCTTCATGCGTATGAGTAAATAACACTAACACTTTAAATGGGTCCGGGTCTAGGGCTTGATCTGGTTCAGGCTCTTGCGTTTGTTCCAGTACACTTTGTTCAGCTAAATTGGTAGCGGCAAACACGACTTGCTTATCTTCTGATTGTTTGATCGGAGTCGATGCTTGCTTGTTGAACGGAAGTTGCCCAGCAATGACAGGTAATACGAAAAAGAACAATAATATACCAAATGACCATTGTAGTTTTTTTAGCAAAGTCACACCCTCCTCCCCATATCGTATGGAGGGGGGGTGTTAATTAGAACGAAAATAATTTTCTTGTTTTACGCATAAATAAGCGTGTTTTAGAAGGACTTTTATAAGCATTGTTTTTTGATTTTTTTATAAATCACTTGCCCAATCCATTAGCATAGAAGCCACTAATTTTGCATAGCGATCAATCCAATAGTCTGCTTCTTTTGGTGTCACCATTAATTGGGTGTGGGAGCCAGCGAAGGTTTCCTCAAACAGCTGCTGCCGTTGCTCTTTTGTCCATGTCGCCCATTCTCCAAAAATAGGTTGTACTAACGTCATATCCAGTTCCTTGTTGATATCTGGTTGCCACGAGGATAAGGAAAGCTTCGATGACGGTTTACCGCGTTCAGCCACACGGGCAGCTATCGAACGAAGCATTGTTTCTACCGCATCCGCAATTAATACGGGTGCATCTACTACTGTCGGTATACCAATCGCTGTTACTGGAATGCCAAGCATCTCATAAGAAATTTCTTGCCGTTGGTTGCCAACCCCTGAACCTGGATGTATACCCGTGTCAGTTAATTGAATCGTTTTACAGAGTCGATTACTCGCTCTTGTTGCAAGTGCATCCACTACAATGATCAATTTCGGTTGTAGACGCTCTGCAATAGCAGCCACAAACTCTCCTGTTTCGTAGCCTGTTTGTCCTGTTACACCAGGAGCATACATGACAAATTTTTCATCAATGACATCTAAACTATGCAGATGGTCAATTAAATAGGGGCCTATTGCATCCGGTGTAATGGTACGATTTCCTAAACCAACTATTAAAATTTTATCGTTTTCTTGCCAAGCAAGATCAGCATGCATTTTTTTGAAATTTACAAGCAATTCTTGCTCAAGTTGTGTAAAACCTTCTTGATCTTCTAATGTCAGCGTCGGGACAGAAAGTGTAATATACTGCCCTTCTTTTTTACCAATTTGCTTTTCCCCTTCAGCGTCTACAAGAACATCTGTAATTTTTACTCTACCAGCATTCCGATCTTCAATTTGAATGCCACTTGATTGTTCAAGCTTTTCTTTTTGCTCTTTCGTCTGATGGACAACTACCTCTTCTGATTCATCGATTAAATCTGTTCGTTGCCAATTAAAATTTTGCATACAGTTCACCTCAAGCTGTAGTTTGTTCAAACTGTCAAGTAAATATTCTTTGCATTTATCTATTGCAATTTGGCCAAGCGTTTGTTAAAATGATTTTTGTTGTATTGACACAAGAAATCAATGAGAAGATATCATCTCGTACCTAATTTAGGAGGTGAAATATATGCCAAACATTAAATCTGCGATTAAACGCGTAAAAGTTAACGAAAAAGCTAACATTGCTAATTCTCAAGCTAAATCTGCAATGCGTACTACAGTGAAAAAAGCTGAAAACGCTGTTGCTGCTAACGCTGAAAACAAACAAGAACTTTTACAAGCAGCTTTCAAATCTTTAGATAAAGCAGCTTCAAAAGGACTTATCCACAAAAACGCGGCGGCTCGTAAAAAGTCTCGCCTTGCTAAAAAAGCGTAATTGTTTAAAGGATCAGGTACTCTATTAGGAGTAGCTGATCTTTTTAATTTTATAGAGAACTTAAAAAGCTGCCCCTTATGGGACAGCTTTCTTTGTTATAGTTGGCGCAATAAAAATAGCTCTAAATAGCGCTCTCGATTCCCACCAGTCGATTTTAGCTGTAAATCAACTTCTGCTAATTGATATAATGCTCGCAGCAAATTTTCTTCTGATGGGCGATGACGTTGCTCAATCATAAGTTTGACGCGATATGGATGAATTTTTAGATTTTTAGCGATTTGCTGTGGATGATATCCTTTCTTCAACAAATAAAAAACATTTGACATGGTACGAACATTGGATGCGAGCAAGCCCACTAACATAATAGGCTCTTGTTTTTGTCGCAATAAATCATGATAGATGGACAAGGCTCCGACAGAATCATTAGCCAGATAAGCATTGAGCATTTTAAAGGCATCTTGCTCCAATGTTTTTGCCACCAAATCCTCCACTAACGAAGTTGTAATTTCGCCACCTTCACCTAAATAAAGGGTTAGCTTGTCAATTTCCATCTGTAATTGTAGCATGTTGGCTCCGACCATCGAAACAAGCAGTTCAATAGCATCTTGTGCAATGCTATTACTCTTTGCCTTGACAATGCCCTGAATCCAGACAGCTAAATCCTGCTCTTTTGGTGTCTCAGCCTGTACAAATAATGCATGCTCTTTCATCATTTTGGTCACTTTTTTGCGTTCATCTAATTTTTCATAAGGAGCAATAAAAACCGTTACGGAGAAATCAGACGGATTGGACAGCCATGTTTCCAATCGTTTCACATCATGATCGATTTTTTCCTTCCCTTTCTCGGTGGCCTTTAAAAACGAAGCGTTTTTAGCAATAATGAGCTTACGTTCTGAGAAAAAAGGAATGGTATCTGCTTCATCCATGACCGCATCTACTGGCACTTCCTCTAAGTCAAATGTGGTCATCTCCAGATCTTCTTCTGGACCCATAGCCTCTTTTAAGCGTTTAATGGTTTCATCTATAAAATAGCTTTCTTCACCAACAAGCAAATATACTGGTGCAAGCTCTCCTTTTTTTATTGTATTCCAAACCGTTGAAATCATAATTTCCCCTCCATCTAGCAATACTATTAGTATACATGATTTTATAGCCATTTGTGTCTTTGACCGAATTGTGTCGATTCCTTGCCAGACGGGGAAATCACCTTTTCGATATAGCTTTTATGACCATGTTGTCTTATAATAAATAACAGAATTGGAGGGATAACAATGAATCCATTTGAAGGAAAGAACATACAATGTCGACGTAACGATGCCATCGATTCTGGTGTTGGTTTCGGTGTATCATTTGGCGTTTTCACAATTATGTTTATTATTGCAACTATAGTAGAATTCGTATCACAGTAATTGGACTTATGCAGGAAAAGGGCCTTGGTCATTGGACAAGGCCTTTTTCATTTACTGACTGACCAGCGATTATCCCAAATACGTATTTCGATTGTTCCATCCAATCCTGTTGTCCATGTCGCTAAATTTCGACTGACAAAACGTTCTACTACTTCTTCATGTGGATGACCATAGCGATTATGGAGACCTGCACTAAAAACTGTTAATTGGGGCTGTAGCAGCTCAACAAAGGCTTCTATGCTCGATGTCTTACTCCCATGATGTCCTGCCTTCAGCAATGTGAGATTGGTCAATAAAGGCCCATAGCGCTTGATCAGCTGTTGTTCACCATATTGCTCCAAATCCCCTGTAAACAACGCTGTAAACGCCTTTTGTTGCATGTACAGGACAAGGGAGTCATCATTTCCCCCATAAAAGGTGTCATCAGGCCATAAGTAATAAAAATCTGTCACTCCTACACGCCACGCATTCCCCTTTATCTTTTCTTTAATAGGAATATTTCGCTTGTTTGCTTCTTGCAATAAATCATTCATTAAAGGCTCATTCAATGTACCAGGTGTAACGTGTATTTCCTTCATGTTAATCTCTTGTAATACTTCCTCTGCTCCTTCAATATGATCTGCGTCCGCATGCGAGGCTATAAAAATATCAATGGTTCGTATGCCCTTACCTTTTAAAAATGGCACGACAACTTGCTTTCCAACCTCATAAGGACGATCTGTTTTCTTCCATGACTCCTGCTCAAAGCGTAATACGCCTCCAGCATCTATAACATAGACTGCCCGCCTAAATGGCAATTCAATGACGATACTGTCTCCTTGTCCTACATTTAAAAAGGTGATCTTCGTTTCGTTATACAACATAGGTGACAGATGAACCCAAATAGCGGGGATGACAAGGACCATAATAGCTTTCCTGAAACGTCTTATTTCCAAGTAGTAGAAGCTTGCTAAAACACTTAACATCGCAACGCAGCTCAGCCAACTAGATGGTTTGCCTGGTGACCATAATTGCCAAGGAAGCGCCTGCATATAAAAGATCATTTCGGTCAGCCAATTACGCAGTGGTTCATAGCCAGCAAATAGCACGTTGGCAAGTGGTAAGGAAAGATAGGATAGCACAAAGGCTACAATGTTAAAGGGTAATATAACAAAGGAAAACAGTGGAACAAAAACAATATTGACAAAAAACGAGGAAATAGATAACTCATAAAAATGATGGAGTAGTAGTGGGTAAACGAGCAGTTGGCACACGAATGTGATAAAAAAAGAACGACTTAGCCAATTCCTCGTCTGCTTGAAAATGATACTGGAATAAATAAGACTAGCAGCTGCTAAATAGGACAGTTGGAAACCAATTTGAAAAATAACACCTGGCTCAAGCAAAACAAAGCCTATAAAGCTAATCGCTAGTGCATCATCCATCGATATAACCCACTTGAAAAAGCGCAATAACATCATCAATTCAACTACAGAAACTGCACGCCATACGGAAGGTGCGCCACCTGCGATCACTCCATAAACGGGTAAGAGGATCAATAGCACTACAGTAGCCATTTCTTTGCGAACGCTTATTCTAAGTAACCCTTCAAAAAATAGCCAAGACACCAGCGCGACATGTAACCCGGAAATCGCAAATAAATGGGTGATACCGAGCTTTTGATAGGCTCGCTGCAGTTCATCCTCCATCTGATCTTGTGCCCCTATTAGAAGTGCTTGCGCCTCTGCTACAAGGGATTCTGGAAAGGTCCTCTCTATATGCTTTTTCATACCGTGTCTTACTTCAGCAAGAAGGGTGAAAAAGGAGGCACGTTTTCCTACATAACGCCAATTTGCGATTTCAACAACGCCTGTTGCTCCTTTGCTCGTTAAATAATTGGACATGGAAAAGGCATAAGCATGCGCAGGAGAAGAGGGTGTCACAAGTTCACCTTTAGCAACATACGTCATTCCCGATAATGAGGTATGTTCATAAAAATTTTTCTCTTGTTCCGAAGAAAACGTATAAACCACGTAAAGCTTTTGGCCATTTGTTGTTGTAGCAAACCCACGGAGTTTTTGCCCGTTTATTTTATAGTCATTTGACCAAGTTAAAGGGAAATTTGACGGTAAAGGGGAAGGTTCCGTCAGTTGATTGATAGAAAGGAAAAAATAAGCTAGTAGACCACTAGTTAGCACAAAAATTGCAAGAAAACGTGACTCACCTTTTATGATGAGCCACAGGGCTAGTAGCAGTAAAAAAATGAGTAGCCATACTGATTTATGTGCCGCAATAGCAGCTACAAGTACAGCAAGTGCTACCATGATCCATCTATGCTTTAAAGCTCGATGCCAAATAATGCACTCACCTTCTGTTCATATGGGAGCAATTTTTCAGCCGATACCCCACTCTCGCGAAGCTCATGCAACATTTCTGTGTACAAGGCTAGCTTGTCATCTCGTAAAAAATCGATTTTACGTTCATCAAAGGGTACATGAACTACTTCCACTCCAGCTTTTGCAAATAGTTCCTGTGCATATGGATTATTTTTATAATCTGTAGCGTAATACACACGTTCTATGCCAGCTTGAATAATGGACTTTGTACATGGTAAGCATGGAAAATGTGTCACATACAAGTCAGCCCCTTTTGTCGGTGTTCCATATTTAGCACATTGCAGTAAGGCGTTCATTTCAGCATGTACGGTACGCACGCAATGGTTATCAACCACATAGCATCCTTTTTCGATACAATGCTCGTCCCCTGTAATGGAACCGTTATAGCCACCTGCAATAATGCGTTTATCACGCACAACCGTTGTTCCTACAGCTAGTCTTGTACATGTACTTCGTAATGCGAGTAAATGGCTTTGTGCCATAAAAAATTGATCCCAAGTAATTCGCTCCATATGACTACCTCCAAAAATTATCTAACAAATTATCTTTCTCTTGCTTTTCTACTATAGTGTAGCCCTTTTAGAAAAGGGGCGTCAATATCACATCCTGTAAAAGCGTTTACTTTACGGTAATCGCATCCTTTAGCTTCTCAAATGTTTTATCACCAATACCACTCACATTTTTTAAGTCATCTATCGTTTGAAAGTGTCCATTTTCCTCTCGATACGTAAGGATACTTTGCGCTTTCGAAGGACCGATGCCTGGCAATGTTGCCAAAGTTGCCACATCAGCTTTATTAATATTAATCTTTTGCTCTTTATTATTACTTTCCATAGGTATCGTTAAAAGAGAAGGGGCTCCTTCTTCTAGCTGTTCGCCCTTGATAGGAATATAGATCACCATCTCATCCTGTACTTTTTGGGCATGATTGATAAGCTGTGTGTCAGCATTCTCTGTATACCCACCAGCAAGCTGTACAACATCTTTTATACGTTGGTCTTGCTGAAGCTCATAAACGCCTGGATACATCACAGCACCCTTTATATCCACAAATATCTGCTGCATCACCGCTTCCTCAGCAGATTCACTCAAATTCTTTTCTTCAATAGGTTGGATTGTCTCGATGAGCTCTTCTTGGGGATGTGAAGAGTCAGAACTCGAAAAATAGAAGTAACAAAGTCCACTGACGACTAGTATGCTGGGGAATAACATACTTTTTTTGTACTTTTGCCATAAAGATTGGAGCACAGTACCATCCTTTCCTTGCAAAAGGTCATCATATGGAGTTACATATATCTTACACTATGATTAGTAGGTTGAAAATGATAAAAAAATTTCAGGCGTTTCTATTTACCTGTTGAAGAGAGCTATCCTCTTACTTTAGCCTTTCTATCCACCTGTTCAGGAGTTCTATCCGCTACTTTAGCTTTTTTATCCGCCTATATAGGAGTTCTATCCGCTACTTCACCCTTTCCATCAAAAAAGCCACACTGCCTCTTACACAGTGTAGCTTCTTTTTCTTTATTTCACCGCACGAATGAAAATGCGTTCACTTTCATCATCAGGTGCCTCATCCGTAAAGTCTGCTGTGATTTCCACATAACTAAAACCGATGGCACGTAACCAAGTCATATACTGCTCGATAGTGAAAGTACGTTGCACGTGCTCCTCATCAAAGCGTTCATATAATTCACTTGACTTCTCTCGCACATAGAAGGTCATTTGATGAATAACCGAATGCTCGAAGTCAGCAGGCTCCGTATGCCATATATAGCTAATATCACCGTCATCATACGTGAACGGACCATCTAAAAAAATCTCATTCATTTTAAATAATGAGTGAACATCAAAAAACAGCTGACCCCCATCACGCAAAGCCGTATAGATACGTTCTAATGTGGTATAGACAGACTGCTCCTCTACTACGTAATTCAAGGAGTCAATTGTGATCGTGACAATATCCATTTCCTCAAACCCGTCTAGTTCGACCATAGACATACAGTATAATGGGGCATGGTAGCCTGCACCAGCAAAGCGTTCTGCTGCAATGGACAGCATCTCTTCTGATAAATCGATTCCACTGACTTGATAGCCAGACTGTGCAAATAACAAGCTAAGTACACCAGTGCCACAACCAATATCTAAAAGTTTTGTGTATTGGTTGCTTGGTGCATGTTGTACAACCCAATCTACATAGAGATTGTAAGGAATATCCGTTTGAAGCTCATCATAGACATGGGCAAAGCGTTCGTAACTCACTTAGGCCTCTGGCATGTCTAGTTGCGGTGCATCGCCCCAAAGACGCTCTAAATTATAATAAGCACGCTCATCCTTATGGAATACATGTGCCACTACATCTCCTAAGTCGACAAGTACCCAACGAGCTCCATCGAAACCTTCGACACGGCGAATTTCATAGCCATCTTTTTCAGCTACATCCTGTAATTCACGCGCAATTGCTTGCACTTGGCGATCTGAGTTACCATGAGCAATGATAAAATAGTCCGCTAAAAGGGAAATTCCTTTCATATTTAAAACGACAATGTCCTCACCATGTTTGTCGTCAATTGCTTTGTACGCTGCTTGTAATAAAGTTGAAGTCATCCTTCACTTTCCTCTCTGTTCATCATATCGTTATAACATTCTATTGATAAAGGATAAATTGGCTGCTTTGTGTCAATTAAAAATGCCAAAGTATGGCGTACACATGCACTCATCGCCTTATCCAAATTTTTTTGCGCTTTTTTGCGTAGACGATCAACACCATCAAATCGACGGTTCGGTTCAATCATATCTGCGACAAAAATGATTTTTTCTAAACGGCTCATACCAGCGCGCCCAGTTGTATGGAAACGAATAGCATTCAACAGCTCTTTGTCTGTGATGGCAAACTCACTTTGTGCTATATATGCACCGACTGGACCATGTAGTAATTCACTGCCCCACCCAATGAGTCTTGCATCTAATTCTTCATCACGAACGATCTTCTCCATCCACTCAATGTCTGCATATTTAGCAATATCGTGGAGGATAGCTGCTGTTTCAGCTTTTTTCACGTCCTCTCCATACTTTTGAGCTAGGTCGATGGCCGTTTCCATCACACCGATTGTATGAATATAACGTTTTTCAGGCATTCTTGGCTTAATCGCCGCTAAATACTGTTCGCGTTCCATAAAGACCTTCCTCTCGTATGAACGTCTCTACCGCTTCTGGTAGTAAAAATGTCACCGTTCCTCCAGTCGCCAGGCGTTCACGAATCAGTGTGGACGATAAATCGATTTGAGGCACTTCCACCATACTTATAGGGTACTCGGTTGTCGCCGCTGTCCCTGGACGCTTTACTCCGACAAACTGAACTAGTTTCACTAAATCATCGATACAATGCCATGTATGTAGCGAATCAATCATATCGCCACCGATGATAAAGTAGAATTTTACATTCGGTTCTCTTCTACACAAGGCAGAAAGTGTCTCATAGGAATAGGATACGCCACCCTTCTCAAGCTCATACGACTCTACTGAAAAATAAGGAAATGGACGAATCGCACGCTTTACCATTTCAAGTCGTTCGACATTACTGGCATCAAAACGTGCATGCTTATGTGGTGGTATGGCATTAGGCATAAAGCGAATTTCATCAAGTTCTAGCGCATGAAATACTTCATTTGCCATCAAAAGATGCCCCATATGTGGTGGATTAAATGTACCTCCTAGTAAACCGACCCTTTTCATCGTCTCACCTTATTTCGTTGCTTTTGGTAATACAATCTTTTTATGATTGCGTGACTCTTTATATAAAACAACTGTTAGGCCGATTAATTGGACAAGCTCCGCATGAGCGCCTGTTGCTAATGCTTCAGCGACTTCATGTTTATCCTCCTCACAGTTATCTAAAATACGTACTTTAATTAACTCACGTACTTCTAATGCCTCACGAATTTGCTTTGTCATTTCATCATTAACGCCGCCTTTTCCTACTTGGAAAATAGGTGTTAAATGGTGTGCTTCTGCACGTAAAAAACGTTTCTGTTTACCTGTTAACATAAAAATTAGTTTCCTCCTAATTGCGCCTTCAGTTGCGCAATCATTGAATTTGTATTTGGATAGTTTCCTAACCAGTGTTCAAAAGCAATGGCTCCTTGATGGACAAACATCCCTAAGCCAGTGACGATCGTTGCCCCTTTTTCTTCAGCCGCTTGTAAAAAAGGCGTCATTAATGGATTATACACAATATCCGCAACAATTGCTCCTTTCATCAGCCGATCTAATGAAAATGGCATCGAAAAATTGCCCGTGGAAAGGCCAGCCGATGTCATTTGCACAATAATGCTGAAATCAGCTAGCGTCTCTTCCGCTTCTTGTAATGAAATGGCACGTCCCATACCCATTTCATCAATAATCGTTTGTGCATTCTCCACCGTACGATTGGCAATGGTTAAATGACAATAGCCTTGTTGCTGCATAGCAAAGGCAATGCCACGAGCAGCACCACCAGCACCAACAAGTAATACAGGCTTGTCTTTATGAGATACTCCAACGGCTTCTTCGAGTGATCGAACAAAACCTATACCATCTGTATTATAGCCTTTCAGCTTTCCTTCTGTTGTTCGTACAACTGTATTCACTGCGCCCATTTTTTGTGCCAGCTCATCTAGCTCATCTAGATATGGAATGATTGCTGTTTTATGAGGTATTGTCACGTTCCAGCCACTTGCACCTAATGTCTTCAAACCAGCAATAGCTGATTCTAATTGGGCCGGCGTGACATGTAAAGGAATATATGTTGCATCAATGGACATGTCCTCGAACCAAGCATTGTGCATGGCAGGTGATTTTGAATGTTCAATTGGATCACCCATAACTGCAAACCACTTCTTCATGTTCTAGTCCCTCTCTCTACTATGTCCTTCCATTTAAATCAGTGAAGGACGAATTGAAACTTGTACACCTTTTGGTGCGTAAGCTGCTACTACTACATTGGCATGCTGAACAGTAATCCAGCCTAGCCCAGAGAATACAATATCTGTTTTCTCTTCTTTGATGGAAAATTCATGACGAACCAATGGCGGCAGCTGGTCGATAAATTCCGCAGTTGGGGGTGCCAATAGTTCTCCTTTATGTTCTTCATATAACGCATCTGCCTTCTCAAGCTTTGTACGATGAATTGGTAAATCATTTGCCACATGGATTGTAAAGGCAGAACGGTCTCCCTGAATAAAATCAAATCTCGCCAATGCACCAATAAACAAGGTTTGCCCAGCATTTTGTTGGTAGACTTTCGGCTTAATTTCTTTTTTCGGCATAATATATTTTAATTCACTTGAATCAATATGATGAGCCATTTGATGGTGATTAATAATACCTGGTGTATCATATAATGCACTACCATCATCTAATGGAATGTCAATCATGTCTAAAGTAGTGCCTGGGAAGTGAGAGGTTGTGATAACTTCACCCTCACCTGTTGCCTGCTTAATAATTCGGTTAATGAACGTAGATTTCCCAACATTTGTACAGCCAACAACATATACATTTTGTCCTTTGCGATACGCATCGATGGCTTCCATTGCTTCTGCCATCCCTTTGCCTTTATGGGCGCTGACTAATAGGACATCGACAGGTTGTAGTCCAAGAGCCTTTGCTTCTCGTTTCAACCAGTTGATAACTTTTTTCGGTTTCACTGATTTTGGTAATAAATCTGCTTTGTTGGCAATCAATAGGACAGGATTCTTCCCTACAAATCGGTGAAGTCCTGGTAGCCAACTTCCATTAAAATCAAATATATCAACAATTTTTACGATTAAGCCTTGCTGTGTACCAAGACCATTTAAAATACGTAAAAAATCGTCATCTGTTAATGATACTGGTTGAATTTCATTGTAATTCTTCAAACGGAAGCAACGTTGGCAAATGACCACATCCTTTTCTAATGATGATGGGGGTGCATACCCAACTGCTGTTTTATCTTCTGTTTGAATTGTTGTACCACAGCCAATACAATTTGGCATTTCAATCATTCTTGTTCCTCCCAAGTTATAATTCCTTTTCGTTTCAAATCATTAAATACGCGACGTTCAATGAAACGATTCAATTTTGTTACAAGCCCATCTGATTGTGCAACAGGCTTCACAAGCACTGTGTGTAAGCCTAAGCGGTTTGCTCCCATTACATCTGTAAGGAGTTGATCTCCTACCATAACCACTTCATTTGGACGCAAGCCTAGTTGAATCAGCGCATTATAAAAAGCATTACGAAGTGGCTTTTTCGCCTTGTGAATATACGGGATACCTAATGGCTCAGCAAAATGCTTCACACGAGCTTCATTGTTATTCGACGCAATAATAACACGAATACCTGATTCTTTCATAATGCGTAACCAAATGATTAGCTCTTCTGTTGCATCTGGACGATCCCATTCAACAAGCGTATTATCTAAATCCGTAATGATTCCTCTAATCCCTAATTCCTGTAACTTTTCCGGCGTAATTTCAAAAATATTCGTCACAAATTCGTTCGGTAATAAAAAATTATACAAAATAGCGACCCCTAATCTTAACGTATTATTCGACCATTATAGCATATTTGCAAAGGCTTCACCCATTCGAATTGGGCTGCCTTTTACAACATTATCCGTAAATTTAATCGTATCCTTTTCAAACAGCATCACTACAGTGGAACCAAATGAGAAATAACCAACTTCCTGCCCCTTACGCCATTTCGTTGTTGTATTGGTAAGCACAATGGAATTCACAAAGGTCGCACCCACTTTGATAAAGGCAACATGCTGATTATTAGCTGTTTTTAGCTCTGTCACTAAACGATAATTATGAGAAATTGGTTTTTTACCGTATGTAAGACCTAGCTGATTCACAGGATAAGATTTCTGACCAAGTGTATATTGTCGCAATACTTCTCCATCTATCGGGCTATGGATACGATGATAATCAGCAGGACTTAAATAAAATACGATATAATGTCCGTCTGCATATTGTGCTGCTCGTTCTGTATTACCAAGTAAATCTTGTAATGCATAGGGTTTGCCCTTCACAAGAAATGTCATATCCCATTCAATACGTCCAAAGGATTCCACTTTGGCATCCACAGGGCTGGCATAAACGGTAGGATTTTGTTCAATAGGTCGAGCCTCTTCTATCAGTTCTCTTGTAAAAAAATCATGTAAACACGAAAATTGTTGTTGTTTTTTTGAAACTTCTTCAAGGTTAATATCGTATAACTTCATGTAGCTTGGAATTATACGTTTACTCCACTTCGCTTTCGCAATTGCCTGCAAAAGATGGGAAGATTGCTTACCATTCGTTAGTTCTATCAAGCGTTGATATAGTTTTTCTTTCATACAGTAAAACCCCTATCCATTAATTTAGACTGTCAATTTTTTCGCATTCGAAGTATAATGGTACAATATCTTAAGTGCAAAGGAGTGATCCCCCTTGTTTTTTTATCACAAGTTGGTGGATACCACGGTTAAGAAAATGAAATCGCACGCAGCTAACTTCATCACAATTAGTAATATGTCCTTTGGAGGCGCGGCTATTATGGCCACTTTACATGAATACTATAGCTATAGTGTCTTGTTTATCTTTTTAGCAGCTCTTCTTGATCGCTACGATGGTAAGGTAGCGAGAGCGCTCGGACAAGTGTCTGAATTAGGTAAACAATTAGATTCTATGAGTGATATTATATCATTTGGTGTGGCGCCTGCATTATTAATGTATGAAGTTGTTCTAGTTGATTTTGGTTTTGTCGGCATGATGATGGCCGTATTATTTATCGTCTGTGGCGCGATGCGTTTAGCTCGCTTCAATATTAGTGAAGCAAACGGTTATTTCACAGGTTTACCAATTACAGCCGCAGGTACGTTCTTAACTTTAACGTATTTCGCAGCTAATACGTTCCATCCGGCATTTTATCTTTTCCTTTTTCCCATTTTAGCTTTACTCATGATTAGTACATTTACGCTAAAAAAAGTGTAACAGCACATTTGCTGTTGCACTTTTTTCATTTCCCACAGTTTTTAAACATATACTGTCGAAAAATGGGGAAAGGATGAAATCATTCAATGAGCGGAATTTTTACATCAATGTTGCAGTTATGGCTTGAAATCCCTGCGTTGCTTGGCTATTTAAAGGGGCAAACATTCCATAAACCCTTTTCAAAAGAAGAGGAAGCTGCTTGTATTGAACGATTTTTAGGTGGCGATGAGCAAGCGCGTCTTGACCTAATAGAACGTAATATGAGGCTTGTCGCGCATGTCGTTAAAAAATTCCATCCAAAACATGAGCAACTCGATGATTATATTTCCATTGGAACAATTGGACTAATGAAAGCCGTTGAGAGCTATACCCCTGACAAAAAAACAAGACTTGCCACATATGCAGCTCGTTGCATTGAAAATGAAATTTTAATGCATTTGCGCACTCAAAAAAAAGTACAGAAAGACGTTTCACTATTTGAGCCGATTGGAACTGATAAAGATGGGAATGCACTGCAAATTCGTGATTTACTTCAGTGTGACGAAGAAAGTGCCACAGAGAAGCTAGAGCATAAAGAGCATGTAGCACAGTTATACCACTATTTGCATATGCTTGATGAACGTGAGCTCGAAATTGTGACACTACGTTATGGGTTAAATCAACAGGATGCACTTACACAAAAGGAAATTGCAGCACGCTTAAATATTTCACGCAGCTATGTATCTCGCATTGAAAAAAGAGCACTCATTAAACTCTATCAACTGTACAAACGAGACCAAAAAACTATCGAGTAATATATTGTAAAATGGCCATAAGAAAAATTCAATCCATCAATGGCGGAGAATGTGCCTATTTCATGGCATATAAAAAGCTCCCCTGCGACATGACTATGTCGCAAAGGAGCTTTCCCGTCATACTAATGTGCTGATTCCGAGAGTTCTGCTGAAATCAACGTACCTATTAAAGTTGTAATAATGACTACACCTACTGTTAAAAATAACATCATGAATGCCTCCCATTCTATTATGAAGAGATTTATTAATGTCAGTGTAGCATTTGTTTTTTGGATTAACTGTGATTTTTCTCACAGGATAAACCACACATTTTGACCATTTTGTGTAGTTTACAGTGAGGCAATTGCTTTTAATACCACTTGTGTTGAATGCTTTGCAGCAACTGGTAAAAACTCATCGAAGCTAATATTCGATTCTTTACCCGCAATATCTGATAATGCACGAATGACTACAAAAGGTGTAGCAAACTGATAACAAACTTGTGCAACTGCAGCCGCTTCCATCTCTACAGCTTTCATTTGAGGGAAATGACGACGAACAGCCTCTACACGTTCAGGATCATTCATAAAAGCATCCCCAGAGCAAATTAAGCCAACGCCATACTGATGCTCTCCAACTGCCTTCACAGCCTCCTCAGCTGCCTTCATCAATTGCTCATCTGATTTATATGCTGCTGGCATACCAGCCATTTGTCCAATTTCATAGCCAAAGATTGTGACATCTACATCATGGTGGCGAACTTCATCAGAAATGACAACAGCGCCTACCTCAAGTGCTTCATCATATCCACCTGCAGAGCCTGTATTAATCACAACATCAGGCTTAAACTCATGTAAAAGGATTGTCGTAGACATAGCAGCATTTACTTTACCGATACCGCTTTTTAATAAGACGACTTCCTTCCCCTCATAAGTTCCTGTTGTATACTCACTACCTGCAATTGTTGTGCTGTGTGCATCGTTTAATGCTGCTCTAAGAAGCTCTACTTCCTCTTCCATTGCGCCGATTACTGCAATTTTCATGTACTGTTACTTCCCTTCTTTATCAACTCTATTAAAAATAATCAAAAGAGTGATTTTCGTCAATAGGCGCCTTCTAATGTATTTAGTTGCTCTAGCTTCACAGGCATCCAACCTTCATTATCAACCCATTCCATGCTTACACGATACATTTGAGATTTATCATTGCTCGAAACAGTAGCAATGGATGAATTAGGACCACCATTGTTTTGCATACGCCAGATAATCATATTGCTTTGGTCGATACCTGTCACAGTTGCTACGGTTGCTACCTTTTCAGCCCAGTCTACTGATTTGTCATTATATGAAGACACATGCTGACCTGTTTGTGTTGTAGGTGTTGGCTGCCAATTTTTATTCGTGATGACCTTTTCAACAATTGGATTATCTGATGTTGATTCTTCTGGTGTGCCTTGTTCTTCCGGAGATGTCTCAGGTTCTGATTCTTGCTCTGAAGGTTTATCTTCTTCTACAGCAAGATCTTTCTCTTCTTCATTCGTCGGTTCTTTCTCTACGTCTTTTTCGGCATCGCCGCTCTGTTCCTCTTGAGCTGGTTCCTCTTTCACTGCTTGATCTGCATCATCTTGCCATTTAAACACATAGGTTGCTGTGATAATAATAAGTACAACCACGACACCAATTAAAACATTCAATAGTTTATCTAGCTTTTTATTACGAGATGGCTGCAAATGACGACCACTTCGAGTTTGTCGTTCACTCATAATGTCTCCCCCTCTCTAGCAAATATTCTATCAAGTTCGACAGCACTTGCAAAATAATTATACTCACTATTTTACTACATAGCTTTCACTCTAAAAATGGTACAAGCAGTCAGCCAAAGGCTAACTGCTTGTACATATACAAATTATTTAATTGAAAGAATTTTCACTTTCATTTCGCCACCAGGTGTTTGAACGACAACCTCTTCACCTTCAGCACGACCAAGTAGACCTTTTGCAATTGGGGATTCATTCGAAATACGGAATTCCATAGGATCTGCCTCAGCAGAACCAACAATTGTATAAGATTCTTCATCTGTTGATGGCTTACCATTAATGATTTCTACAAATGTAACCGTTTTCCCTAGTGATACTACACTGTTATCTGTCTCATCCTCAGAAATAATCACCGCGTTACGAATCATTGATTTTAATGTAGAAATACGACCTTCTAAAAAGGCTTGTTCTTCTTTTGCTGAATCGTACTCAGCGTTTTCAGAAAGATCTCCAAAATCACGTGCTATTTTAATACGTTCAACGATTTCTTTACGTGTTTCAGTTTCTAATTTTACTAATTCTTCTTCTAATTTACGTTTCCCCTCAGCTGTCATAGGGTACTGTTTTTCATTTGCCAAAGTCCTTCACTCCTTGTTTCTTCAATATAAAAACATAAAACTCGACTAAATGCGTAGAAGATGCATTTAATCGAATTTTATTATTTTTAAACGTTTTCAAATTACGCTTTGACCTAATAGTATGCATGCTTTTTCAAAATATGCATGTAAATATTGTCAATACCACTCTATCTTATTACAATACGTTGTCGGTTTCAAGAATAGTTTTAATTTTCGTTACCATTAAATCAATCGCCACCTCATTATCCCCACCTTCAGGAATAATGATATCAGCATAACGTTTGGTTGGTTCAATAAATAAATTATGCATTGGTCGAACTGCCGATAAATACTGCTCGATCACTGAATCCGTTGTACGTCCACGCTCTTTAATATCACGCATGATGCGACGAATAATGCGTAAATCTGAATCTGTATCCACGAATAATTTGATATCCATTAAATCACGTAAATCAGCATCCTCTAGCACTAGAATACCTTCTAGTATAATAACATCTACTGGTTCAACATGGATAACTTCTTCTGCTCGTGTATGCTGGACATAATCATAAACAGGTTTTTCAATTGGTTGACGCACTAACAATTTTTTTATGTGCTCAATTAATAAATCATTATCGAAAGCTAACGGATGATCGTAGTTTGTTCCTAAGCGTTCTTCAAATGTTAAATGACTTTGATCCTTGTAATAAAAATCTTGTTCAATTACCACAACAGAATGCTCACGGAAAACATCATAAATGGCGCGCGTCACACTCGTTTTTCCTGAGCATGAGCCACCTGCGATTCCGATGACAACAGGACGCTTCACTGCCATTAGTTATTCTCCTTTCGCATCATGTTATGCGGTTTCAATAGTGTGTCGCATTTAAATTTAACAATTTGTAGTGGGTGACGAGCTGCATCTAGGCTATTGCCATCCTCATCCCAAATTTCGCCCATTGTTAAACGGAAATTCTCAATTTCAGGACCAAAGAATTCTACTTCGTCACCAGGTTTAAAATAATTACGTTGTTGCATTGTCACTATTTTTGTTTCTGGATCATGATCTAAAATAAGACCAGCAAATTCATAGGTTGTTTTACGTCCATGCACACCAAACATTTGCTCCTCAACGCCAGGTGCATCATGGAAGAATGCTTCAGCCGTATCACGGTTAGCACATTTGTCTAATTCCTCTAGCCATTCCCGTTTAATGTTAAAGTTTTCTGGATCTGCACAATAGGCATCAATTACTTTACGGTACACAGAAACGACTGTCGCTACATAGTGAATGGATTTCATACGACCTTCGACTTTTAACGAGTCGATACCAAGCTCAATCATATGAGGAATCGCTTCAATTAATTTCAAGTCTTTCGGACTCATCGCAAATGGTGCATGACTATCATCGAAAAGTGCTTTTTCTTCACCATCTTCTAGTTCATATAGATCATAGTCCCAGCGGCATGATTGGCAGCATCCCCCTCGGTTTGAGTCACGAGCCGTCATATGATTAGATAGAACGCAACGACCAGAGTAGGCAATACACATTGCGCCATGAACGAAGGCCTCAATTTCAATATCCACCTTTTCCTTCATCAGCTTCATTTCTTCTCCGCCTACTTCACGTGCTAAAACTACACGATGTAAGCCTTCTTCTTTCCAGTACTGAACGGCCTTCCAGTTGGACAGCGATTGCTGTGTGGAAAGGTGAATTTCAAGCTTAGGTGCTGCTGTGCGACATGTTTCGATAATGAGTGGGTCTGCTACAATAATACCCGTTACCCCGACTGATTCAATGTCCTTTAAATAACGTTCTAAGCCATCCATATTTTCATTATGGGCAAAAATATTTGTCGTTACATATATTTTTGCTCCATATCGATTGGCAAATTCTACACCTTCACGCATCTCTTCAATGGAGAAGTTATCCGCATTCGAACGTAGACCAAACTCTCGCCCACCGATAAATACTGCATCTGCTCCGTAATGAACAGCTACTTTTAATTTCTCTAAGCTACCTGCTGGGGCAAGTAACTCTGGTTTTTTAGTAATGACACGTTTACCGTCGACAATCTCACGGATTTTGTCATTTTGCTCTAACGCTAATGCCATGGTATTGCCCCTCCTAGTAAACTGTTTCCTTGAAGATAAAGCCTGTATCTAATGGTCTAATGGCTGGTTGAATATCTTCAATTTTTGCTAATAAATCATCTTTGATCTCTTCATACGCTTCTTCTGACTCGTCAAAATACGTATCGATTGCTTTTCGATAAGCTTCTGTTACCGCTACCACATAGTCTGGAGCTTGAAGAACACCTTCAATTTTCAGAGCATGGATGCCACCTTCAAATAATTCACCAAGCTCATCAATAATACACATATCATTTGGACTGAAAATATGTGTACCGTTTACATCTTCATATATTGGATATTTATTATTTCGTTCATCATCATGTAGGAACATATTACGATTATCTTGGCGATTTTCAATAGCCATTACTTTATCTTGATATAAGAAATAATGGCCGAGTAATGGACGTTTAGATTGGAACATACATGTCATCCCATGTACTTGTACCTCAATCTCCATCTCGGTATTTTCTTTAATTTCTAATACTTCATCAAGAGAAAGCTCACGTGCTAACACGGCACGCGTTGCACCACGTTTCCCCCAGTAATTAGCCGTAAACCAGTTTGTAGCCGTCGTTTCTGGATTCCAATGTAATGGAATCGTAACATCTTGCTCTCGGCGAATAATGAGTACCGCTGGATCACCATAAATTAAACGATCCACCCCGATACGTTGCATTTCTTTTAAATAGTCAGCAAGTGCCTCTAGCTTCTCATTATGGAAAAGTGCATTGACTGCAACATACACCTTTTTACCTGCTGCGTGAATAAGCTTCGTTGCTTCTTCCACTTCTTCAACAGAAAACTCCCCTGCTAGACGTAGACCAAATTGTTGTTCACCTATAACAAAAGCATCTGCTCCAGCTTCTAAAAGTGCTTTTATATGTTCTAATGATTGTGGTGTCACAAGCAATTCTGGTTTTTTCATAGTAGTCACCTCTTCAAACATAGTAATAAACCGTCACCGACTGGTAAAAAAGCACTTGTATAATCTGGGTGCTGCATAATCCAATCCGTGAAGTTTTTTAAATTGCGAATCATTGTGCGCTTACGACGTGGAACATCCTTCAACTCTAAATCAGACAAGCCATGCATGTACATATTATCGATATATAATACCCCACCTGATTTTACTAAAGGAGCGTATTTTTCAAAAAAGCGTTGGTATTGTCCCTTCGCAGCATCAATAAAGACAGCATCAAAAGTCGTATCGATGGCCTTATCGTCCACCTCTAAAGCGTCCCCCTCAATGACCGTAATTCGATCTGATACAGTCGAACGTTTAATATAGGCTTTTGCCCTTGTTACACGATCTTGATCACGTTCAATTGTAACAATTTGGACATTGGGCAATGCCTCTGCCATACGAATAGCAGAGTAACCAATTGCCGTACCTATTTCTAAAATTTTTGTCGGATTTTGAATACGCAACAGTTGATTTAATGCATCTATACCTGCAAGTTGCATAATCGGTACATGATTCTCCTCCGCATAGGCTTCCATTTCTAAAAGCAATTCATTACGTGGCTGTATAAATGATTGTATATATGCATCTGATAATTCCATTGTTTCCACCCTCATTTAAAAGGCAACGAGCGTTTGTCGTTGTCTGTACTTCATCATTTATCAACAAAAAGAAAAGGACCAAACGTGATGTCTTGGTACTTTGCCATACAAAAATGAGCAATTGCTTAGATATGCTCAAACAATTGCCACCACGCATATTTGTCCCGCATAAATGAACGGATTGATCAAAAATCACACTTTATAATAGCATGAAAATAGAAGGAAAGCTATTTTTCTTTCCTTCTATTCCTCTGTTTGCTATATGATTTTTATTCTTCCTATACGTTTACTCTTCTTTTCGTAAATATTTTTCTACCTTCTGCAAATGTTCATCATATGTTTTCGAGAAGTGGTTGACACCCTCTTTATCTGCTAAGAAGTAGAAATAATCTGTTTGACTTGGATTTAATGATGCCTCAATCGAAGTCTTACCTGCGCCTGCAATTGGTCCAGGTGGTAAACCTTTATTTTTGTAAGTGTTATAGGCATTGTCCACTTCTAAATCTTCATATAGAACACGATCTTTATGATCACCCAGTGCATATAACACGGTTGGGTCTGTTTGTAGAGGCATACCTTCATTGATTCGATTATAGAAGACACTCGCGATAGTCTCTCGATCTGTTTGAGCAGTCGCTTCTTCTTCCAATAATGACGCAAACGTTAACAGCTGATGCACTGACATTTGTTTTTCGGCTAAAACATCACTATAGTTCTTCACCACATTATTCATGGCCGCTATCATCTCTTCTACAATGGCTTGTAAAGATGGTTTTTCTTCATAATAAGAATACGTAGCTGGATAGAAATAGCCCTCTAAATCATAGCGAATATTGTCAGCTAAAACGGCCTCTGTAACTAGCTCAGGGTAATTAGCCATCATTTGTTGAACAAATGTGTCACTCGTCACAAGATCCATAAATTCTTTTTGTGTGTACGGTGTTTTCTTTTCAATCACTTTCCCAATTTGTTCAAGTGTTAAGCCTTCTGGTACTGTCATCGTAAAGACAGGCTTACGATATACCTTCCCTGTTTTCAAGCTTTCAATGAGTTCATCAAATGTCATTGCCTGTGTTAAATCATAATTTCCCGCTTGAAATTGTGATTCATTTTTAAATTTTGCATAGTATTTAAAAACACGTGCATCTTTTATGACACCTTTTTTCTCTAGTAGTGTTGAAATGGAGGACAAACTAGAACCAATTGGTACTTCCACCGCAATTGTCTTCGTTGCATTAGGGTCTAGTGGTTTTAGTGCACCCTTCACATAATTGTACCCAAATAAACCAGCACCCCCAATTATAAGTACGAAAACAATGGCAATAATGGCGACGATTTTTCTCACGATTTTTACCTCAGATTTTCTTTCCTGCATTTTTGAAAACATTTCTTGTTTTTTAGAACCGTTATCCACGGGTTTCCCCCCTATCACTATTCAATATCATACTAGAAATCAACTTTCACGACAAACAGAAATCGACAATTCAGGAGAAATTGTATATGTAAAAAAATCTGCCAGCTATTTTTGCTGGCAGATTCCCTCTCTATAAACCTTTTACGGTTCAGAATCTTCATTATATATAATATAATTGAAAAGTTTCTTGCTTCTTATCGACAAGTAATCCCATCGCAAGTTGAGATATAACCACATCATCTGCTGGCGGATTAAAACGGCTACATTGAACATCTCTAAATAGACGCTGGATTTTGTTTTCTTTAGATAGACTTCGTCCCCCTACAACCTGCATAGCTTTTGTTACAATATCAATGGCGTAATTACAAATAACATACTTTGCAATACTAACAGACTCCGATAGTTGCTCCTTAAGAACTGGATTTTGTTCAACCTGTGTTGCAATACTATACAATGTTCTTCGTGCAGTTTGATAAAGTACTTCTATTTCACCAATTTTTTGCTGAACATGACCAGCATGAGCGATTGTATTTTCTAAGCTATGTGAATACGTATTTTTAGCAAAATCAATGGCATAATCTCTTGCTGCTCCTGCCACCCCTAAATAAACGGCTGGAATCTCTAACGAGTACACGCGACCATCAGCTAAAAAACGATTAACTTCATTTGGACGATGTCTGTAAAGTAACGCTGCTTCTGGTACAAACGTGTCATGAAAAATAATATCATGACTGCCCGTTGCCCTCATGCCCATCGCATCCCATGTTTCAACAATTTCCACTTGTTCATTTTTAGTAATGAGAAACTCAGCTGTTAGATTTTCTTCTTCCAGATAAGCAATAATGGTGAATTGTTTTAAAATCGGTGCTAATGAAGCAAATGCCTTTTCACCAGTAATGCAATATCCTCCCGGTACCTTTTTAGCGATTGTACCAGGTAAACTCCCTCGAGAAATATTCCCTTTTCCACGTTCACTATTAATAATATTCAAAAGTGAGCCTTCCTCAACTGCTTTTCGGCATAATTCTGCAAAGATAGGCTCTGGCCATGTTTTCGCCTCACGAACATTCAAAAACGTCAATAAGTGCCAGCCAACAGATAATGCAGTAGACGCATCACCTCTAGCTAATTGTTCTTGGACTAATAACATTTCGTATAGAGAAATTTCTTCTCCACCGTATTTTAAAGGCACTGTTAATCGAAAATAGCCTGCATCTTCTAAAATCTTAAAATGCTCAAATGGAAATTCTCCACTCTCATCATATCGATTAGCTGTCTTCTCAATTTGTTTGGCTAAATTCTGAGCATATTGAACAAGCCTTTGCTCTCGTTCATTTCGAATAAAAATATCAATCATTCCTGAGTCACCTTACTTTTAGCAAAACGATTCAGCGGCTTTTTCAAGCCTAAATGCTCTCTTAACGTTGTGCCTGTATAATCTTTACGATAAATACCTCGCTCCTGCAAAATCGGTACAACCTTGTCAACAAAATCCTCTAAATCGCGTGGTAATAGCGGAAACTGTAGCATAAAGCCATCTGCTGCTTGCTCTACTATCCAACGCTCCATTTCATCTGCTATTTGTGTTGGTGTTCCGACAAAAGCATCGCGCTTTGCAGGTCCAAAAAGGCGTGCATACAAATCGCCAACTTTTAAATTTTCCTTTTTAATAATCTCTAAGTGTTCATAAAAGTGACTTTGAATACTATTAACTTCTGGGAATTCCACTTCGATAGCAGGTGTCTCAAGTGAATACTTTGAAAAGTCAACATTTCCCATGTACCCAGAAACAAATTTTAAGCTTTCGTATGGATCAATCAATGCCTGTAACTCATTATATTTACGAACTGCCTCCTCCTCTGTATCACCCACTATTGGGGAAATTCCTTGTAAAACAAGAAGCTCCTCCTCCTTACGTCCAAATGGAATAAGCTGTGCCTTTAGTTGACGGTAGTGTTCTTTCGATTTTTCAATATCATCCCAATGGACAAATACAACTTCCGCTGTACGTGCAGCTAATTGTTGGCCTGGTTTAGATGCACCAGCCTCTACAATTACAGGCTGCCCCTGTACAGAACGAGCAATATTTAATGGACCTTTAACAGATAAATAGTTTCCCTTAAATGATGTTTCATGCACTTTATGACGATCATAAAATCGATTATTATCTCGGTCATAAAGAAAAGCGTCGTCTTCCCATGAATCCCATAATGATTGAACAACATCGATAAATTCCTCTGCACGTTCATAGCGATGGTCATGCTCCCAATGCTTATCGCGACTAAAATTTAAAGCCGTTTCCCCTGTGGCATCTGCTGTGGTTACTAAATTCCAAGCAACCCTCCCATTGCTTATATGATCGATAGACATTAACTGTCTTGCTAGCACATATGGCTCACTGTATGTCGTTGAAGCAGTTGCACCCAGTCCAATTTTAGTTGTTGCCGCCGCTAAAGCCGTAATTTGAATTAATGGATCAAAGCGATTTAAAATATGTGGGTGTGACTCATGATTAATGGCTAAACTGTCAGCAACAAAAGCTATATCAAATTTTCCTTTTTCCGCAATCTGCGCTACTTTTTGTAATGCTTGAATATCGATGCTTGCATTGGCTTGGGCAGATGGGTGCCTCCATGCAGCCACATGCATACCTGCTCCAATTAAATATAAGGCCAGTTTTATTTCTTTTTTCTTAGTCATTATGATTCTCCTCCCTAATATGAATAGAAATCCTTCCATGTTGCTAATTCATCCAGAGGCATCTCCACTGGAATATAATTGCCATTCGATACTTCTTTAATAAATTTCCCCGTTTCATCGCGCTGATAAATTTCCACTATTTTCTTCAATGTGTCATTATTTTTATCTTCTGCCTTTGCCACGATAACATTAATAAATGGTTTAGCTGTTTTACTCTCATGAATGATGGCATCTTTCAATAAAAGACCAGCTTCTACAGCAACACCATTATTAATAATGGCAAAATCAGCATCCTCCATCACACGTGGCGTTGTTGCACCATCAACAGGCAAAATTGTTAAGTTTTTGGGATTACCTTTAATTCGATCTTCTCCACCGTTACCATCAAAATTGTCCGTTACGGTTAGTAGTCCATGCTCCTGAAGCAGCAGCAAAGCTCTACCCCAGTTGGAAGGATCATTTGGCACAGCGATTTTTGCGCCTTCTTTTACATCATCTAGCGATTTATATTTGTTTGAATATAAGCCAATTGGTGCCATTATCGTTGTGCCAATTGCCTGTAAATCCGAGTTATTGTTCGTATTAAATAAATTTAAATACGCAACATGTTGAAAAGCATTAATATCGACTTCTCCCTCCGCCAATGCCTGATTCGGGTCATATTGCGCAGAGAATGTTACTAATTCTAGGTTAATGCCTTCCTTACTAGCCTGTTCCTTTACATACTCCCATGTTTTCAATTCTGAGCTACGGATACCGACCTTCACAGTATCTTTTTCATCTGCTTCTGCACATGCTGCTAGTAAAAATAATAATGTAAAAAGTCCTATTACATATTTCAGCTTTTTCATGTTTACATTCTCCCTTAAGACACCCTACGTATTTTTCGTTCAAGACTATTACCAATGCTTTGAATAATCTGTACAAGTACAACTAAAATGACCACTGTAACTAATATCGTCGTATTATCAAAACGTTGATATCCGTAAGTAATAGCAACATCACCTAAACCACCGCCTCCAACAGCTCCTGCCATAGCCGTCGCACCAATAAGTCCAATCGTTGCAGTCGTGACACTTAAAATTAAGGATGGAAAAGCTTCAGGCAACAAAAACTTTCGAATAATTTGAAATGGAGAAGCTCCCATTGCTTTGGCTGCTTCAATAATGCCCTCATCCACCTCTAATAATGAATTTTCTATTAATCTTGAAATATATGGTCCAATATGCAAGACTAACGGCACAATGGCAGCAGTTGTACCAATAGCGGTGCCAACGAGTAATCTTGTGAATGGAATGATTGCAACAAGTAAAATAATGAATGGAATGGAACGCAATGTATTGACGATCGGATTGACAATCGAGAAGATTAATTTATTTTCAAGAATATGTCCTTTTCTCGTCACAACTAAGATGATCCCTAAAATAAAGCCTAAAATGGCACCAAAAAATAAAGAAAGGCTAACCATGTACAGCGTATCTAGAACCGCGTTGATAATAATTTGTGTGCTCACTTTCACGTGCAACAACCTCCTCTATTTGAATATTTTTAGCCTGAATAAATAGAAATGCTTTTTGTATATCTTTTTCAGAACCAACGAGCTCCACGATTAAATGGCCGAATGGGATTCCTTGTAACTCAGTGATATTGCCAAATAAAACATTGACATCTACAGCAAATTTCTTAGCTACCTGTGAGACAATCGGCTGTCCGACGTCTACTCCTATGAATTTTAAATTGTAAATTTTTTTAGAGGCATCTATACTTTTTAACTGTTCATAAACAGAAGATGGGATTTCGTCCCGAACAACTGATTGGACAAAATTTTTAGTTGTCTCTTCTCTTGGTGTAGAAAAAATTTCAAGTACATTACCTGTTTCAATGATTCTTCCATTTTCCATGACAGCTACACGATTACAAATATCCCGGATAACTTCCATTTCATGCGTAATCATCAAAATCGTAATACCATACTCTATATTGACCTTCTTTAGTAAAGCTAAAATCGATTTGGTCGTTTGTGGGTCGAGAGCCGAAGTTGCTTCATCACATAAAAGGATAGTTGGTTTTGTCACTAGTGCTCTAGCAATGCCGACTCTTTGTTTCTGCCCGCCTGATAGCTCGTCAATATAACGATCAGTTTTATCCGCTAAGCCAACAAATGCTAAAGCCTCTTTTACTTGACCTTCCAAATTCGATTTTTTTACGCCACTTATGATTAAAGGCATTGCCACATTTTCAAATACAGTTTTAGAATGAAGGAGATTAAAGTGTTGAAAAATCATACCGATTTTTTTCTTCTCCTCTCGAAGCTGCTTTTTAGTGAGCGTAGTTAATTCTTTGCCATTCACAAGTACTCGTCCAGAAGTTGGCTCTTCCAGTAAATTTACTGTGCGAATCAGTGTACTCTTACCAGCACCACTAAAGCCGATAACACCAAAAATATCCCCCTTCTGAATCGTTAAATTGATATGATTTAGGGCCGTTACAGTCGAAGTACCGACCTGGAATTCTTTTGTCGTTTCAATAAACTCAATCATGCACGTCTACCTCCTTAGCATTTATGTTGATTGCAAAGCTTTAAAATGCTGGGACAACAGCACCCTTATACTGATCTTCAAAGAAAGAACGCGCCTTTTCACTTGTTAACCACTTAACAACTGTCTGTATAGCTGGATCATCTTTTTTTTCATTTGTCGATGCTATTATATTGACATAGGGTGATTCAGAATCTTCTATAATGAGGGCATCCTTCACAGGATTATAGCCCCCTTCTAATGCATAATTTGTATTAATAGCAGATGCTTCTACATCATCTAATGAACGAACAAGTAATGGAGAATCAACACCTATAAATTGAATACTCTTCTCATTTTTCGTAATATCTTCGACTGTATAATCACTTTTTTTGGTTTTATCTAATTCAATCAAGCCATTATTTTGAAAAAGTAATAACGCTCGTGAAAAATTGACAACATCATTAGGTACAGCAACCTTTGCATTTTGTGGCAAATCATTAATTTTTTTTATTTTCTTCGAATACACACCAAATGGTTCAATATGAACTCCTTTTACACTGACTAAATCTAAATGACTTTCTTTATTCGTCTGTTCTAAAAACGGAACATGTTGAAAATAGTTAAAATCCAGCTCGCCATCTGCCGTTTGTTGGTTCGTTTGAACAGCATCTTTTATTATGGTAATGTCTAGTTTCACTCCATCCGTTTCAAGATCTTTTGCTAAATACTCCAATACTTCCGCATGAGGAACACTGGCAGCTCCTACTTTTAATGTTACAATGTCCTCTTTACTAGCCTCTCCTTTGTTTGTGCAACCAGCCAACAAGCCTATTGCCAATGCACCGATAAGCAATTTCCAACCTAATCTCATCATATTTCCTCCTTAGTAAATAAATTTACTTGGTTTAATTTAAAACAAATCTTATCTATTTACTCAGAATTGGTCAATGCCTCTTTTATTCTATTTATTAAAAAATTCAGAAAATAAAGAGGTTGAAATACATGTTTTTTCTCGAAAATCCCTTAAATTCATTTAAAAATACAAAAATTTCATTTACAGATAGAATATTTTTAGACCATTGATAGAAAATTTCTATTAATAAACAAAAAACTCTGAGTGGTTGTTAGCCACTCAGAGTTTTTACAATTCGTTTAATACATCTTCAACAAATGCCCATTCTTCATCAGTTTCAATTGGTAATAATTCTTCTATAGAACCGTCATTTCCAGACAGATATTGAGCCGCAAAAATATCTCGTTCCCCCATAGGTTCATCCGTCGCTGGTACATACAAAACATACGATTTACCGAATTGCTCAGATGAAAACGTATGAATGACTTCACAAACTTGATCTTTCCCTTCTTCGTCCGTCACCGTAATTAGCTGTGGCTCTTCCTCAAATTCATCAAGTAGTGTTAACACCACTTCATTAATCATTTCCCATTCTGTATCTGTTTCAACAGGCTGTAAATTGGTCATCTCACCTGTATTATCATCGTAATCAAAAGTCATCGCTGAAATGTCCCCTGGGATTTCTTGACCTTTTTCATCTACAAGAGAAAATAACACATAAGACTTGTCCTCTGCATCAAATGTAAAGACCACACGACACTGCTGTTCCTTTCCATCTTCTCCGATAATCATAAATTCTTGCGTTTCTTCATTCATACGGTTTCCTCCTTTTTGACAATTTGATGTCAATTAATAAAAAGTTTTTTTATCTAGTGGGGTTAAGGCACTTTTTGATTAGGTTCTTCTATTTTCGAGCGGAGCTTCTCTACTTTTGAGCGGGTTCTCACATTTTAGGAGCACTTCTTCTCTTCTTTTGAGCGGATTCTCACATTTTAAGAGCACTTCTTCCCTACTTCTGAGCGGGTCGCCCCACCTTAGGAGCGCTTCTCACCTAATTTTGAGCGGGTCTCCCCATCTTAGGAGCACTTCTTCTCTACTTCTGAGCGGGTCGCCTCATTTTAAGAGCAATCCTCATCATTTGTGGATCAAAATTCACATATCTATCGAGCATTCACTCCTTAATTTAACAATCCTTGTACAAAGAAGAGTGTCAATAAAAAAGGAACAAGGACTGCAAGCTGCGATCCTTGTTCCTAGCTTTGAAGTTAGAAGATTATTCTTCGTTTTCATCCTCTAATGCATTTAAAACGTCCTCTACCATATCCCACTCTGCTTCAGTTTCGATTGGTGTTAATTCACCATCTTCACCATTTTCAGATGGTACGAATGAAGATACAAAGATTTCAACTGAACCATCTTCATCTTCCTCTGCACCTACCATTGAGTAAAACACATATGATTTGCCAAACTCTGGAGATTCATGAACGTGAATCACTTCACAAAGCTGCTCGTTTCCGTTTTCGTCAATCACTGTAATGTGTTGAACATGTAGTTCTTCTTCATGGTTATGCTCGTGTGTCATGCCTAAGTCACCTCATCAATTAATTTTTGCTATCTAAGTAGCCTTGTAAAATCATCACAGCTGCCATTTTATCAATGACCTGCTTGCGCTTTTTGCGACTCACGTCCGCTTCAATCAGCATGCGTTCTGCAGCCATCGTCGTTAAACGTTCATCCCATAACTTAACCGGTAGTGAAAATGTTTCTTCCAACAACTTTTTATAGTTCTCGGATGCTTCACCACGCGGTCCTACCGTATTATTCATGTTTTTTGGGTATCCTACAACAAATTCTGTTATAGTATATTCCTTTACTAGCTCGGCGATGCGGTCAATGCCGAACTCTCCGTTAGCCTCATCAATTTTTACGGTTTCAATACCTTGAGCAGTCCACCCCAGTGCATCACTTACTGCCACACCAACAGTTTTCGACCCAACGTCTAATCCCATAATTCTCATTTCTAGTCCTCGTTATTCTTTTTGATATAAAATTTAACAAGCTCCTCTAGAATTTCGTCACGCTCAAGCTTGCGAATTAAATTACGAGCATCCTGATGGCGAGGAATATACGCCGGATCACCAGAAAGTAAGTAACCAACAATCTGATTGATAGGATTATATCCCTTTTCCTCTAATGAAGAATGTACTTTCAACATTACCTGCTTGACTTCCTGTTCCATTGATTCTTCTGGAAAATTAAATTTCATCGTTTGATCAAATGAACTCATGACCAGCACCTCGCTTTCAGAAATAAGGAGATGTGCAAACACGCTCATCTCCAATTTCTCTTTATTATAACATGTTTTGGTGAATTAATTAAATGGATTTAATATAATCATACACAGAAAGTAGTGCGTCATCAAGTTTTGATGCATCTTTTGCACCTGCCATCGCCATATCTGGACGGCCGCCACCTTTACCACCGCATGCTTCTGCAACCATTTTCACAATATTCCCCGCATGGTAATTGCCACCAACTAATTCTTTTGAAACACCAGCACATAACATGACTTTTTCGCCATCAACTGCTCCAAGAACAATGACTGCTTTTGGCATTTTCACTTTCAAATCATCCATCATTTGACGAAGTTGATTGTTATCCTTCGCTTCCACTTTTGTAGAAAGAACTGTCACATCTCCAATTATTTGAGCGGCATCTACAATTGCTCCTGCTTGTGCATTGGCGATTTTTTGAGATAATGCTTCGTTTTCACGTTGCAATTCTTTATAGTCGGCTTGTAATGCCTGTACTTTTGTGACGATATCTTTAGCATTTGCTTTTAATAATGCTGCTGCATCATTTAGTAATGCTTCTTCTTCTTTTACTGCTTCATAAGCAACTCTACCTGTAACAGCTTCAATACGACGAGTACCTGCACCGATACCACCTTCTGAAACAATTTTGAAGAAGCCAATTTCAGAAGAGCGTTTAACATGGATACCACCACATAGCTCAATAGAATAATCTCCAATTGATACTACACGTACAACATCTCCATATTTTTCACCGAACAAGGCCATGGCACCCATTGCTTTTGCTTCATCAATGCCTTTTTCTTCAATAACGACCTCTATATCATCCCACACTTTTTCATTTACAATACGTTCAATTTGTTGTAATTCTTCTTTTGTAACTTGACCAAAGTGAGAGAAGTCAAAGCGTAAACGGTCAGGGCCAACATATGATCCAGCTTGGTTCACATGATCGCCTAGCACATCTTTTAATGCACGTTGCATAATATGTGTCGCTGTATGGTTTTTAATGATTAAATTACGATCATCACGATTGACCACTGCTTGCACTGCATCTTCCACATGCATTTCACCAGATTCAACTACTACTGTATGAAGCGGTTGACCATTCGGTGCTTTTTGAACATCTTTTACAATAGCCGTAAAGCTATCATTCGAAATCGTACCACTATCGGCAATTTGGCCACCCATTTCAGTGTAGAATGGTGTCTTCGCTAGAATAACCAATGCTTCTTGACCTTCTGAAGCGACTTTTGCTACTTGACCATTGACGATCATTGCAGCGATTTCAGTACTAGCTGTTAACGTATCATAGCCAACAAATTCACTTGCAACCGTTAAGTTTGCTAATACTTCATTCTGTACTTGCATCGAGTCAACATCTTGACGAGCAGCACGCGCACGTTCACGTTGTTCTTCCATCGCTGCTTCAAAACCTTCATGATCTACTTTCATGCCGACTTCTTCTGCATATTCTTCCGTTAACTCGATTGGGAATCCATAAGTATCATATAAACGGAAAGCATCTGCTCCTGGAATATAATCATGACCAGCTGCTTTTTGAGATTCCACTACTTCATTAAAGATAGCCAAACCACCGTCTAATGTTTCATGGAAACGAATTTCTTCATTTTTAATGACACGTTGAATAAATTCGCATTTCCCCGTAACTTCTGGATAGAAGTCTTCCATAATTTTACCCACAGTTGGTACAAGTTCAAACATAAATGGTTTTTCAATACCAATTTGCTTAGCATAACGAACAGCACGACGTAGTAAGCGACGTAATACATAGCCACGGCCTTCGTTTGATGGCAGGGCACCATCGCCTATAGCAAATGCTACTGTACGGATATGGTCTGCAATCACTTTAAATGGTGTATTAATATCTTCTTCTGAGCCAAAGATTTCATTTAAATCTACTTCACCAGGACGCTTATATTTACGGTTGGCAAATTCCTCGATTTTTTCAATGATTGGCATAAATAAATCTGTATCAAAGTTCGTTGGTACATTTTGAACGACTGATACAATACGCTCTAAGCCCATACCTGTATCAATATTTTGCTTTGGTAGTGGCGTGTAAGTGCCATCAGGATTATGGTTGAATTGAGAGAACACAAGGTTCCAAATTTCAAGATAACGCTCGTTTTCCCCACCTGGATACATTTCAGGATCATTATCATCTGAGCCGTATTCTACACCACGATCATAAAAAATCTCTGAGTTAGGACCAGATGGACCTTCTCCGATATCCCAGAAATTCCCTTCTAAACGAATTAAACGTTCTTCTGGAATGCCAATTTCCTGATGCCAAACATCATATGCTTCCTGATCTTCTGGGTGAATCGTAATGGATAATAACGCTGGATCAAAGCCCATCCATTTTTTATCCGTTAAAAACTCCCAAGCGTAATGAATCGCTTCTTTTTTGAAGTAGTCACCAATAGAGAAGTTTCCTAACATTTCAAAGAACGTATGGTGACGAGCTGTTTTCCCAACATTCTCAATATCGTTGGTACGGATTGATTTTTGTGCATTTGTAATACGTGGATTATCAGGAATGATACGCCCATCGAAATATGGTTTCAATGTTGCAACACCTGAGTTGATCCAAAGGAGTGATGGGTCATTTATCGGCACAAGTGGTGCTGATGGCTCATGATGGTGCCCCTTTTCTTTAAAAAATTCCAAATACATACGGCGAATATCTACTGCTTTCATTGGATAAATTCCTCCTATTTAATATTGTAAAATCACGATACGAATCCTGCGATTTACCGAAGAAAATAAAAAAAGCCCTCATCCCCAAAAAAGGGACGAGGACTTGTCATTAGTCTCGCGGTACCACCCTAGTTGTAAGTAAAAATTCTTACTTACCTCTTTAGCACTTGTAACGTCAGTGAACGGCAGGGATTAGCTGCACTCTGGAGTAGCTTTCGGCATTTGCTGCTGTGAGGATTTTTTCAGCCTAGAAATCCCTTTCTTGTACACAGACAAATACGTACTTTTTCCATCATCGTTTTTACTTTTTCTATCAAAAATTATAAAAAAAATCTATTGCGCTGTCAATTAGTACTAGTATGACTATCACGAACTAAGCAATCATTTTTTTGAAATATACCCACATACCCCACGTAAAAATAACTAAAAAGGCACTGATCGCAATAGTTGTATAGGGCGAATCTTGATAAGGTAAAGGTACATTCATACCAAAAAAGCTAGTAATTACAGATAGCGGCAACATAATTGTCGAAATGACCGTTAATAAATTCAGCTTTTCAATAGATTTACCACTGATTATTGAAAAATACGTATCAAGCGTGCTGTTAACTAAATCACGATAAGTCTCTGTGGAGTCGACAATTCGTTCTAGATGGTCATTCAAATCTTTATAGAATGGAATATTTTCTTCTTGAATATCAAATTTCCACTGGCCATTGATTGTTGAAAAAATTCTTCTTTGTGGCATAATGGCCTGACGAATTAAAATAATTGTCCGCTTCAGTGCAAGAAATTCCTCTGTCACCACTTTTGGTTGATAATCATAAATTTCTTCTTCCAGTTCATCTATACGTGCTCGAATTCGTTCTAATACCGGGAAGTATTCGTCTGTAATCCCGTCAATAATGGTATGCAATAAAAAATCAGTACCCTTTTCCAAAAATTTTGGACTATTGATACAAACATTCTCCATGTTGCCTAGCCATTGCAACTTTTGTTTATGCACAGTTACAATATAGTTTGGTCCCATAAAAATATTTAACTCCACTGTTGTAATTTCATTATTACTTTTCTCATTATAGATTGGTGCATGGAGCACAAAAAATTTATAATCACCATAACTATCCATTTTCGGACGTGAGCCCTCATGTAAGCAATCTTCCACTGCTAGTGGATGAAAGCCAAATATATCTGCAATATTATTCAATTCATAATAACTATACGCATATAAATCTACCCATAATAAGTCTTCGTTAGGGATAGGAAGTTGTAAATCAATCATATTGAAATCATGTTGGACTGTCTTGCTGCTGTTATTATAATAGTGGATTTTAATCATTGCATTTCACCTCGTGTTTTGTTATTGAGGGAAACAAAAGGTCATCCTTTATCACCTTTTGTCTGCATCGGTGATCAGAAATCGATGACTTTTTAATTGTTTCCATTTGCCTAAATGATACTTATTCGGTTCAGGACTACTATCCATTTCTCATCACCTTCCTTTCATAACAAAAACACGCCTTCTACGAATGAAGGCGTGTTGAATACACATATCAAAAAATAGCAATTAAAAACATTGCATGCTTGTTACCTTCAAACGTTGAGTTTTAGCACTATGCGGCATAGGAATATGTCCAGCTACGTTAAAAAACACCTTATTTCGATGATTTCTGTTGACCCATTGGCGTCTCTCGACATTTTTGGGTAGTAGCGTATCTCCAGCATAGGAGCCTCACCTAACGAAGGGATATTATTTTTTTGTTCCTCCACATCATAGCGGATTGCCTCATGACTGTCAATCAATCATTTTTCAAAAAGTCTTCCACTCTTTGCACTAAATGCTCCCGTTGATAAGATTGATAGAGCAGGCTAGATAAACGCACAGGATCACCAAAGAAAAAGCGTTCGTACAATGTTTGCCTTGTGCCAAAACTACTCATCGTTAAATCCCATGCTAAACGGAATTTCTTTACTCGCTCCTCGCCTTTATCTTGGAATGATTGTAAATAATGTTCTAGGTCACCCTCATCTGCTGCAAAAGCTTTTTCAGTTGGTATGGACATCAATCCACTTGCCCCAAGTTGCTGGATAATTTCCGTAAAAGTTGGATAAACTTTCGGGAAAATTTGAATAGCTACTTGCAATGTTGAGAGATCTGGTCGAAGAAAGCCAAACATATCTCTGTGTGCATCTATTTCTGATTTTACTAGCATTGCCTTCATCGTTTCTAATGTCACAATCACATCCACCACTTTTTGTTGTACATGTTGGTAGTCACCGATATTAATGGTGTCCACAATCGACTGCACAACGCCTAGTACAAATTCGGTCTTCGCAATTTGACGAGAAAGCACTTGATGTAAACTGTAAGCTTGGAAGCCGCTGACATTCATAAATTGATTGGCCACTTCCACATTTTCGTAGTAAAAAACGCGTTCCCATGGGACAACTACATCATCAAACACAACGATTGCATCCATTTCTTCAAAACGCGCACTTAACGGATAATCAAAGGTAGAATCTCCTCCTACAAATGATTGCCGACATAAAAACTTTAGTCCTTTGGTGTTACTCGGTATAGAAAAGCCAAAACCTTTTCCCTCATCATAGCCATTTGTTGATAAAACAAGGAGCTCATCTGTTATGCCACCCTGTGTTGCGAGTAATCTTGCTCCTTTGATGACTAAGCCTTCACTTGTCTTTCCAATAATTTTAGCAGCAATGGTCACTTCTTCATCCTCATAGTAATAGCGCTTGCGATTTACCTGTGGTTCGATAAAGGTATGTGTCATCGTAATATCATTTTCACGAGCATACTCATAAAACTTCAGCAAATGCTCTGGAAAACAATTTGGCTTATCTTTTAAAAAGTCTGACGCCGATGCCAAGGCCATTAATGTTGTATTCATATAATCAGGGCTTCTCCCCATAAAACCATGAGAAGATAATGCCCACTCCCTTGCCGCATGGCGCCTTTTCACAAGATCTTCTGGCGTCAATACTTGAAGAAAGGACATGCCAACTCTCTGTTTGCTAGTTGGCGATTCATAGGTCATTTTTTCAAGAAATGCCGCTTGATGTTGTAAATCAAAAAGTTTCGCTTGACTTTGCATAATTCCTTTAAAGGCAGGATGTTCTGACACCTTTCCTGTCACGACTTCCCCATCTATCGAAATATACGTTTTTAAAGCATCAATTCGTTCAATATACTGCTGCCCTGTCATTATTGGCATGCTGTCACCCCTATACATTTCCTATGTTTTTGTACTCATCTAGTATATGAAATGTCCAAATATTAGGTGACGATACGATCAATTAGAAAAACCCGATTAGACAGTCTAATCGGGTACATATAGCTGATGGTATTTATTTTAATCATCCAAAAAATCATATGGAGAGACATCATTCATACCAATCATTGGATGGATATAAGGGGCTGTTTCTAGTGTTAGCTTTTGTTCAATGGAAACAGGCTCCTTCAATCCTTCATCTTCTACTGGCACTGCCTCTACTTTCACAAGCTCTTCATCGATTTCCATTGGATTAAGTCTTGCACGTAACGAGGTGAAACGTTGTAGGTCATCTGTACGTTGTAAGCCATCTGCAAGCACATCAGGTTCACCACATAAAATCAAAAAGTTTTTAGCTCGTGTAATCCCTGTGTATAAAAGATTACGCCGCAGCATTTTGGAATACCCTCTAACAACAGGCATAATAACCGTTTGAAACTCAGAGCCTTGCGATTTATGGATAGAACAACAATAAGCTAGTGTCAATTGATTGAGATCACTTCGTTGATAGGTCACTTCAATGCCATCAAAGGATACGATCAGTAAATCTTGTTTTTCTACCGTCTCTTTTGCCTTAATAATACTAATGACCTCTCCCATATCTCCATTAAAGACATTGCTTTCAGGTTGATTGACTAACTGAAGGACTTTATCTTTTATTCGATAGGTGACATCTCCAAAGACTAGCTCTTTTCGTGTTCCAGTATCATTTGGATTAATAAGCTCTTGAATCATTTTATTTAAATTATCTATGCCAGCTGGTCCTTTATACATGGGCGCTAGCACTTGAATATTGCGGATTTCCTGACCCTTTGTGACAGCACTTTTGACAACCTGTGTGACCACATTGGCAACTTGATCGGCTGAAGCTTTAATAAACGAACGATCAGACGTTTTAGCTGTTAACTCTTTTGGAATCGTTCCTTTTTTTATTTGATGGGCAAGTTCAATAATCGTTGAGCCTTCTGCTTGTCGGTAAACATCTGTTAGCTCAACGGTTGGCAGCTGTTTGGATGCTAATAAATCCTTTAACACCTGTCCTGGACCCACTGGTGGGAGCTGATCCTGATCTCCTACAAAGACAACCTGTACATCCTCATGTAAAGCTTTTAATAATTGATGGGCAAGCCATGTATCCACCATGGACATTTCATCCACGATAATCAGCTTCCCTGTCACTTCCCGCTCTGTTTCTTCATCTTTTTCTTGCCCTGTAAAGCCAAGCAGTCGATGAATGGTCATCGCAGGAAGCTCTGTTGATTCGGCTAATCGTTTAGCAGCACGTCCAGTTGGCGCACAAAGGATGATCGGAAAAGGCTCTTCTTTTTGAGCATACTCTTTTGGATTTAAGGATAAGCCATGAAGCTTTGCATAAACTTCCACGACTCCACGTACCACAGTCGTTTTCCCCGTACCAGGGCCACCCGTTAAAATCATCACAGCTGAATTTAAAGCCTGTTCAATGGCATTTGCTTGTGTTTCTGCATAGGTAACATGGAGTAGCTCCTCTGTTTCCCCAATGGCTTTTCGAATTTCATCTTTACTAAAATGTTCAGCCTTGTTATTTCGCTCAATTAGCGATACGATTTTCGATGCAATTCCAACCTCTGAAAAATAAAGTGATGGTAAATATAACCTCGTCTCTTCACCACAAATTTTGCCTTCTTCACGCAGTTCGATACAGGCTTGAGAAATGTCCTCGAATGGTATCTCCTGTCGTTGGCTTTGTTCAAGCATTTCCTTGACGAGGGGTAAAACATGTTCGGCATCTAGATAGACATGTCCATCCGATAAAGCAGCTGTATTTAAAATATGGAAAATCGCTGCTTTGACACGATCAGGATGTTTGCCGGTTATACCTAATTTTGCACCTAGCTCGTCAGCTCGAAAGAAACCAACCCCTTCCACATCTTCAATCAAGCGGTATGGATTTTCTGTCAGTAATTCAATGGCTTCTGTTCGATAGGTTTGATAGATTTTCATGCCAAGCTGTGGACCAAATCCCCACTCATTCAGTTGAATCATGACCCGTTCTAAGCCTAAGTTTTGCTCAATGGTGCGATGAATGACTTCTTTTTTTTCAGCGGATAGACGTGGAACAGAATCGAGTGCACTAGGATCTTCTAAAATAACACGGAGTGCATTAGCACCTAGTTTTTCAACAATCGTTTCAGCCGTTTTTTTCCCAATCCCTACGAATAAGTCACTAGATAAATAATGAATAATCCCTTGCTCAGTTGCAGGAACCTCTTTCGTAAATGTTTCAATTTGAAATTGAGCACCATATTTAGGATGCTGTTTTAATATCCCAGTAAAACGATATTGTTCATCCATTTGTAATGGTGGAAAATAACCTACAACGATAATTTCTTTATCTTCATATTGCAAATTCGTCTCTTGAATTTTCACACGTACAATCGAATACATGTTTTGTGCATTATGAAAGATAGAGACGATCGGACGTCCGAGTATAAAAAATTTATTAAGTTCAAATAAATCTAGATGATCTGTCATGTTCGGTCCGTCCTTTCTTATAGTTTTCAATCTTTTTATTTTACCATAGCCTCATGATAATATAGCAGCCAAAAATATAATCGCTTCAATATTTTACATTATTTTGACAAATGACAATTCTCTGCCTTTATTCTCCGTTCCATGCTATGATAAATAAGAATTAGTTGCACGGAAGGATTGTGAAATTATTGGAATTTAGACCTTGCATCGATTTACACGATGGCAAAGTAAAACAAATTGTAGGGAGCACTTTGGGGTATACGAATCAAGCAGTTGTAGAAAATTTTATTTCTCATCATGACGCTAGCTACTATGCACAAATGTTTGCCCAAGATCGTTTAACAGGTGGACACGTTATCATGCTCGGTTCAGGTAATGAAGATGCTGCCTTATCCGCTTTAACAGCTTATCCTCAAGGCTTACAAATTGGTGGTGGCATCACGGCTGACAATGCTCAAAAGTATATTGATGCAGGTGCTTCACATGTCATTGTCACATCCTATATTTTCCATGATGGTCAGCTAGATTTAGCACGTTTAAAGCATTTAAATCAATTAATTGGTAAAGAACACCTTGTCATCGATCTCAGTTGTAAGATGCGTGACGGGAAGTGGTTTGTCATGACAGATAAATGGACTACATTTAGTCATTTCGAAGTCAATGCAGCATCCATTGCTTATATTGAAGGTTTTTGTGATGAACTGTTAATTCATGCTGTCGATGTTGAAGGAAAAAAGGGTGGTATGCAGGAAAGCTTGGTACGGGATTTAGCTGCTTGGACATCTATCCCTACTACCTATGCAGGCGGCGTCCGATCAATTGAAGACTTAGAAAGATTTAACCAATTAGCCAATGGAAAACTTCATGTAACCATTGGGAGTGCACTCTCTATTTTTGGTGGCGATTTACCTTATACAGATGTAGTAGAATATTGTAAAAAAGGCGGGATCTTGTGAAGCTTATTTATAAAGATTATGTTTTTCCATTTCAAGAAACAAATTTAGAGAGAATCATAGATGGTAAATATTTTAAAGTGAATAAAAAAGATGATTCTCTTGCGATTCAAGTGCAACTTGACAACGAGCAAATGTTACTGGAATTTTCAAAATCATTAAAGGCAACATGTGGCTTTTTACGCGATCAAGAAACAGAGCCTTATATCGGAACCTATATTGATTTACAAGTTTTCGTTGATGAGTTTAATAAGCGTTATAACTTAAATGCTGAAATTATTAGTTAAAACAAGGGGTAACTAGCTTCCCTTTGTTTTAACTCCACACCTCTTCTGCATTATTCCTTTCTCGTATTTCTGAAACCTTTTCATTGTCATGTGAGTTATATATTGTATAGCATGAACTATAGGGGGTTCACATGGCTAAACTTCATACTCAAAATTTCCTACCTTACTTTTTTATGCTTCCCGCCCTTCTCATAGGGATGATCACCATGATCTCTTACGGCGTAGGCTTCTCTATTTGGATACAAAACCTATTCATCTGGATTGTAGGCGTTCGTTTTTGCTATGTTGTTTTAACTAAAACTAGCCTTAAACTTTTAGATAGAAGCCCTCTTTCTATCACATCTGTATTAATTATACTACTCATTATGCCCTTTTGTTTTAATGGTATAGAGGGTGTCCATCGATGGATAACTTTTGGTCCATTTCATTTTTATATGGCTAGTATTATTTTACCTATGTTAATTATTTATTTATGGAAGCTTTCAAAAAATAAAAATTTATTACTTTCTATAGGATTCATAATCCTCATAGAAGGTATATTAATTATGCAACCAGATGCAGGGCAACTCACTTCGTTTGCTTGTGCATCCACCATTATTTTATGGCGAGCTATAGAAAATTCGAAAGGGAAGTATATTACCCTAATTATATTAGCCATATTTGTCCTAGCATCATGGATGTTTCTTGATCATTTAGCTCCAGTCCCATATGTAGAGCAAATTATTTTTTTAGTGGCTGATATGGGAAGTATTTTCCTTTTATTGGGTGTGGTAGCACTCCTAATGTTAGTATATCCATTTTTTATCCCATGGAAAAAAGATACATTGGCAATGGCTTTAGGCCTATATTTTCTAATGACAATCCTTGTTACTTTCCTTGGTAATTTTCCAATGCCTATTATGGGCTATGGAATTTCACCAATTATCGGCTATCTCATTGCAATCACTGCCCTACAAAAAATAAAAATCGAACAAAGAAAGAAAGGATTTACAAACGATGAAAACTGAACTAGAAGTAAACACTTTAAAATCATTCCAAACTGAATTAACACGCTTCTTTTTAGCCTACAAATTTGCTCTCCAAGAAGTGGAAACGAAAATTAATATCTTACAAGAAGAATTTAAGTTGATACATGAATATAATCCAATTGAGCATATTTCTACACGTGTCAAATCACCGAAAAGTATTTTAACAAAGATGATGAAAAAGGAGCTTCCTCCATCAATGGAGGCTGTTCGTGAAAATATTCGTGATATAGCAGGTGCTCGCATCACCTGTTCCTTCGTGGAGGATATTTACAAGGTAAGCGCCATGTTACAAGCACAGCATGACATAGAAGTTGTTGAGGTGAAAGATTATATAGCCAATCCAAAAGAAAATGGCTACCAAAGCTTACATCTCATCATTAAAATCCCTATCTTTATGTCAGACCATATGGAAAAGGTCTATACAGAGATCCAAATTCGTACAATTGCAATGGATTTCTGGGCAAGCTTAGAGCACAAAATTTATTATAAGTATAACAAAGAAGTACCCGAGCATATTCGACTTGAATTAAAGGAAGCCGCTCTACAAGCAGCTGAGTTAGATCGAAAAATGGAGCAACTGAATAAAGAAATCAATATTTTAAAGGAAAATGAAGCAGAGCCTTCATTGCTAGACAGTACCCCGATCGCCCATCTAGCTAAATACTTAACGGATCTTCCTAGCAGTAAGATAATCGATAATGCTCTATTCAAAAAATAAATTCATTCTTAAATATGTTCATCAAATGAAAAATCCACCTCACACTCTGCATGATCACAGAATATGAGGTGGATTTTACTGTTTATTCACTATTGCGCCTTGGATTTCGTTGCTACAAAGAAGGAGAAAATAAGAGCACAAATGGCAAAAATAAAGGTAGCGACATATACGAAACTGACGCCATTCGCAATGGTGTCCTTTAAAAAGCTTACTTCTTCTATATTAAAGCCACCTTTTGCAAATTCACCATTTAATTGAATTTCACCTTTTCCTAATGAAGCCATTTTTTCACTCGTTGCTAGGTTGAAAATCATACCAAATAGTGCTGCCCCAATCGCTTGGCTAAATGTATTCGTAAAGGAGTTCAAACCAATTGATATACCAAGCTGCTTCGGATCTGCCACCTTTTGTATGGAAATCATCAACATCGGCATAATAAAGCCCATCCCTAGTCCAATTAATGATGAAGCGAAATAAACGCTGAAATCACTAGAGCCTGAAGATAATCTTGCCAGCAATAGCGTACCCGTAACAAGTAAAATCGTACCCATTTGGATAATGCGTTTATTTGTTAAACGTCCGATTAAATAACCTGCCATAATCGAGTTCACCGTCCAAAAAATAGACATCGGTGTTAATAATAAACCAGCTTGTGTTGCATTTTTACCTAAAACACTTTGGGCAAATATCGGAATATAGACCGTCACACCAATGACAATAGACATGCCGCTTAAAGTTAAAGCATTAATGACCATTAGTCGTCCATTTTTAAACAGAGTTAACGGAATAATTGGCTCCTCTGCTCGCAACTCCACCCAGATAAAAATACTTAAGAATACAAGAGCAACCCCATACATTAGCAGCGATTGACCTGATAACCAAGTCTGTGTTTTACTGTTTTCGATAATAACAAATAGCAGTGCCACCATGCCAATTGTAAAAAATGCTGCACCTAAATAGTCAATTTTGCGCTTCACTGCTTCTAGTTGTTCTTTATAATGTTTAGCAATTAAATAGATTGAAGCTAAACCAAATGGTACATTAATAAAGAAAATGAAATGCCAAGATACTTGGTCAACAATAAAGCCTCCAAATAATGGACCTACTACGCCAGACACGCCCCATACCATACTTAAATAACTTTGTCCTTTGGCACGTTCTTTTTCAGTCTTAAACAATTCACCAACCATTGTTAATGTGATGGGTAAAATTGAACCTGCGCCAATACCTTGAATTGCTCGGAAGACTATTAATTGCTCCATGGATTGCGCTAAACCACATAACATAGAACCTACTAAAAAAATAATAATACCTGTAATAATCATCCGTTTGCGCCCAAATAAATCAGCTAGCTTACCAAAAATAATTGCCGCAATGGCTGAAGCTAGTAAATAAGCAGAATAAATCCAGCTTATTAAGTCTACGCCTAATAAATCAGCCGTAATACTTGGAATAGCTGTACTAACAATTGTTCCTTCAATTGCAGCGAGTGCTGTTACAAGTAATAGTGCAATAAATACTTTATTCATCCTGTCACCTTTTCCTTTCCTGCATGACATACATTACCAAGTTTGAACTAAAAATAAAAGAGAAACGAGTTCATTCTATGAAAAAACAAACGATTGATTTGCAGTTTTACTAGACAATTTCAATAAAAAAAGCAGCAAGTAGATTAACTCGCTGCTTATTATCTATCAGTTAAATCGTTGGGCAATCATATCGTAAAGATAACGTGCTTGGTCGTATTCCGGTTGTAAGGTAAAGGCTTGTTTCAAATGATACATCGCATCTTCCGTTTGTTCAGTGGATACAGCATATAGTACACCTAAATTATAATGTGCATCTGCATTATTCCAATCCTGTTCAATCAAGAGATCCAGTTCCTTCTTCCCTTCATCAAACATTTCTAACGCACATAGTACGATCGCATAGGCTAAACGAATTTGTGTATCATCTGGAGCAAGTTCTACCGCACGTTGTAAATAAGGTAAGGCCAATTTTGAGTTATCCATACGCTCAAAGCATTTCCCCATCATATAATAGACATCTGCACCTTCAATATGATGCTTTAGCGCTTGTTCATACAGCTTCACAGCCTCGGCATAGCGTTCAGCATTGTAATATAAATTGGCTAGACCATAATAGGCTGTAGCTGCTGTTTCATCCACAGTAATGCCCTTTTGGAAGAAACGTTCTGCACGTTCGGTATCCTCTAACACGGCTAATAAATTGCCGAAATTTACATAACCAATAGCATTTTCAGGCTCTGCTTCGATTGCTTTTGTAAATAGTTGAGCAGCATCCTCATAACGTTTTTCTTGAAACGCTTGGATGCCCTGTTCATTATAATTCATTCGTTTTTCACCTCTATGTAGCGAAAAACTGCCTTTAGGGAGCCAAGAGGCCATAAAAGCAGTCTTAACGCAATTTATCCAACATATGTTAGTTTTTCATTACTTTTAAAGACTTCATCAATCGTTCCGCCACCAATACATTCTTCTCCATTGTATAGTACTACAGCTTGTCCTGGTGTAATTGCACGTACAGGTTCTGCGAATGTAATGTGTGTACGGCCGTCTGGTAAAATTTCAACTTCCACTGGTGTATCGGTTTGACGATAACGGAATTTTGCTGTACAAGAAAATTTCCCAGGCAATTTTTTTGTCGAAGTATAGTTCATTTTCACAGCTGTTAATGATGTAGAATACGAATATTCATTGTCAAAGCCTTGTCCGACAAGCAGAACATTACGTTCTAAATCTTTTCCTAGCACAAACCAAGGCTCGCCGTCTCCACCAATACCAAGACCATGTCGTTGCCCAAGTGTATAGTACATTAAGCCATCGTGTTGACCCATTACAACGCCATCCATTGTTTCCATCTTGCCCGGTTGAGCTGGTAAATATTGACTCAAAAACTCTTTGAAATTACGTTCTCCAATAAAGCAAATGCCCGTTGAATCTTTTTTCTTGGCCGTAGCAAGTCCAGCTTCCTCTGCAATTTTACGTACTTCTTTTTTCTCAATATCGCCAATCGGGAACATCACATGCGCCAATTGCTCTTGTGATAATTGGTTTAAAAAGTATGTTTGATCTTTGTTATCATCAACACCACGTAACATTTTTACCTCGCCATCACCACTACGATCAATTCGTGCATAGTGACCCGTCGCTAAGTAATCAGCACCAAGGTTCATGGCATGCTCTAAAAATGCTTTAAATTTAATTTCTTTATTGCACATCACATCAGGGTTTGGTGTACGCCCTGCCTTATATTCTTCTAAAAAGTATGTGAAAACTTTATCCCAATATTGTTTCTCGAAATTGACAGCATAATATGGGATACCAATTTGATTACATACTTTAATCACATCGTCATAATCTTCTGTTGCTGTACAAACACCGTTTTCGTCCGTATCATCCCAGTTTTTCATAAAGATCCCGATTACTTCATATCCTTGTTGTTTTAACAAGTATGCTGCCACCGACGAATCTACCCCACCTGACATGCCGACAACAACTCGAATTTGTGAGGGGTCACGTGTTTCTTTCATTGTGGTCACCTTTTCTTTTATCTAATTACAGTGCATGCTTCAATATTTATAGAAACATAACATTGGTATTGCGCAAATTATTTTTTAGCTAGTTTTTTCACAATTTGAGCCGTTTTTTCCGCTGCATTTCGGATATCCTTTTCCGTTAAATCCTGCCCAAAGCTGAATCGGATGGAGTTTCGTAGCTCTTCTGCACTTTGTCCAAACATTGCTACTAACACATGCGATGGATCAATCGACCCAGCAGTACATGCCGAACCACTCGATGCATAAATTCCTGCCATATCAAGGTTCACTAAAAATGATTCTACTTCCATGCCCTCAAAGCTAATATTTAGAACATGTGGCAATGAATGCACCTCATCACCATTTACATGGAATGCTAGCTTTTCCTGCGAAAAAACATCAAGCATAATTTGCTTAAAGTGATTGTATAGTGAACGCTTTTCTTCACGCAACTCATTTGCAACTTGCACTGCAGTTGCAAAACCAATAATGGCAGGTATATTTTCAGTACCTGCACGACGTTTTTTCTCTTGTGCACCACCAAGAGCATAGCTCGCTAACGGTGTGCCCGACTTTTGATAAAGGAATCCAACACCTTTTGGACCATTGATTTTATGAGCAGATACACTCAATAAATCCACCTGTAATTGCTTTACATCAATGCGCTCTAAGCCATAAGCCTGAACCGCATCTGTATGGAATATGGCACGATGCTCACGTAATAGCTCACCAATTTCAGCAATTGGTTGAATCGTACCAACTTCATTATTTCCGTACATGATTGTCACTAAAATGGTATCTTCACGCAGAGCTTTTTGGACATCCTCAACCGCTACTCGCCCCATTTGATCTACTGGTAAATAAGTCACCTCAAAGCCATCGCGTTCAAGTTTTTCACAAGTATGTAATACTGCATGATGCTCTACTTGCGTTGTAATGATGTGTTTTCCTTCGTTTGCATGGGCATAGACAGTTCCTAAAATCGCCATATTGTCCGCTTCTGTGCCACCACTTGTGAAAATAATTTCCCCAGCTTGGGCACCAATAGAATTGGCTAATAGCTCACGTGCATCATCTAGATATTTTCTTGCTTCTCGACCTGCTCTATGGATACTGGATGCATTGCCAAATACCTGTTGCATAGCAGTCGTCATCGCTTCTATTACTTGGCCATTCATCGGAGATGTGGCCGCATGATCGAGATAGATATATGAATTCATGTTGAAAACTCCTTTTTTTCATCAATTACGCCTCGGCCTAATTGAGTCAGGATTTTTTCGAGCTCGCTCGAAAAGCTCCTTTTAAAACTTTGTAACATCCGCCAGAGGCTTTAGCTTGATTCAGTTAATGCTTGCAAAATCAATACAAGCATTCTTCGCTCCTCTATGAGAAGGGAATTTTCCGTACTTGGTGCTTCATTTTCGGTACAAAAAACATTCGCTGAATCGAGACAAAAGCGCAAAACCCACATCACTCATCGTAAAAATAGCCATTGAGATGTGAATAGCTCACAACCGCCCTAAAGAATGAGGTGAATGTAGGAGTAGCGCTTTAGCTTGAACATTTTTAAATATAGAACATGTAGCCTTCTACTACATTCTCTTCTGTATATTGTGCTAAATCTTCAATTGTTGTTGTATCTAACACATTTTTTACTGCATCGCGAATACGTAGCCATAACTCTCGTTGAGGTGCTTCTTCATTTTCAATACCCTCTACTGGTTGAATAGGTCCTTCTAGCACACTAATAACATGGGCTGCTGAAATTTCGCTAGGTGGATTGGCTAGCATATAACCACCATAAGCACCACGTACACTTTTTACTAAGCCTGAATTACGAAGCGGAGATACTAATTGCTCTAAATATGCTTCAGAAAGCTCCTTTTCCGCAGCAATTTTACGCAAAGGAATGGGTCCTTCCCCATAATGCTTTGCTAATTCAATCATAATCGTAAGCCCGTATCGGCCCTTTGTTGAAATTTTCATTTTATCACCCTCAATTAGTCTAGTCAAAATACTACCAACAGTATATCATAATCTCCTCTTGATGAACTCGGAAATACACCTAGAAGGATATGATATACTAATTAAAGCGATTCAAAATCGTTCAAAAGCTATATCAGCGCTTTATTTTAGCGTAAAAACATGTACGAAGCAAAAAATGACAACGACTGAAAGGGGGAATTATGTTGCATAATGAACCACTCGCTTTTCGAATGCGCCCTTTAACCCTTGATGAGATTGTTGGTCATCAGGATTTCATTGGTCCCAACACAGCCCTTTATAAAATGATTCAAAATGAACATGTACCCTCCATGTTGCTATATGGAGAACCTGGAATCGGTAAAACATCCATTGCCAATGCCATTGCAGGAAGTTCCAAGCTCCCTTTCTTTGCACTTAATGCCACACGAGCTGGTAAAAAAGATGTTGAAGATATTGTACAAGAAGCCAGAATTTCTGGAAAAGTACTACTTTTTTTGGATGAAATTCATCGTTTCAATAAATTACAGCAGGATACATTGTTACCACATGTAGAAAATGGCTCGATTGTATTAATTGGTGCCACAACAGAAAATCCTTATCATGATGTAAATCCAGCGATTCGTTCACGCTGTGGTGAAATTTATCAGCTAAAACGGTTAACTAAGGAAAATTTAATCGAACTAGTTGAAAAAGCACTAGCTGATGAAAGACGAGGACTAGGTAAATATCATTTTGCATTAACACCATCACAAATTGAACAAATTGCAGCCGCAGCGAACGGAGACGCGCGAAAGGCATTAACTTTGCTAGAATCCATTTATTATGCCAGTGACGAGGTGGATGGACAAACGATTGCTGCCGATCATGTCATTGAGCATCTCATTAGCCGAATTGGTGTGTATGGCGATAAAAAAGGTTCACATTTTTATAATCTACTTTCTGCCCTGCAAAAATCTGTGCGTGGCAGTGATACCAATGCCGCTCTGTATTATTTAGCACATTTATTGGAAACAGGCGATTTAGTGGCTGTCAGCAGACGCCTACTTGTTATGGCCTATGAGGATGTTGGTCTAGCAAATCCCGAAGTTGGCCCTCATATGTTAGCCGCCATACAAGCTGCGGAACGACTGGGATTACCAGAGGCACGTATCCCACTTGCAAGTGCTGTCATTGAAATGTGCCTTGCCTCAAAATCCAATTCTGCCATTGTGGCAATCGACGCTGCCATTACGGCTATACATGAAGGTAAAACAGGCGATATCCCCCATCATCTGCGAGATGCTCATTACGAGGGTGCTAAAGATTTAGGACATGTTGGCTATCAATACCCACATAACACGCCGATCGGTACTTTTGGTGGTTGGGTAGACCAGCAATACTTACCAGATGAACTTGTAGGAACAGAATTCTATAAACCTGTAATTGCTGGTGAGGAAAAACGTATGGCAGGCATTTACGAAAAACTCAAATCATTCCATAAAGATAAGAAATAATCATATAAAAGCAAAGTCACTATCTCAAGTAATTGACATGACTTTGCTTTTTTTTATAAAACAACAGGATAGACTGCTCTAGCAATCATCCTGTAAAGCTCGGGTTATTTGTTGTGTATCGTTCTTGGTAAAACAAATTTAAAGGTTCTGCTACATGTCGAAGTGATGGCAAAATGGATTCTTTCACATCTCCTTCATTTACCTTACTATGCAAAAAAACAATCAAATTATAAGACTGATACAATAAGCTCGCAAACTCTTGATTGTTTTCTCTTACCTCAAAGCGAATTGCTTTTACAGCAATTGCTTGTGCAATTTTTTGTTCTCTCGTCTCACAGGAAGGTTCCTTACTTAATTCATCATCCGACACTCTATATAACCGTTTTAATGCACCATACACCTCTTGATTTCCACTAAATCGATCTTTTAACCACTGCAAGACAAATTGTAAAAGAATGACTGCATAGATAAGGGAAAGACATTCGTCGCCACGTGACTTTTTTGCTAAGCGTTGGAAATATTCTGCTTGTGTGACTAATTCAAAAAGAAGTAAACGAATTGGGTAAAGCATGGCATGGCCGCTATTGATGTATAGCTTTTCTCGATCTCTATACATAGCTAACCAAATATCTTTGATCAATGAAATGGATTTCCTCGTTGAGAGCGCTAATTGACATTGAATAAGCTCCTGTTCAATCGTAGGTTGGATAAGCTGTTGAAATAAAAGTTCATCTTCCTCACTAACTAGTAAAAGTGGTTTTTCCAAATTTGCCAAATCTATTTCTATTCCATTTACAATCATTGCCTAGCCCCCTTCCAATAAGTTCTTACAGCGTTAAGCAGAGTGAGCACATCTATTACCAATTTTTTAACTATAATTCGACAAAAAAACATAAATACCTTTCTAGATAATATGTCTTTTTACTTTCCCTACAATAAAAAAAGAATCCACGATACTAAATTAGGCAAGTGAATCAGTCTTTTTCAACATCGAACATTGTAGAAAAAGCTGATTTAATTACAATTAGTTGCGTAGATTCTTGTCGTATTGGCTATTTTCTGAAAATAGATAGTCTACTATTGTCTAAACCGAAAGTTCTTGATCAACAAATAATTTAAACTGTTGAAGACACTGCTTCACATCACCCTTTTGTGACAGCACTTCGTTGCGTATGATGGTTGCTTTTTCTTCATCATCTAGCGCTTCAGTTAAAAGAGCAAAGATATCTGTTAATAATAGCTCATTCTCTTCCTGCTCAATACTCGGTAAGGAATAGGCTGCTATTTTTAATAAACGCTCTACTTTTTCAGGTGTCTCTTGTAAAGCATTCGAAGAATAATAGGTTGATGCAGCTAAAAAGTAGCATAATTTTGCACAACAATCGATAAATAAATGCCAATACGTATTTGCTTTTGGTAATTCCCCTGCTCGCTGATTAACGTATTCCTTATAATAGGTTGTGACTTGTATATATAAAGGATTTAATTCTCTCATGGCTTTTGGATAATTGTTGGATGTATCCAAATAGTCAAATACAATGGCATTCATTTTCTCTTGAAGTTTAACAATATCTAAATGATCACGAATTACTTGAATTTCCATTTTCCCACTCTCCCATATGTCATTTGCTGTTTAACTTCTTGGCTATTCACTGCGTAGCACCAAGCATCCCAAACAAACTGATCGATTATCTAATGGATGATTCAAATTATAGCAATAAACCATATGAAGTAGTGTGGACATGAAAAAAATAAGACAATTTCGTGAATTAATAGCATTTTATGTACATAAGAGGAACTATTTTGGTAAAATTATAACCTTTGTACATAATCATCAAATAACCATGGTTCCTTTGCTCGATCAACAATTTCGATAATACTTCCATTTACATATTTTTTAATGCGCTTTTGAGGTATATAAAAATAAGCATTGTTCATAATTAACCATTCACTTAATGTTAAATCACTACCTGTTTGTTGCTTCGTTAAGATTTTTTTATGTCGCAGAACATCAGCCATTTTATAAAAACCATCTGACAATTCGTAGGCTGATACATCAAAATTAAAAATGGGGCTGACAACTTGTCCAACATCAAAAATATGTATAGTTTGCTTTTCTTCATCTATAGCTAACTCTACTGTGCTAATTTCATCCAAAAGATTTAAACCTCTATACTCCATTTGATAAATTTTTTCCATTTGTATACGCCTCCTTTTTTACAACGGTCTAATTGTAACATAGAAAAAGTAGCTACCTCTAAATACAATTAAGGCAGCTACTTCTACGAAAATGAACATTTATGCTGTTTATTGAAAATTACCCAAACCTGTATATGGTACTAACCTTGTACGCGCGTAATTTTTACATCTTTTAGGATGGTATTGACTACCCAGCTGGCAGCAATTAAACCCGCTACGGACGGTACAAAGGCATTGGATGAAGGCGGCATCTTTGCTTTGCGAATTGCTGCATCAGGCTTACCTACATGTTCGACAACATCTGGACGAACGACAATTGGACTTTCATCTGAAAATACAACCGTAACACCCTTATGAATGCCCTCTTTACGTAGCTTTGTACGAATGATTTTCGCCAATGGGTCTGTATGTGTTTTTGAAATATCTGCAATTTGGAAGCGAGTAGGGTCCATTTTATTTGCTGCACCCATACTTGAAATAATAGGAATATTACGTTTTAAACATTCCTTCATTATATGAATTTTATACATCACTGTATCGCTTGCATCAATCACATAATCAATGCCTTGCGCGAAAAATTCTTCATAGGTTTCTTCCGTGTAAAACATATGCATGTCAATCACTTCACATGCTGGATTAATATCTGCAATACGCTCTTTCATAATTGCTGATTTTGATTGACCAACTGTCGATAGGTATGCGACAAGTTGTCTGTTGACATTTGTAATATCTACATTATCCTTATCGACTAAAATAATACGACCGATTCCGCTTCTTGCACATGCCTCAGCCGCAAATGACCCAACGCCCCCTACACCAAGTATAGCGACCGTTGTATTTTTTAATTTCTCGAGACCCTCTGTTCCTATAGCGAGCTCGTTACGTGAAAATTGATGTAACATCCTGACACTCTCCATCTATGAAATTTTATTAGTAAACCTAGTTATATACTAAGATAAAATCAAAACCTATCTTACATTTTATCACGTTATTGTTCAAGAGAAAAATATAAAGAAAAAATCAAAATTGTCTACATCAATATGTAGAATTAATCAATTTCTACCTCGTTAGCCAACGTCAATTAGCAGCTCTTTGGACGCCCCAACGGAAATCAAGCCCTCATCTTGCAAAGTTGCTTTTTCTGCCGTTGACATCATCTTTTTTCAACAACATGGAAAAAGAGATTGATGACTCAATCTCTTTCTCACTCTTCTTTACTTAGTAAAACCAAATGATGACCATGGTTGAATATGTGCTAATAAAAATTGTTCTTCCTCCACAACGCTTGCGACAACATTACTCGATCCAGCATTCGGTATGTCCTTTAGCACAATCTGTAGCTCTCCCTTATAACGAACATCTAAATTATTATCAATCGTGATATCCCCTCTTTTTAATGGCCGTATATCATGCACAGGAAAATCTCCATTTTTATATTTAACACGGGATTGTGTGCTACGGATCACGTATTCAGAAACATCACCACGATTAAAGTGGGGCTCTTTCAAAAGAATCGTTTCCTCTAAAATGCTCGTGTCTTCAGACTGGACAACCTTTAATTCAAGCTTATTGCGATTTAAGAGACCTAACGCACGTATTTCTTCCTCAGAAGCAAACATATTGCCAATGATACAATCGTCAATTAGCCCTGTATGCCATAAATCTTTCGCCTGTACAGTAATTGGGAGATGACGGTGCTCCTCTAAGGTAGGTAAACCGTGCTCTGTTTGTTCCCAAGGTCCAAATTGACCATGCTGTGAGGAAATCATCGCTGCTGTTCTCACATTGTGTGCTTTAAAGTGTTGAGACGTTTGTAAAAAATGCTGACGAGATAGCCCAGTAAAGCGTCTTGGATAAAAATTATGACAGCCGATAATGTTCTCCTTATTGGGCTGATAAGAGAGAATATTATCTACATACTTCGTACCATTACTAATGTTTAATTCTATTTTTAGATTACTTGCATCAAGTGACATCAACGCTTCTTCCTGGCCTGAAAATCCCATATCTAAACGTAAGGCTGCCAAATAATAATGTTCTTTTAAATAGCCAATTACGGTTCGCCATCGAGATAAATGGAAGATAAATACAAACAGCGATGACAATTAAGGCCATACTCAAAATAGCACCACGCCAAGATTGAGTTGCTAAGAATCCATTAATAATCGGTGGTGTTGTCCATGGCGGTGCAACGGTAGCAGCTGGCACCCAGCCCCATTTCGTTGCAAAGAATGCAATGGTTACATTGAGCATTGGTGTCAAAATGAACGGTACGAATAAAACCGGATTTAATACAATTGGTAACCCAAAAAGTAATGGCTCATTAATATTGAAAATCCCAGGTGCTGCTGATAATTTTCCAACTGTATTATATTGTTTATTCTTCCTAGCAAATATGAAAAATGCAATGATAAGTGCTATGTAATGCAGCAGGTCTGGCATGAATACCTTCAGGAGATGAAATTTTATACATTTTTTTATCCACAATCCCTCCATTCTTTCACGTAAAATCAATCCGATGTTGATATTTGGCAATCATTTTCTCATTATGCGACCAATCTGAATCCACATTATTGCTGACAAAAATCAGTAACTCTATTGAGGACTTTGCTAGTGTTTCAATGATTTCACTGAACAAAGCATTTAATAGTAATGAACCAATAACAGTGGACGCTGGTGCATACTGCATTTCATGTATATTCAGTACACCATCACCAATAGGGATATGTGTATTGATCACAAAATCTACCACATCTTCTAGCCGTTTCCCACTGTGATGACGTGTAGCCTGTTCCTGATAGAGGAGCGATTGGAGGGATACCACAAATACATCTGAATCCTTTGCTAGCAAAGCAGCATCAATAGGTGCTGCATTTCTCCCTGAGGTTGAAATAACGATGCAAACATCATTCTCACGAAAGTCAAACTGTTCTTTATGCTGTTCAATAATGTTCGGATCTTTCTCATTGATTGAAGAAGCTAATGCGCCAGCATGTAAGGCTAAAGGTTCAATAAATATTGGACGTACGGGTACTAATCCACCCGCTCGATAAAATGCCTCCTGTGCCAGCAGCTGAGAATGACCACAACCAAATAATTGAATAATCCCACCTTTTTGGAGGCGTTGGACAATGATTTGTGCCGCTTCACTTATATGTGCTGTCTCCTTTTCCTTTACAACCTGGATGAGCTTTTCGATTTCAGAAAAATATGCATGCATAAAATCACCTTTTAATTTCACTTATAAATTTATAACGATCAGCTCGATACGTACTACGTACAAGCTCAAATGGTTTACCATCTGATAAGTAACTTGTACGTTTGATAATTAAAACAGGTGCTGTTTGATTAATCTGTAGAAATTTACTATCCTCTTTTGATACGATGGCTGCCTCCATTTGCTGTACGGCATTCCCAATCTTTTGATGGAACTTTGCTTCGATTAGGGCATAAAGTGAGCCCATTATTTGCTTCTCATCCAACTCCGGATAAATCTTAACTGGGATGTACGTTCTTTCAATTGCCATTGGCTGAGCATCAGCATTTCGAATACGCACTACAAAAAATACTTCTTCACCAGGCTCTATCATTAAATCCCTTGCAATATCCACGGGTGGTATGATTTTCTCAAATCGTAACACTTTACTGCTTGGTTCCATCCCTCTTGCTCGCATATCTTCCGTAAAACTCGTTAATCCCTGTAACGGTTGCTCTAATTTGGGATTCGCAACGTACGTACCTCTCCCTTTTTCTCGATATAATAGACCACTATTTACTAGATTGGTAATGGATTGACGTACAGTCATTCTACTTACATCAAATTGTGCAGAAAGCTCTCGTTCTGATGGGATGGTCTCACCAATTCTGTATTCTTCTAAATAAATTCGTTGTTTAATAATCTCTTCTATTTGTATATAAATAGGTATATGAGAATTTTTCTCTAACAATTCTTGCACCTTCCTTATCGCCTTTATGATTTCTCAATACAACTTTACCTCGTCAGATTGTTTTTTGTATGTCGCATTGATTAAGCAAAGCTAAATTATGTCCACTATTGACATGTGTATCATAGTGATGAAAAGGACGCATTTGATTATATAAATGGTCCCTTGATTTATGCCTAATGGACTTTCCTCTATTATTGTAGCATCTGAGTGACCAATAGACGAAAAATGCTTCGAGTAACGTAAACTCATCTTCATTTTCTGAAGCAACGCCTTTTGTTAGATAGCATGAATAGTCATCTTTTGCTAATTAGCAAATTGTTTAATCGATGGACTCATTCTGTTCTCTATTGGCTAAGCATTAGCTCACATTTTCTAAACAATTGGATATTCTACATTAAATACCCAGTCATTATATTGCTCTGTTTAAATTTAGCCTCATGGACTTAAGCGCTTTCAATTTTGGTTATGGATTGTGTAATCGTCGTCTCCCTTTATATAACATTGCCTCTTCCAAAGAAGGTATAGTTGTCTATACCAATTATATGCTTCTCTAACAGAAATAAAAAGTAATCTTTCGTATTTTCTAAATTTTTATTTATTTAAAATGCTATACTAGCTCTTTTTTAAAATAGCTATGCCCTGAACTGTATTTACTTTCCTAATCCATCATTCTGCTCCTGTTTAATTTAACGCATAAAAAAAGGAGCTATTGTTAAGCTCCTTTCAATCCTATGTATAGGACGAATCCCAATTGTGCCGTAATGCCAAGAAACATTCGTTTTGAACCCGCAATTTGCAGGTGGGTGCCCGCTTTGCAGCTTTAAACGTCCCGCTTCGCATGGGGCATGTTTGCAACTACAAAATGAAGGCTCCCGATTCTATAGTGTTCGGTCAAAACTGTGAAGTAGAGTTAGCAGTTAGACAAACACATCAGGATTCGTATTACAGTTATCATAACACCACTTTTCTGATAATTCAAACGATTTTCTCTAATAATCTATAATTTTTTAAGAAAACGCAAAAAATACCTAGATTCCCAACAGTATTTGCTAGAAAATCCAGGTATTTTGTATTATCTATTATTTTCTAAAAGGTTTGATGGCCAGGCTTAATTCACTTAGTTGTTCAGGAGATACTTCGCTTGGTGCCTCTGTCATCAAGCAACTAGCACTAGCTGTTTTCGGGAATGCGATTGTATCACGTAAATTCGTACGACCTGCTAATAGCATCACGAAGCGATCAAGACCAAAGGCAAGACCAGCATGTGGTGGTACGCCATATTCAAACGCTTCTAATAAGAAGCCAAATTGTGCTTGTGCTTCTTCTTCTGAGAAGCCAAGTAATTCAAACATTTTTTCTTGTAGCTCACGTTCATAAATACGTAATGAACCACCACCAAGTTCGTAGCCGTTTAAAACGATATCATATGCTTGTGCCCGTACTGCTGCAGGGTCTGTGTCCATTAACGCTATATCTTCATCAAACGGACGTGTGAATGGATGGTGTGCAGCATAGTAACGTCCATCTTCCTCAGAGTATTCGAATAATGGCCAGTCAGTAATCCAAAGGAAAGCAAATTGTGATTCATCGATTAGGTTTAACTCTTGTCCTAATTTCGTACGTAGAGCACCTAAAGAAGCTGCTACAATAGCTGCTTTATCAGCGACAAATACTAGAATATCGCCAACTTCTGCCCCCATACGCTCGATTAATGCAGCTGCTAACGCTTCGTCAAAGAATTTCGCGATTGGACCGTTTAGGCCTTCTTCTGTAACCTTTAACCAAGCAAGACCTTTTGCTCCGTAAATACCAACGAATTTCGTTAACTCGTCCATGTCTTTACGAGAATAGTTGTCAGCTGCACCTTTAATATTGATACTTTTTACTTGTTTACCTTGTGCAACAGTATCGGCAAATACTTTGAAATTACAGCCTTCAAAAATATCATTTAACGCTACTAGCTCTAATCCAAAACGTACATCTGGCTTATCTGAACCATAGCGATCCATTGCTTCTTGGTATTTCATGCGTTGGAATGGTGCAGGAATGTCGATTCCTTTTACTTCTTTCATTACCGCTTGGATTAAGCGTTCATTCATTTCTAATACTTCTTCTTGTGTTAAGAAGCTCGTTTCAATGTCCACCTGTGTAAACTCTGGTTGACGGTCAGCACGTAAGTCTTCATCGCGGAAGCAACGCGCAATTTGGAAATACTTTTCAAAGCCAGCAACCATTAATAATTGTTTAAATAATTGAGGTGATTGTGGTAATGCGTAAAATTCACCTTCATGAACACGTGAAGGTACTAAATAGTCACGAGCACCCTCTGGCGTTGATTTTGTTAAAATTGGTGTTTCTACTTCTAAGAAACCTTCGTTTTGTAGGAAGTTACGAATTGTACGTGTCACATCAGAACGCATTTTGAATGTATCGAACATTACCGGACGACGTAAGTCAAGATAGCGATATTTCAAACGTAAATCTTCTGATACGTCTGTGCGATCTTCAATCTGGAATGGCGTAGTTTTTGCCGTATTAATCACGACTAATTTTGTTGCTTCCACTTCGATTTTACCGTTTGGCACATTTGGATTGATTTGATCCTCTGTACGAAGAATGACTGTTCCTTCCACCTCGATCACATATTCACTACGCACTTTATCCGCTAATGCATGTGCTTCTGCCACATCTGGACTAAAAACGACTTGCGTAATACCAGTACGATCACGTAAATCAATGAAAATTAAACCACCAAGGTCACGACGGCGCTGTACCCAACCTTTTAATACGACTTTTTCGCCTTGTAACACTTCTGAAAGCTCGTTACTAGCATGTGTTCTTGTAGCCATTGTTAAATTCCTCCAAAATATCTTCAATTTATGTAGCATTTCACTACAAATGCCCTCTGTCTGTTTTTATGCTTGTTGTGTTAAATAGTTCACTAGCTCTGAGAATGTCACTTTGTGCTGTTCACCAGATTCCATATGTTTCACAGCAGCTGCCTGCTCTTCAAGTTCTGTTTCACCTAGAACAAGGGTATATTTTGCACCTAGACGATCCGCTGATTTCATTTGGGCTTTCATTTTACGGTCTAAATAATCCATCTCTGTCGCAAGGCCCTTCGCGCGGAAAGTACTTGTCAGCTCAACGGCCTTTTGCTTCGCTTCATCGCCCATTGCAATAATGTAAACATCTAACCCTGAAGCTGTATCTAATTCAACGCCCTCTGCTTCAAGTGCCAGCAACAAACGCTCAATACTTAGTGCGAAACCAATACCTGGTACATCTGGACCGCCAATTTCTTGCACTAATCCATTGTAGCGTCCACCACCACACAATGTTGTAATGGCCCCAAAGCCAGATGCTGTGGACATAATTTCAAATGTTGTGTGGTTGTAATAATCAAGTCCTCGCACAAGATTTGGGTCAACCTCGTAAGAAATACCCAATGTATCTAAGTATGTTTTCACTTGAGCGAAATAAGCAGCTGATTCTTCTGTTAAGAAATCAGTTAACGCAGGAGCCGTTTGCATTAATGGGTGCTCACGATCTACCTTACAATCTAAAATTCGTAATGGATTTTTTTGTAAACGGCTTTGACAATCTGAGCAAAACTCATGAATATGTGGCTCAAAATGCTGTAATAACGCTGTACGATGTGTATCACGCGTTTCTTTGTCACCAAGTGAATTAATTACTAATTTTAAATCCTTTAAACCCGCTGATTCGTAGACGTCCATTGCAAGAGCAATGACTTCTGCATCAATCGCAGGATCTGCTGAACCAATTGCTTCTACTCCAAACTGTACAAATTGACGATAACGACCAGCTTGTTGACGCTCATAGCGGAACATTGGTCCTAAGTAAGAAAGCTTAACTGGCTGATCTGGAGCACCAAACATTTTATGCTCCACATAGGCACGTACGACACCAGCCGTATTTTCTGGACGTAGTGTTAATGAACGCCCCCCACGATCTTCAAATGTATACATTTCCTTTTGCACAACATCTGTTGTTTCCCCAACACCACGTGCAAATAGATCTGTTTGCTCGAAAATTGGTGTGCGAATTTCGTTATAGCGATAAACACGACAAATATCACGAATAATCGCTTCAACCTTTTGCCATTTCTCAGATTGACCCGGCAAAATATCTTGTGTCCCTCGTGGCACTTTAAAACTCATGTAATTCCCTCCTATATCGATTGCTTATGATAGAGCAGCTGTCGTCCCACTTTGAGCGAAGCCATGCTTCGATTGAGCGGTTTTCTGTCCGGTTGGAGCGGGTAGCAACCTTTGATGAGCACTTTTCACTCTAGTTGGAGCACTTTCTCTCTTTTTAGGAGCGCCTTCCCCTCTTCTCTGAGCAAAAACAACCATCCTCGAATGAACGCATTACTTTTTGGACAACAAAAAAAGCCCCCGTCACCTTGCTATTGCAAGGGACGAGAGCTGTATAAGCTTCCGCGGTTCCACCCTAGTTGACACAAATCATTACATGTGTCCTCCTCGTAATCGGATAACGGCCGATTCCGTTTTTTCCTACTAGGCACTGCTTTTCAGAAAAAAGCCTCTCAAGTGTTATTCGCGTGATACATTTTTGTAGGAAAGATTGCAGCCTAAGTCTTTCCCTCTCTTTTCCAATAGTGGTATACGCTACTTGCTTGGTCATAAGCGATTAATCATTTTTCGATTACCCTTTATGTTAGTCACTAGCTAAGGCAATGTCAACTATTTTTGTATTTTTCATCAGTCTATATTGAAAATAACCAATTCTGTTACCATTTTACCACGAATTTTATGATAAAAGCATGGTAAAATAGCACAAGGAATAGGAGGAATCTGATGAGGACAAAAATTTTACATAGTATAATCATCTTCGTACTAATGGTAACGATGGCGATTCCCAATAAGAACTTTGTTCAAAGAGCTTCCGCTGATACCAGTGATCTAAAAGTCGCGGGAACGATTCTTCATTTGCGTGAGGGTCCTGGATTGTCTTATCCCATTATTACGACTTTAGAAGAAGGTGACCCTTTAACCTCAATCGATCGAGAAGGTGATTGGTATCAAGTCAAAGCAGGTAACTACGAAGGATGGGTTGCCTCTTGGCTGACCGCACCTACAAATGCTAAACAAGCCATCGATAAAACCGTCATTTCACAAGTTGACCGTTTAAATATTCGAACAGAACCAGACATCTCTTCAGCAGTTCTTGGTCAACTTTCTACGGGTAACCAAGCAAACCTCATTGAAGAAAATGGAGAATGGGCAAAAATTGATTGGAATGGATTAACAGGATGGGTTTCGAAGGATTATGTCACGATCAACGATAATCCTAAAAAAGAAACAGAACCCAAAGAAGATGCTGTTGAAGTAACTACTACAACCACGACACCTGCCAACAAGGATACAACCTTTACCATTTTAGTGGACGTCCTAAATATCCGAAAAAAACCAGACTTGAACGCTAAAAAAATCGGCACAGCAACAAAAGGTCAAGCCTTTAAAGTACTGGCGCATGAGCATAATTGGGTACAAATTCAGTACAATGATAAAAAAACGGGTTGGGTCTATAGTTTTTACGGTACATTTTCCAATAAAGTAAAGAGCACCTCAAAAACGTCAACTTCCAAAGAGTTGGAGTCTGTTACCATTATCTATAATGGGACAAATCTACGAACGGATGCCTCAACGGCAGCTGAAGTGGTCGAACGTGTAGATGCTGGTGTAAATTACCCGATTGTAGGCGTTAAAAATGATTTTTATGAAATACAATTAGACGACGAAAAAACAGCTTTTGTCGCGAACTGGGTAGTCACAACAAGTTCCAATAAAGCGACAAATTCACAGAAAGAAAAAGAAGAGCCCCGTAAAAAAGGGACATTAAGCGGGTTAACGATAGTTGTTGATGCTGGTCATGGTGGGAATGACCATGGTACAACTGGTCAACGTGGTACAGAGGAAAAGGGCATTACTTTGAAAACGGCCACGCTGCTTGCTTCCAAGCTAAGTGCTGCTGGCGCAAACGTGGTCATGACGAGAGAATCAGATGAATATGTGGCATTGCGTAAACGCGTATCAATTGCCCATCAATATGAGGCAGATGCCTTTATTAGCCTTCATTACGATGCAACAGACGATAGCTCCATTAACGGCTTCACGTCTTACTATATGAATAGCAATCAAAAAGGGCTTGCTGAGGCGATTCATGATGGACTATCAAGTAAAATAGATTTGAGAGATCGTGGTGCACAACAAGGGAATTATTTAGTCCTACGAGAAAATCGTCAAAAGGCAGTCCTCATTGAGTTAGGCTTCCTGAGCAATTCAAGTGAGGAGCGCGTCATCACAACGGCGAAATTCCGTGAACAAGCGACTCTTGGTATTTATCAAGGGATTCTCAACTACTTTAATGAACAAGATGAATAAAGCAAAAAGCTGTGGATGAGCATCCACAGCTTTTTTC
>NZ_JBHERJ010000052.1:0-47520 GCF_043359455.1 Lysinibacillus sp. PWR01 | reverse complement strand
TTTAAAAGGGCGCTTTTTTTGTTACTTGAACAAATGCTGTGGAAATATCTGTGGCTGTCCTTTAATATTGAAACCGTTAAAAGAAAGTCTAAATCAGATAAAAATGCACGATATATGCATGAATAGTGGATTTAAAGTCATATCCTAAAGATGAATAGTGAAGGGTAATAGGTCGTTTGATACCTCACATCGTTTCGTTATACTTATAGTAGGTGATTAAAATAAAAAGTGTAAATTTTCAACTAGATCAAATGAATTCGCTCGAAATCACACAGATAGAGGAAGATCTATTTGAGGTACGTTTAGCATTCGATGGTAAATTAAGTATGCATTATATGAGTCGACAGCAATTGCTACAACTCGGTTCTACTTTCCAAATTGAAAGTAATATCAATGAATTCATGGTTAAAAAGACCTAATATAAACGATGGTTTAGCGAGAAGCAACCAAGATATCTGTCCTTGGAAGATCATTTGTTCAAAATAGCCTAATGGAATTACTTTGAATTTATCGGTAATTTTAATAAAAAAACTCAAAAACAAGAAATTTAGTAGTATTAAATGCCTTCTTTTCTTTATGAATAATAAAATATCGTCTCATGTTTTAATGATTAAGTGGTACTATTTTCTTTCTCGGTAGTGACAATGGTCTCTAAACAAAAGTAAGTGGATTGTATATACTTACATATAGAGGGAAGGAGGAGGTAGCTTGATTCTAGTTCGAAACGAAAACTTCGAAATTTCTGAGGAAAATGGCAAGGTATATATGCTTACTTTTAGCGCTGGTTTCCCATTAAAAGAATTTGATAGCATCCTACGTAGTCATCCACGACTGAAATTATCTAATTTTTCAATTTTAAAAAATGTGTTATCAACCCAGAATACCAATCCTGTTGAAATTGGACGCTGGCTTCCGAACATTGAAGCAGAAGTGGCACGTGATAAGATGTCAGCCTCTGTTTTTATATATGAAACGCTTGAATATATTCAAAACAATAAAGAGAAATTAACACAACAAATCCGAGAAACATTGAATGAAAATGGAATTGTGCACGGAATATTGGATTTTGATATATTGAAGGCTGAACCAGGAAAAGCATTTTTAATTGCTCAAGGAGAGCAACCTATAGCGGGAATAGATGCACAAATTACATACTTACCTAAACCAGAGAGAAAGCCGGTCATTCGTGAAGACGGTAAAGCGGATTACTATGATATGAATTTTATTTCGGAAATTTCAGAAGGCTCTTGGCTAGGTGAAAAGATTCCTGCTACATTAGGTAAACCGGGGAAAAATGTGCTAGGTCAAGTAGTTGCTGCTGTACCTGGACGAGATTATCCTATCAAATATGATACAAAATCGGCCTATGAAGTGGAAGAAGACGGAAAAGTAGTCATTCGCTCGAAAATCGCTGGCGTTTTAGATGATGTCAAAGGCATGATTGGTGTAAACAGACACCTTCCTATAAATGGTGATGTTGGAGTGGAAACAGGTAACCTTGAATTTAATGGCTCACTCAGTATTAAAGGTACAGTAACAAATGGCTATACGGTTATTGCAACTGGTGATATTTCCATTGAGGGAGCGGAGGGTGTAAGCGGTGCCAAGCTTATTAAATCCATTGAAGGTGATGTCTATATTCGTGGTGGAATCTTTGGGCTTGGTTCAACAGTGGTAGAAGCAGGTGGCAATATATTTGTTAAACATGTGAATGAAGCAAATTTATTTGCTGCTAATAGTATTCATATTGGTTTTTATGCACTAGGATCACAGCTTTCTGCTCATTCTATTTATGTGGACGAACGAAAAGGTAAAATTATTGGGGGGCGTGCAGTAGCTAAAAATACGATTGTTACGGCCATTTCAGGGAACCGATTAGAGCGTCGAACAGATTTGATAATAGAAAGTATTAATAAGCAGGAGAATAACTCCGTGATGCAAGAAAAAGCAGCACAGCTAAAACAATTGCAGACAGAGATTTCAGCACATGAGAATAGCATGAAAAATTTATTGCCTTTCCTCAATCAAATGTCAAAAGAACAATCAGCCTCATTTGAAGTAACAAAGCAAGCCTTGACTAAATTAAAGGCCGAAGCGATTACATTAGATCGTGAAATTAAATTATTAATGGATGAAATGCGTCATGTAGGGAAAGAAGAGATTGTTGTGACAAAAGAGGCCCATCCTGGAACTTATATTCAAATTGGTAGAAAATCATCTTTATTAAGCAAGATGACGAATGGCAAATTCCTGCTAGAATTCGGTGAGTTAAATGTCTAAGGTAGCTTTTATTCCTGTTTTTGCACATCGAGGAGCTTCTGCTTATGCATTAGAGAATACCTTTAAAGCTTTTGAAAAGGCATTAGAGCTAGGGGCCGATGGAATTGAACTAGATATTCAATTCTCAAAAGATGGATTACCTGTAGTGTATCATGATCCACAGTTATCGAGGTTAGTAGGCACGAATAAATTGGTAAGTGATTGTACGATGGAGGAGCTTCTGCGCTTTAAACTTGGCAAGCCTTGGAGACGTCTATTTTCGTCGTATAAAATGCCAGCGTTTGAGGCAGTTTTAGCATGGGCAAATACACAGCAGATGCCATTGAATATTGAATTAAAATCAACGATCCTGGATAATAAGAGCGGGCTCATTCATTTCCTAAGAGGATTAGCGCTGCCAGAGGGTAGTCATTTTTCATCCTTTCACTATGAGCTTTTAGAGATCGTAAAAAAGCAGAGACCAGAATTTGAAACGGCCCTTATTGCCACGAAAAAAATAAAATGGGATCTTCTAGCTGATTATAAAGCCGCTGATAGTGTGCATATGCATAAAAGGTACTACAAGCCAAGATACTTGGAGGCCTGTGTTACAAGTGAAAAAGCATGTCGTTTTTATGCCATTGATGGCTCAGAATCATTTTTAACCAATACGCATCCTTCTGTCATTGGTTGGATTACGGATTATCCTGATAAAGTCATCACAACACAGCAACGAGTATAAAAATAGCTATCCAGTAAGTCTCGCGTGACTTATATGGATAGCTATTTTTATTTTTTTTGGAAGCGTGGTGCTACTTTTCCATTTTTTCGATCGCGATGCAGTAAAAATCCAGCGAAAAACCCAAAGCCTATTACGAAGAAAATGACACCAACTACAAATTGTAGCCATAAAAATGGGAATGGTGAAATGAGCTTACCAAATAATGTATCACGCATAAATTTAATGCCACCTGCAGCCATAAGACCTGGAATAAGCATTACAATAAATGCAGCTAAACGGGCCATGCATACCCCTCCTTATTCCTATGATTAATTGTACCTGTGGATGGTGGAATGTCAAGGAACGGTATAAATCAATATAATATTTTTGCCTAAAAACGAGGCAGGACAGAAAGTAGCGATTGTAACAGAATGTTTAGAAAATTCTTACTTAAATAAGAATATGTAATAATAGTTGCGAAATTGTGAATTTGTCAGTATTGTAAAAATAAGTGGAGCAATATTATCCATTACTAAACAATTTCTTCTTCAAGTTTTAGGGTCTAAACACCTACTGAATAAGAGGAGCTCAGGATTTGCTGAGTGAGGACGCTATGTAGAAGTGATTGTTAGATAAAACTTGATTGGATGGGCATTTGGGGATGCACTTTCCAAAGCAAAGGGGCGAGTTTCATGGAAATCTTCAAGTATATGGAAAAGTATGATTACGAACAATTGGTATTTTGCCAAGATGAAGCATCAGGGTTAAAAGCGGTTATCGCTATCCATGATACAACACTTGGACCAGCACTAGGTGGAGCACGTATGTGGACATATGCGTCAGAAGAAAATGCAATTGAAGATGCATTACGTTTAGCACGAGGAATGACTTACAAAAATGCTGCGGCTGGTTTAAACCTTGGCGGTGGAAAAACGGTCATTATTGGTGACCCATTTAAAGATAAAAATGAAGAGATGTTCCGTGCGTTAGGTCGTTTCATCCATGGATTGAATGGCCGCTATATCACAGCTGAAGACGTAGGTACAACGGTATCGGATATGGATTTAATCCATGAGGAAACAGATTATGTAACAGGAATTTCTCCTGCATTCGGTTCTTCAGGTAATCCATCTCCAGTAACAGCTTATGGTGTTTACCGTGGTATGAAAGCAGCTGCAAAAGAAGCATTCGGTTCTGACTCACTAGAAGGATTAAAAATTTCTGTACAGGGTCTTGGAAATGTAGCCTACAAGCTTTGCGAGTATTTACATAATGAAGGAGCAAAACTTGTTGTAACAGATATCAATCAGGCTGCCATTGATCGAGTTGTGAATGACTTCGATGCAATTGCAGTGGCACCAGATGAAATCTATGCGCAAGAAGTTGATATTTTCTCACCTTGTGCACTAGGTGCAATTTTAAATGATGAAACAATTCCGCAATTAAAAGCGAAAGTGATTGCTGGATCTGCTAATAACCAATTAAAAGATTCACGTCATGGTGACTACCTACATGAATTAGGTATCGTCTATGCACCAGATTATGTAATCAATGCTGGTGGCGTGATTAACGTTGCAGATGAATTATATGGCTATAATCGAGAACGTGCAATGAAACGCGTTGATGGCATTTACGATAGTATTGAAAAAATCTTTGCTATTTCAAAACGAGATGGCATTCCAACATATGTGGCAGCGAACCGCTTAGCTGAGGAACGTATCGCTCGCGTAGCGAAATCTCGCAGCCAATTCTTAAAAAATGAAAAAAATATTTTACATGGTCGCTAATTTACACGGTTGATACATGATGAGAAGTCGCATTGTCGACTTCTTCTATTTTCAACAAGAAATAGGGCATTAATGAAGTAAAGCTAAAGATCCTCTAGGACAAGGACTGACTGCTAAAAAATGGCTTGGTAATTGTTTAATAGAATCTTTAGCACTTTTCTCAATAGGGGGAATAAACATGGCTCAAAATTATGATGTTGTCATTTTAGGTGGAGGTACAGGTGGGTATGTTGCAGCCATCCGAGCTGCTCAGCTAGGCTTGAAAACAGCCATTGTAGAGCGTGAACGTTTAGGTGGTACTTGCTTGCATAAAGGCTGTATTCCAAGTAAAGCCTTACTTCGAAGTGCAGAAGTATATCGTATGGCGAATAAAACAGCTAGCGAATATGGTGTCGATATTGAAGGTGTGACATTACAATTTGACAAAGTTCAAGCGAGAAAACAAGCAATCGTTGAGCAATTAAGTCAGGGTGTGAATACACTGATGAAAAAAGGCAAAATAGATGTTTATCATGGTACAGGGCGAATTTTGGGTCCATCTATTTTCTCACCTATGCCGGGTACGATATCTGTAGAAATGTCAAATGGCGATGAAAATGAAATGCTTGTTCCTACAAATGTTGTCATTGCAACAGGCTCAAAGCCTCGTGGTATGGCAGGGTTAACGGTAGATGGGCAATATGTGCTAAATTCCGATCATGCTTTAGCGTTAGAAAATTTACCAAAGTCATTGCTAATCGTTGGTGGCGGTGTTATCGGAATTGAGTGGGCATCTATGTTATGCGATTTTGGTGTATATGTAACAGTTGTAGAATATGGGCCATCCATTTTACCAGCGGAAGATGCGGACATTGTTAAAGAAGTGACGAAACAACTTGAAAAACGAGGAGTTCGTATTGTTACGAATGCTCGCTTAGATACAAATACATTCAAAATTGAAAATGATAACGTTTTCATTTCAGCGAAAGTGAATGATAAAGAAGAAATCTTTGAGGCTGATAAATTATTACTTTGTGTAGGGCGTGAGGCGAATACGCAGGGTATTGGTTTAGAAAATACAGAGATTGAAGTGGAAAACGGCTTTATTAAAGTGATTGATTCCTATCAAACGAAAGAGTCTCATATGTATGCCATAGGAGATGTGATTGGTGGCTTACAATTAGCACATGTTGCTTCTCATGAAGGGCTTTCAGCTATTGAGCATATAGCAACAGGGAAAACAGAGAAATTGGATGATTTGAAAGTACCAAAATGTGTTTATTCCTATCCAGAGGTTGCCAGCATTGGCTTAACAGAGAGTGCTGCTAAAGAACGAGGATTTTCATTAAAGATTGGTAAATTCCCGTTTAAGGCCATTGGTAAAGCATTAGTAAATGGAGAGACAGAAGGCTTTGTCAAAATTATTGCTGATGAAGAAACCGATGATATTTTGGGTATTCATATGGTAGGGCCACATGTGACAGATTTAATTGGAGAAGCATCCTTAGCGAAAGTGTTAGATGCAACACCATGGGAAATAAGTCAGGCTATTCATCCACATCCATCCTTAAATGAGGTGTTAGTGGAATCTGCTCTTGCAGTGGATGATCGTGCTATCCATTTTTAATTTTCTGAATTTCGTAACTAACATATCCAAATGTGGGGATATAGGATAAGATAGTTATTTCTCTATAATACGAAAGGGGTGTTCGTATGCAAGATGTTCAAATCAAACATGAAGATTTAGGTTTGTCAAATGAAGATGTACTTGCTATGTTCGAAACAATGTTAATGGCCAGAAGATTAGATGAGCGTATGTGGTTACTAAACCGTTCTGGTAAAATTCCGTTTGTAATTTCTTGTCAAGGCCAGGAGGCAGCACAAGTTGGAGCAGCCTTTGCACTTGATAAAAATAAGGATTATATTGCACCATATTATCGTGATATGGGTGTTGTTTTACATTTTGGTATGACACCGAGAGAATTGATGTTATCTGCGTTTGCCAAAGCAGAAGATCCAAACTCTGGTGGTCGTCAAATGCCTGGTCACTTTGGGCAAAAGAAAAACCGTATTATAACAGGATCATCTCCTGTTACAACGCAAGTTCCACACGCAGTTGGTGTTGCACTTGCTGGACGACTACAAAAAGAAGATTTTGTTTCATTCGTTACACTTGGTGAAGGTTCATCCAACCAAGGGGACTTCCATGAAGGAGCAAACTTTGCAGGTGTTCATAAGCTACCAGTCATTATTATGGTAGAAAACAATCAATATGCTATTTCTGTACCAGTGGAACGTCAACTAGGGTGTGCAAAAGTATCTGATCGTGGGATTGGCTACGGAATGCCAGGTGTGACAGTTGATGGGAAAAATCCGTTACAAGTGTATAAAGTGGTGAAAGAGGCCGCAGACCGTGCACGTAATGGGGAAGGTCCAAGCTTAATCGAAACAGTAACATATCGTTTAACAGCCCATTCATCAGATGATGATGACCGTCAATACCGTACGGCTGAAGACATTGCAGAAGGCAAAGCAAAGGATCCAATTGTCTTATTTGAAAAGTATTTAATGGATGCTGGTGTGATGACAGACGCAATACGTACTGAAATCGAAGAGCGTATCATGGCAGAAGTAAATGAAGCAACTGATTATGCAGAAGCGGCTCCATATGCACAACCAGAGCATGCACTTAAATATGTTTATGCACCAGTGGACGGAGGTGACATGTAATGGCAGTAATGTCTTATATTGATGCGATTACATTAGCAATGAAAGAAGAAATGGAACGTGACGAACGAGTTTTCATTTTAGGAGAGGATGTTGGTCGTAAGGGCGGTGTATTTAAAGCTACTACTGGACTATACGATCAATTCGGTGAATACCGCGTGCTTGATACACCTCTTGCAGAAAGTGCGATCGCTGGTGTAGGTATCGGTGCTGCGATGTACGGTATGCGTCCGATTGCTGAAATGCAATTTGCTGATTTTATTATGCCAGCTGTCAACCAAATCGTCTCAGAGGCAGCTAAAATTCGTTACCGTTCTAATAATGACTGGACTTGTCCAATGGTTATCCGTGCACCTTTTGGCGGAGGTATTCACGGGGCACTATACCATTCACAATCTGTTGAAGCACTTTTTGCCGGTACGCCTGGTTTGAAAATTGTCATTCCATCAACACCGTATGATGCAAAAGGTTTGCTGAAAGCTGCTATTCGTGATGAAGATCCAGTATTATTTTTCGAACATAAACGTGCCTATCGTTTAATTAAAGGGGAAGTACCATTAGATGATTACACGTTGCCGATTGGTAAAGCAGATGTGAAACGTGAAGGAGATGACGTGACAGTCATTACCTATGGTTTAGCTGTCCACTTTGCACTACAAGCGGCAGAGCGCCTAGCTGCAGATGGTATTTCTGCTCATATCCTTGACTTGCGTACAGTTTATCCTCTCGATAAAGAAGCAATCATTGAGGCTGCAAGTAAGACAGGTAAAGTATTGCTTGTCACAGAGGATAATAAAGAAGGTAGTATCATGAGTGAGGTTGCAGCAATTATTGCAGAGCATTGTTTATTTGAGCTTGATGCACCAATTCAACGTCTAGCAGGACCTGATGTGCCAGCCATGCCATATGCACCAACGATGGAGAAATATTTCATGATTAATCCTGATAAAGTGGAACGTGCTATGCGAGAACTTGCTGCGTTCTAATAGATCACAACAAGGCTGAATGAAAAAAGCGAAAGCCTCAGACGGAACAACAGATTTTTACTTTGAATAAAAGAAAGTCAAAATCTGTCTAATTGCCTATCTACGTTTAATGTTTTTAGCGCTGCATCAGGTACAATGACGCCTAGGCTTAATTGATGGGAGGAATAAAGGATGTCGGTTCAAAATATTACAATGCCACAGCTCGGCGAAAGTGTAACAGAAGGTACAATTGAAAAATGGCTTGTAAAGCCTGGAGATACAGTAAAAAAATATGATCCATTAGCAGAAGTTGTTACAGATAAAGTAAATGCTGAAATCCCCTCATCATTTGAAGGGGTTATTACGGAGCTTCTTGCACAAGAAGGTCAGACATTACCAGTTGGGGCAGTCGTATGCTCGATTGAAATAGCAGGAGAAGGCGAATTACCAGCACCGCCACCTGAAAAAAAATCGGCAGTAAGTACGGCTATTTTAAATGCAGGTGTTCAAAAGAAACAGGAGGCACCACAGCAGGTGGCACCTCCAGTAGCTGCACCAAAAGAGGCACGTACGAGTAAAGTGCGTTACTCACCAGCTGTTCTTCGACTTGCACAGGAGCACGATATTGCATTAGACCTTGTAACAGGAACTGGCGAGGGTGGTCGTATTACAAGAAAAGACCTGTTAAAGCTAATTGAAACGGGTAATATCCCAACGGCAAATGATGTGGCACCAGCACCAACAGCTGTTCAAACAGCATCAGCGCCTACATCAGCGCCTCAGCAACAAGTGGAAAAAGCAGCTGCACCTGTACAACCTGTTCATCCAGGAGATATCGAAATTCCGGTGACGAAGATCCGTCGTGCCATTGCGAATAATATGGTGAAAAGTGTCCATGAAGCGCCGCATGCTTGGATGATGATGGAAGTGGATGTAACAGATTTAGTCACTTATCGTGATAGCTTAAAGAATGAATTTAAGCAAAAAGAAGGCTTTAATCTTACATATTTCGCCTTCTTTGTAAAAGCGGTTGCTCAAGCTTTAAAGGAATTCCCGATGCTGAATTCTATGTGGGCGGAAGATAAAATTATTCAAAAACATGACATCAATATTTCGATTGCAGTAGCAACGGATGATGCCTTATTTGTACCTGTTATAAAACACGCAGATGAAAAATCCATTAAAGGAATTGCTAAAGAAATCCATGAACTGGCTATCAAAGTCCGTACAGGGAAATTGGCGATGGATGACATCACTGGTGGTACATTTACAGTGAATAATACAGGTGCATTTGGCTCTGTTCAATCAATGGGCATCATTAATTACCCACAAGCAGCGATCCTTCAAGTGGAAAGTATTGTAAAAAAACCGGTCGTTTTACCAGGTGGAATGTTTGCTGCACGTGATATTGTGAATTTATGTTTATCTTTAGATCATCGTGTGCTTGATGGACTTGTCTGTGGTAAATTCCTAAATAGAGTGAAAGAAATACTCGAAAATACAAATAAATCTTCAACGTCAGTCTACTGATGACTCGTCGGAAACCTGCTGTATAAGGGTTTCCGATTTTTTTTATGCTTTTCGAGTCGCAATTTGTCATGTAGAATAACAAATAGAAACTACTAAGGGGGGAAGCTGATTAAGCGTCCGCATGTCAAACAACATGAAAAATATTGAATTTGAAATACCAGCCTATTCAGACTGGCAAGATGCAGCAATCAAAGCTTTAAAAGGGAAACCATTTGAGTCACTATTCACAAAAACAAATGAAGGTGTTACACTACAGCCACTTTACACGCAAGAAAGTTTAGTAGCTAAGCTTGGAGAAGAGCTTGATTTACAAGTTGCCACAATCCGTTCCCTACAAAATGGTCCAGTGTTTCAGGTGGCACAGCAAATTCACGCTGATTCAAGCGAAGCTTTTTTTGCACAGCTTGAAGATAGTTTAGCTCGAGGCAATGAAGTTATTACAATTGATAGCCGAGTGAGCTTTGCTTGGACAGAAGAAGTATTGGTCAAATTAGCATCATATTTCTCAGAATATTCGTTTAAAATTACTATCGAGAATTCAAAAGACCCATTATTAGCAGTATTCGACAACATTGCAGTAGATCAACAAGAAGCCATTAAAGGTTACATTATTTCGAAAGACCCTATCACTTTGACTGCATTTCCGAACGTGCGCTCAGTCAGTGCAGACACAACGATTTATCATAATGAAGGGGCCAACGCTGTACAAGAATTAGCCTATGCACTTGCATTAGCAGCCAAATTTGCACAACAGGAAGAAAGCTTTGCAGCATTTTCGAAGAAGTTTTTTGTATCCTTTGCTGTTGATACACAATTCTTTACGGAGATTGCGAAATTGCGTGCTTTTAAAGTACTTTGGAAAGCGTTCTCATCCGCTTATGGCGTCACAGATGATGTGAAAATCCCGACGGTTGCTGAAACATCATTAAGAAGCTTTTCTAAATTAGATGTGTATGTGAACTTATTACGCTCTTCAAATGAAGCGCTTTCTGGTTTAATCGGTGGTGCTGATCTCTTTACAGTTCATCCACATGATGTGTTAACGAAGCCTACGGATCAATCGATTCGTATTGCTCGTAATGTGTCATTAATATTAAAAGAAGAAACAAATGTCTTGAAAGTAACAGATCCAGCAGGGGGCTCTTACTTTATCGAGTCGTTAACAGCAGATTTTGTGAAAGAAGCTTGGGCTTTATTTTTAGACATTGAGACAGCTGGCGGTATTGATGAATACACAGCTTCTGGCAAGCTTGCAGAAGAAGTGGAAGCATCCTATCAAAAGCGTATCAAAGCTGCACAAACACGGAAGCAATCATTAATTGGAACGAATATTTATGCAAATCCAGCAGATGTACTTGAACATGACACAAACCCATTGTTTGCTGACATTAAGCGTATTGCTGCTCCATTTGAGGAATTACGTGCAGACATGACAGCCGCTGATGTGAAAACAGGAATTTTGGCATTAGGATCATTAAAAAGCTCTAAACCACGTGCAGATTTTGTAGCGGGCTTCTTAAATACAGTCGGTCTTGTACCAGAAAAAAGTGAGCCAGTGACGACTGTGGAAGAGGCACTAGCTTGGTTGAAGACTACAGAGGCTAAGTATGTAGTGATTGCGGGCAGTGATGATGATACAAAAGCACTTGTATCCGCCATTTTAGCTGATAAACCAGCGAATGTGCTTGTAGATGTAGCGGGTAAATTTAAAGACGAAGAAGAAGCGTGGTTAGCAAATGGCTTAAACGGCTTTATTTTCGCAGGACAAAACATCATCGAAAAATTACAGTCCGTGTTTGCGAGCATGAAGGAGGTCCAACGATGAGCAAGCCAAATTTTAATGCAGTAGAAATAGAAAAAGTTTTAACAGCTGAAACACCTCAAGCGTCTGACGACAAGTTCATGACAAATGAAGGGATTGAAATTAAAGATATTTACACAAAAGAAGATATCAAAGAGGCTAAACACTTAAACGATGTGGCAGGAATTGCGCCCAATACACGTGGGCCATACCCTACTATGTATGTAGCACGTCCATGGACGGTTCGCCAATATGCCGGTTTCTCAACTGCTGAAGAGTCCAATGCCTTTTACAAACGAAATTTGGCAATGGGGCAAAAAGGTCTTTCTGTAGCGTTTGACTTAGCAACACACCGAGGCTATGACTCTGATCATCCACGTGTAACTGGAGATGTAGGGAAAGCAGGGGTTGCCATTGACTCTGTTGAGGATATGAAAATTCTTTTCGATCAAATCCCGTTAGACCAAATGTCAGTTTCGATGACGATGAACGGTGCAGTATTACCAGTTCTTGCATTCTATATTGTGGCAGCAGAAGAACAAGGGGTAACGCCAGATAAATTAGCAGGTACCATTCAAAATGATATTTTAAAAGAATATATGGTGCGTAATACATATATTTACCCACCAGCTATGTCAATGAAAATCATTGCAGATATTTTTGAATATACAGCGAAATATATGCCAAAATTTAACTCTATTTCGATTTCTGGTTACCATATTCAAGAAGCAGGCGCAACAAATGACATTGAGCTTGCCTATACGTTAGCAGATGGCTTGGAATATGTACGAACAGGATTAAAAGCAGGTATTGATATCGATGCATTTGCACCTCGTTTATCATTCTTCTGGGCAATTGGTATGAACTATTACATGGAAGTTGCTAAAATGCGCGCAGCACGCCGTATTTGGGCGCAAATGATGTCAACGTTTAATCCAAAAAATCCGAAAACATTAGCTTTGCGTACCCATTCGCAAACATCTGGTTGGTCTTTAACTGAGCAAGATCCATTTAACAATGTGGCACGTACATTAATCGAAGCAAATGCGTCTTCCATGGGACACACGCAATCCCTTCATACCAATGCGCTAGATGAAGCGATTGCACTTCCAACTGATTTCTCTGCACGTATCGCACGTAATACACAGCTATTTTTACAAGAGGAAACAGCGATGACAAAAGTCATTGATCCATGGGGTGGTTCATACTACGTGGAAAAATTAACAGAAGAAATTACGAAGTCTGCTTGGGCGTTAATCGAAGAGATAGAAGCACTTGGGGGTATGGCCAAAGCGATTGAAACGGGCCTTCCAAAAATGAAGGTTGAAGAAGCCGCAGCCAAACGTCAAGCGAAAATCGATTCTAAAACAGAAACGATTGTGGGCGTGAACAAGTATCGCTTAACAAAAGAAGAGCCAATTGATATTTTGGATATCGATAATACAATTGTTCGTCAAAAACAAATCGAACGTTTAGAAGCGATGAAGGCAGCTCGTGATGAAGCGGAAGTTCAGAAACATTTAGCTCGCTTAACGAAAGCTGCTCAAGATGGAGAAGAAAACTTACTAGCCGTGGCAGTCGATGCAGCGCGCGCTCGTGCTTCTTTAGGTGAAATCTCTGATGCTATCGAAGTAATTTCTGGTCGTCATAAGGCCGTGATTCGTTCGATTTCAGGTGTTTACTCTGCGAACTTCTCGGATGAGGAGCAAATTGCAGAAGTGAAACAAATGACAGAAGAATTCCTTGAAAACGAGGGGCGTCGTCCACGTATTTTAGTTGCCAAAATGGGACAAGATGGACATGACCGTGGCGCGAAGGTAGTCGCAACAGGCTATGCGGACCTAGGCTTTGACGTAGATATTTCACCATTATTTATGACGCCTGCTGAGGCAGCTCAAATGGCTGTTGAAAATGATGTCCATGTTATCGGGGTATCTTCACTAGCTGCAGGTCATAAAACATTAGTGCCTGAATTGATTGCAGAGCTTGAAAAACTAGGTCGTGGGGATATTATCATAATTGTGGGTGGGGTTATACCAGCACAAGATTATGATTTCCTTTATAATGCAGGCGCAGTAGCCATTTTCGGTCCAGGTACAGTGATCCCTGTTTCCGCACTAAAAATTATTGAAGAAATCTACAAACGTTTAGGCTACGAGGAAGTGTCTGAATAATGGACAAAAATAAAGGAATCGAAGACAGTGCGCTATTTGTCATGGACGGAGTAGAGGCAACTCACGACGGGATGCAATATGGTACACCCAAAAAATTCCGAAAGAAAAAGGCAGACAGTCTAAATGTAGGAGAGCTTGCACAACAAGTACGTGCGGGCTCTCGCACACATTTATCAAAAGCCATTACCCTCATTGAAAGTTCCAATGCTACACATAAAGTGCAAGCACAAGAACTATTGCAGGAGCTTCTTCCACATACAGGTAATAGTATCCGAATTGGCATAACGGGTGTGCCCGGAGCAGGAAAAAGCTCATTCATTGAGGCTTTCGGCACAAAGCTTTGTGACATGGGAAAACGAGTTGCTGTCCTAGCCATTGATCCGAGTTCTTCTCTATCAGGGGGGAGTATACTTGGCGATAAAACCCGTATGGAGGAGCTCGTCAAAAAACCTACTGCATTTGTGCGTCCATCCCCATCGGCAGGTACCCTAGGGGGTGTTCACAAAAAGACGCGGGAAACGATGTTAGTTTGTGAGGCTGCAGGCTATGATGTGATTTTAATTGAAACAGTTGGTGTCGGACAAAGTGAAACCTATGTCCGTGGTATGGTAGATTTCTTCCTTCTTCTTGTTTTAACAGGAGCGGGGGACGAATTGCAGGGCATGAAAAAAGGCATCATGGAATTAGCAGATGCGATTGTTGTGCATAAGGCGGATGGTGATAATATTCGTCTTGCCAAAAAAACGGTTGCAGAGTATAAACAAATTTTGCATTTTTTACAGCCAGCTACACCTGGTTGGATGTCAACTGCCATGCCTGTTAGTTCATTAGAAAAAAGGGGTCTTGATAAGGTTTGGGATACAATTGGGGAATTCAAGCAAATTGTAGAAGCAAATCACTATTGGGCTACCCGGCGCCAACAACAAACAAAAGAGTGGTTCCAATCGATGATTACCGATCATTTAATTGATCTATTTTATGGGAATCCGCAGCGTAAAGCACAAGTACAACAGCTTGAACGTCAAATTTTAAGTGGACAATTGACTGTCACACAAGGTGTTGATCGTTTATTTAGCGTAGAGCAGGAAGACAAGTAAACGAGTCTTATTGTCATCTTAGTAAATTCAACTGAATTGTGATGAGCAAGTAGGTGCACAAATTCGTTGCAAACTGCTATGATAAGAGATGGATAAGCGTCAAAAAGCTACTATATGAAATATCACTATATTGGCGCGAACTTGAAAGGAGCTATCGCTATATGAATATGGATTACGATTTATTTATGCAGGAAATTTTAAAAACAGCACGTGCTGAAATTGAGGCAGCTGGTTATGAACAACTACAAACACCAGAAGCTGTAGAAGAGGCGTTTGCTCGTCCAGGTACAACATTAGTAATGGTGAACTCAGTATGTGGTTGTGCGGGGGGTATCGCTCGTCCAGCAGCGGCACAATGCGTTCATTATGATAAACGTCCAGACCATTTAGTCACAGTGTTTGCAGGGCAAGATAAAGAAGCGACTGCAGCGGCACGTTATCATTTTGGAGAAGATCATTTACCTTCATCACCATCATTCGTTCTATTAAAAGATGGACAAGTAGTCGCAGAAGTGGGACGCTATGAAATTGAAGGGCATGACCCAATGTCGGTTGTGACAAACCTACAAGCAAACTTTGAAGAATATTGTGACGAGCTTTAAGTCCTTTCTTGCATAAGAAAAATCATTCAAATGAAGTAGAAAAGCCTCATAGATCATGTTGTCTATGTAGGCTTCCTACTATTCATCATGAGTAGATAGTTTCGTTATCGTTAAAATTTTTGTAATATTGGCTAAATATTTAGCTAAATGAGTGAAGAGTACTAAAGGATGGGAGGCAGTCGGCCTGAAGACGTTTTCAATCGGCTATCGAACGTTAAAAACAGCAATTGGTGCGGCCATTGCTATTGCCATTGCGCAGTATTTTGATTTAGCCTCATATGCATCTGCTGGTATTCTGACCATATTATGTGTGCAGCCAACAAAAAAGAAATCCATTTATGCAGCCTATACACGACTAGTCGCAAGTATTGTGGCAATGCTTTTTGCCTTCGTAAGCTTTGAGTTATTTGCTTATCATCCGCTTACATTAGCGGGCATGCTTATACTGTTCATACCAACCATTGTGTCTTTAAAGGTTGCGGACGGATTTATCTCCAGTGTCGTCATTATTATGCATATTTACGCTGCTGAAGGTTACTCATTGACACTTGTGTATAATGAATTAGCGTTGATGGCTATCGGTTATGGAACAGGGATTGCCATTAATATGTATATGCCAGACATTCAAAAGGAATTAAATTACTACAGAGTTAAAATTGAGGAGTTATATAGTAAGATTTTTTTAGAAATTGCCAGCTATTTACGGCAAGGAGATACGCTGTGGAACGGGCACGAAATCATAGAAGCAATCAGGGCACTTGAAGAGGCAAAATCATTGGCCTTTAAAGATGTTGAAAACCATTTTATGAGACGTAAAAATGATTACTATGTTTATTTCGATATGCGTGAGCAACAGCTAGAAATTATCGAAAGAGTACTGCCCAAAGTGACAACATTACCTGTTATAGTACAAGAGGCTGGAATTGTGGCAGATTTTTTACAAGACCTTGGAGAGCATGTTCATTCGGGAAATACGGCTAGTCATTATCGTGAAAAGCTCGACAATGTTAAGCGTGATTTTTCTCAACTTCCTTTACCACAAAGCCATGAGCAATTTATCGCCCAGGCAGCACTCTATCAGTTTATAGAGGAAATGGACAGGTATTTAGAAATAAAGCAGTCATTTAAAGGGTTAAAGGCTACAAAAGAGCGCCCACAGTAGTGTGGACGCCTCATGCTTGTCTTAAACTATCATAGATAATCCGAATGCTAGAGATGAGATTAGCATAATTGCGATCATACTATAAACAACGATTTTTTGAAATTTTTTATTACTCATATGCTCGTTCGCTCCTTCTTTTCTTATAAATAGTTTAGCAAATCTGAAAAATTTCTCAAGTAGTAGAGTTTTGACAAAAAAGTCTGTAAAATAGAGTATGTACCATAACAGAAGGAGATGTCACCATGGAGAGAGTAGACCATATTGGGATTGCGGTGCGCGATCTTGATGAACGCATTACATATTATACAGAAATTTTAGGCTTAAAGTTGATGAAAGTGGAAGAAGTAGAATCTCAGCAGGTTCGTGTGGCATTTATCGACGCAGGTAACGTGAAAATTGAGTTATTAGAACCGATGAGTGATAAAAGTGCCATTCATGGTTTTATTGAAAAACGTGGAGAAGGAATTCACCATGTTGCGTTCGGTGTAACAGGAATTCGTGAGCGAATGGCAGAGCTTCGTGAAAAATGTGTACGTCTATTATCCGAAGAGCCAGGACCAGGTGCTGGAGGGGCAGAGGTTGCATTTATGCATCCTAAATCCTCATTTGGGGTGTTATATGAATTATGTGATAAAAGTGGAAAAGGGGATAAGTGATCAGTATGGATATGTTCGACAAAATCAATGACTTGTATGATCGTAAGACGGTAATTGAACTTGGTGGTGGCTATGAACGCATCGATAAACAGCATGAAAAGGGGAAACTTACTGCTCGTGAGCGCATAGACTTATTGCTAGACGAAGGTACATTTTTTGAAATCAACCCATTTATTACACACCGTACAGTAGACTTCGGAATGGATAAGTTGGAGGGACCTGGTGATGGTGTGGTAACTGGATTCGGTAAAATTAAAGGACGTCCAGTCTACTTATTCTCTCAAGATTTCACAGTGTTTGGTGGAGCGCTTGGTGAAATGCACGCGAAAAAAATGGCAACAGTGATGGATCTAGCTGCCAAAAACGGTACACCATTTATCGGCATCAATGACTCAGGTGGCGCACGTATCCAAGAGGGTGTTCTTTCACTAGATGGCTACGGTCATATTTTCTACCGCAATGCCATTTATTCTGGTGTGATCCCGCAAATCTCTGTTATTATGGGACCTTGTGCTGGTGGAGCTGTTTATTCTCCAGCCATTACAGACTTTATCCTAATGGTGGATAAAACATCTCAAATGTTTATTACAGGACCTAAAGTAATTGAAACGGTAACGGGAGAAAAAATCTCTGCTGAAGATTTAGGTGGCTCGAAAGTAAATAATGCGGTAAGTGGGAATGCTCATTTCCGCGCACCATCTGAGGAAGCAGCGATTGATGAAATTAAGAAACTATTAAGCTATTTACCACAAAATAATAAAGAAAAGGCACCTCGCCAAGCACGACCTGAAGGGGATGACTACCGCCCAGAAATCGTAGATACAGTGCCAATCGAAACAACACGTCCATATGATGTACGTAAAGTTGTAGAGCAAGTAGTAGATGAAGGTTCATTTATGGAAGTTCACGCAGAGTTTGCGAAAAACGTAGTAGTTGGTTTTGCACGTATTGCTGGTGAATCAGTTGGACTTGTTTGTAACCAACCAAAAGTACTTGCTGGTGGTTTAGATATTGATTCTTCTGATAAAGCAGCTCGTTTCATCCGTACTTGTGATGCATACAATATCCCAATCATCACATTTGAAGACGTTTCTGGCTTCTTCCCAGGCGTTAAACAAGAACATGGTGGCATTATTCGTCATGGTGCGAAAATTCTTTATGCGTATTCAGAAGCAACTGTACCAAAAATTACAGTGATTTTACGCAAAGCTTATGGAGGCGCTTACGTTGCCTTAAACTCTAAATCAATTGGTGCTGACCTAGTATTTGCATGGCCAAATGCTGAGATTGCTGTTATGGGTGCTGCTGGAGCAGCGAACATCATCTTTGCCCGTGAAATTGCGAAATCAGATGATCCAGAAGCAACTCGTGCAGCAAAAATTGAAGAATATAAAGAAAAATTTGCGAACCCATATGTTGCGGCATCTCGCGGTATGGTAGATGACGTCATCGATCCACGAGATACACGTATCAAGCTGATTCAAGGACTTGATATGCTGTCAAACAAACATGAAACACGTCCAGAGAAAAAACACGGTAATATTCCTCTATAATAGTAGTACAAGCCTAGCAGCTCATAAGTTGCTAGGTTTTTCATTGCCAAAAAGTGAAACATTTTTGTTTGTCATCCGTACTGATAGATAAGAGGAGTTGAGATGAATGGAATGGCAGCAATTACAAACAGCGCAAGAAAAGATTCATGCACAACTTAGAAAAGCATCTAGATTAAACGAACAAAATCAGTTAATTGATGGACAGATTAAACATACACAACAGGAAATAGACAACCATACGGCAGCACTCCATCAAATTCGATCCAAGCTTGACAAATTAGATGGTTTTTCATTTATGAATATGATTCGTACGTGGACAGGGCAACAGGATGAACTGAGGGCAGAAAAAATTGATAAGGCGGCAGTACTTGAATTAAAGCTCAATGAAGCAATGAAAATGCAAACAGATTTAACAGAAGACAGCGTACAAGTGATGAATCAGTTAGCCCAAATTGATGAAAGAGCGTTACAGCAATCACTGCAACAGATTTATCTTCAAAAGAAGGCGTATTTACAAATTCATGACGCTGCCCAAGCTGAGAGACTAGAGCAGTTAGCACATGAGGAAATGCTGACAAAACAACTCATCACTGAAATTCAAGAGGCAGAGGAAGCGGGAGAAGTAGCCCTAACGAGACTAGGGCAAGCAGCAGCTTCACTCCATTCAGCCAGTGGATATTCTACATGGGATACATTTTTTGGTGGAGGGCTCATCGCCACTCACTTAAAGCATGATGCACTGGATCAGTCAGAAAACTATTTACACAGTGCACAAATTGCGTTACAACGTTTTCATAATGAGTTATTGGATGTTCAAGAAATGTCTACGAAATCGCTACATGTTGAAACAGATGGCTTTGTTAAGTTTGCTGACTACTTTTTTGATGATATTTTTTCAGCATGGTCTGTTCATTCTAAAATCTCAACAGCAAGAGAACAGGTATCACGTGTTCAGGATGATGTACATAATACGATTTGGCGCTTACAAGATAAGCATCATAAAGCAGTAGACTACCTACAATCATTAGAAAAAGAAAAAGAGCGTATTTTCAATCACTAAGGAAAGTCTGAGAATTTTTCTCAGACTTTTTATTTTGGTAGGATTGTTCAATGATTTCAACTCTTCTGACGTTGTGCTAAAATAATATGTATACTATAACGTGGAAAAACACGTAAACTAAGGGAGTTTTACAACATGACAAGTCGTTTAGTAGAAGAGTTTTTTGAGCTCGTACAAATTGATTCAGAAACAAAACATGAACAGCTAATTGCACCCATTCTTGTAGATAAGTTAACTGCACTCGGATTTTCAGTTATCCAAGACGATGCACATACACGTAATGGACATGGGGCAGGTAATATTATTGCTACATTAAAAGGCACATTGGATGTGGAGCCAATCTACTTCACTTCTCATATGGATACCGTTGTTCCAGGAAAAGGTATCAAACCTTCTCTACGTGAAGATGGCTATATCGTATCCGACGGTACAACGATTTTAGGTGCTGATGATAAGGCAGGACTAGCAGCATTATTTGAGATGGTTAAACGTTTAAAAGAGCAAAATATTGCACACGGAGATATTGAATTTATCATTACAGCTGGTGAAGAAAGCGGCCTTGTTGGCGCTAAAGAGTTAGATCCAGCTAACATTAAAGCAAAATATGGCTATGCAGTGGATAGTGATGGCAAAGTTGGCGGCATCGTGACAGCGGCGCCATTCCAAGCGAAAATTTTCACGAAAATTATCGGTAAAACGGCACATGCGGGAGTAGCTCCAGAAAAAGGAATTTCTGCTATTACAGTCGCATCAAAATGCATTGCTCAAATGAAACTAGGCCGCTTAGATGAAGAAACGACAGCGAATATTGGACGTTTTGAAGGTGGACAAGCGACAAATATTGTTTGTGACGAAGTGACAATCCTTGCAGAAGCACGCTCAATAGACAAAGCTAAATTGGATGCGCAAACAAAGCATATGCAGGAAACATTTGAACAAGTATCAGCGTCATTAGGTGCACGTGCTGAAGTAGAAGTGAAGCTGATGTACCCAGGATTCCGTGTAACAGAAACGGATAAAGTAGTTCAAGTAGCCATGACTGCTGCACGCAATATTGACCGTACACCGACACTAGGCATTTCAGGTGGTGGATCAGACGCAAACGTGATTGCAGGTTTTGGCATTCCGACAGTTAATCTATCTGTTGGATACGAGGATATCCATACAACGAATGAAAAAATACCAGTAGAAGAACTAGAAAAATTAGCAGATTTACTAGTAGAAATCGTCAAAGAATCCGCGAAAAACTAACAGTCGAATAAGGATGTGACCCTATGGAAAGTGTCAAAGCAGTCGTTTTTGCTTGTGGGACAGAGGAGTATGCTGTGCCGGTGGAGCAAGCGATTTCAATTGAAAAATTAGAGCATGTAACACCTATTCCTCATTTACCTAATTATCTTCTAGGCTTTACAAGAATTCGTGGTGAGCTTGTACCTGTTCTTGATTTTGAACGTATACTGTACAACCGCTCATCGAATCCAGCAACTGCTCGTATCATTGTGTTGAATACAGATGTGGTCAATTATGGATTACTTGTCACAGAAGCACGTGAAATTCTTGATTTCGATGAATCAATACTTCAGCAATTGGGTCTAGTCAATTATAGTAAAACACGCTATTTTACTGCGGTAGCTAATCTCGAAAATCGAATGATTACTTATGTTGATCCAAAAATACTAGTTAATTCATTAGACGGCATTCGTGAGATCATTAATTATTTACACAAAATGCTTGAAAATGAAAAAGAAAACGTAGAGTCTTAGGCACTCTACGTTTTTTCATATTTGTGAAAAACTCTTTCATTTTTTCTAAAAATTATGAAATAAAAAGCCCTTCCAGCGTAACTGGAAGGGCTTTTCGCATGTCATTAAGACAAACGACCACTGTAGTCTTCAAATTTAAATTCACGGATAACCTTAATGCCTTCTTCATCGTTATAAGAAACGATAGAAGGGAGGTTGACACCGTTAAACATATGGTTTTTCACCATTGAATAATGAGCCATATCTGTGAATACAAGACGATCACCTGGTTTTAATGGCTGTTCAAACGAATAATCGCCAATCACATCACCAGCTAGACATGTTAGTCCACCTAAGCGATATGTGTGTGCTAATTCATTTGCTTGGCCAGAACCAATAATCATTGGACGGTAAGGCATTTCAAGTACATCAGGCATGTGACATGTTGCTGACGTATCTAAAATAGCAAGATCCATCCCATTTTCTTGAATATCAAGCACAGTAGCTACTAAATAACCTGTATTAAGGGCTACTGCTTCACCTGGCTCTAGATAAACAAGCAGGTTGTATTTATCTTGAATATAATTAATGATGTTTACAAGTTTCTCTACATCATAATCTTCACGTGTAATATGGTGACCACCACCGAAATTCAACCATTTCATTTGATGTAAAACATCACCAAACTTTTCTTCAACCACTTCAATAATACGCTCTAATGTATCTGAATTTTGTTCACACATCGCATGGAAGTGTAAGCCATCGATACCGTCAAGCTGTGATTTATCGAAGTTAGCCAAAGTCGTTCCAAGACGGGAATTCGTATAACAAGGATCGTAAAGAGCTGTTTCAATTTCAGAGTACTCAGGATTCACACGAATACCACATTCAATTGTTTTACCAGTAGATTTTACTTTATCCTTGAACTGAGCCCATTGGTTAAATGAGTTAAATACGACGTGATCCACATAGCCTAGAAGCTCGTCCATTTCATGCTCAATATAAGCAGGAGCATAAACGTGTACTTCTTTGCCCATTTTTTCATAGCCAAGACGCGCCTCATGCAGGGAGCTGGCTGTAATGCCTGCTAAATATTCCCCTACTAGCGGGAAAGTTGAATGCATAGAGAACCCTTTAAGGGCTAGTAAAATGCGGCAGCCTGTACGATCTTGAATTGATTTTAAAAGCTCAAGATTTTTTGTTAATAATCGCTCATCCACTACATAAGAAGGGGATGGAACTTTTGAAAAATCAATTGGTTTCATCGGCTTAATTCCTTTGCATCTAAATCAAGGTCTAGTAACTCTGGGTTATGGCTTTCTTGCCATGGTAGACCCCATTTATTTAATGCATCCATGAATGGATCTGGATTGAAATCTTCCACATTCCAAACACCTGGTTTACGCCATTCACCGTTCATCACAAGCATTGCACCGATCATAGCTGGTACGCCAGTTGTGTAAGAAATCGCTTGTGAACCAACCTCGTTGTAGCACTCTTCGTGGTCACATACGTTGTACACATAATACGTTTTTTCTTTGCCATCTTTTAGACCGCGAATGATACAACCGATGTTTGTTTTACCTTTTGTACGTGGTCCAAGTGAAGCTGGATCAGGTAATACCGCTTTAAGGAAGTGGATTGGTTGAATCATTTGTCCTTCGAATTCGATTGGCTCAATTGATGTCATACCTACGTTTTCTAATACTTTTAAGTGTGTTAAGTATTTTTCAGAGAACGTCATCCAGAAGCGGATTTGTTTTAAACCTTTGATATTTTTTGCAAGTGATTCCAGTTCTTCATGGTATAGAAGGTAAATATCTTTTGGTCCGATTTCCGGTAGGTTATACACTTCTTTTTTCTCAAGTGGTGCTGTTTCAACCCACTCGCCTTCTTTCCAGTAACGACCATTCGCTGTAATTTCGCGAATGTTAATTTCTGGGTTGAAGTTTGTTGCGAAATGATAACCATGATCTCCCGCATTGGCATCCACGATATCGATATAGTGGATTTCATCAAATTCATGTTTTTGTGCATGAGCTGTGAAAACGCCTGTTACACCTGGGTCAAAACCGCTACCAAGTAGTGCAGTTAAGCCAGCTTTTTCAAACTTCTCTTTATAAGCCCATTGCCATTTATATTCAAATTTTGCCGTTTCAGGTGGCTCGTAGTTTGCAGTATCCACATAGTGCACACCTGTCGCTAAGCAAGCATCCATAATCGTTAAGTCCTGATAAGGTAAGGCCACGTTAATCACAACATCTGGTCCGAAAGCTTTAATAAGCTCAATAACCTCTTCTGTATTGTCTGCGTCTACCTGTGCAGTATGAATTTTTGTTTTTCCGCCGTCAAGTTTTTCTTTTAGAGCGTCACATTTTGAAACAGTTCTACTTGCGATACAAATTTCCTCAAATACGTCCGAATTTTGAACACACTTGTGTACCACAACACTGGCAACTCCGCCAGCTCCGATAATCAATGCTTTACCCAATTGTCTACCCCCAAGTTCATATAAAGTATTGTCAAACAAGCTGATTATACAGAAAATTGATATACTACTCAATCATTGTTTTAAAATTTTCTACAAAAAATTTTATTTTTCTACAACAATTAGACGTATACGGAGGGGAATACCTCGGAAAAGGAGGGAATTGTGAATAAATCTAAGAAGCCATTTTAGTAAAAATAGATGGAAATAGCTGTTTTATAGACCCGAATAATTGGTGAGGTTTAATCTCAATTCCACGACATCAAATAATTAATTTTCTAAATGAATGGTATGACATAGTATCTCTTCTGACTTACTTTTTGATTCACGCGACTAAATCTTTACATAAAAAAATCCCTTTGCATATAGAAAGGGAAGGAACCACATTAAACGTGCTACTGACAAATGATACATATTATTTCAAAAAACGATTGGATACTTGTTGCTTTTCTTCTCCCCATATATAGAAGAAAACCACCAGTAATGTACTTAAAAAACCCATCACAAGAGCATATGTGCTGAGGGCTACATCCACTTGACTTTGCAAGGCATAAATAAAAATAGCTCCGATTGTTAACAAGTTTCCTGTAACAATCGATATAAAATGAAAGCGTTTATTCATAGCAAGCCCTCCTATTAGATGAATTGGTAATGCTCATGATGATTTACTTCAATTATCGCACAATTCAGAACTTTTATCCAATGTTTTTATCTTACTAGAATAATTAAAGATGCTTTTTTAATACATCTTTTTGTAGTATGATGAAAAACAAAAGGGAATATTCATAGATTATTACAAGAAAGGGGAGAGGATGAATCGTGAAATTACGTAATTCATTAACTTTTCAACTTGGAACGATTATCGCTGGTATTTTAGTGGTGATGCTAGGGATTACTTCGTTCGCTACATACATAACTGCTTACAATAAATTATATGATGCTGCTGGTGTAGAGGCCTATGGCTGTGCCAATATTACGACAGGTTTGATCAATCCAGAACAATTGGACAAGGCCATTCAAGGCGATCGAGCTGTACAGGAACGCATCGGGAATGATTTAAACTGGACAACAGGTCATAAAGATATTTTCCAAACACAATATATTCTAGCATTGGATGGTACATTATTAGCGCTTGATGATCATTTGGCTGAAAAAGGCTTTGCTCCTGGTGATCAATTTCATTTAGACAAAGAAGCGATTGATATGTTGCTTACACATAAGCATCCGACATACTCACAGCCTTATACCTTTGCAGGGATGGACCGTTTATCTGGCTATGCCCCTATTTTTAAAGACCATGATTCTAGTAAAGAGATTATTGCCATTAGTGTCATCGACTTTGATGCCAATATCGTAAAGGAGCGAACGTGGGATGTTGTACGTAATGGAATATTAATTAGTATTTTCCCTATGCTAATCGCTTCCATCATTACAGGCTTTTTAATCCGTCGTAAAGTAAGACCGATTAGTGTGCTCATTCAGCAGGCGAAAGAAATTGCGAATGGGAATTTAGCTGTACCTGAAACAAAAATTAACAGTAAAGATGAAGTAGCGGATTTAGCGAATACATTAAATCGAATGACGGCTAATTTACAAAATATGATTATGACGATGCGTTCCACTTCCAATACGTTGACGAACAACGCTGATGAAACCGCTTCCACCTTGAACGATATGAGCAATACTATTCAAGGTGTTGCCAATAATATCGAAGAAGTGACAAGTGCTGTGACCGCAGGGATGCACCATGCTGAAAATGCGACAGATGTTCTTACTTCCTTAGCAGGGGACCTTCAAATGATTCAAAGCAATGCCAATAACAGTGCTGATAATGCCCGACAAACGATGGAATTAGCAACAGAGGGTGAGCGACTAGCGAAAGATATAAGCAATGATATGGCATTGATTCATAGCGGATCAGGTGAGGTGCGACAAACAGTAGAAAACTTAGTCACGTCTGCAACGAAAATTCAAACGATTACAACGTCTATTGCGAACATCGCATCACAAACAAATTTGCTAGCTCTGAATGCTTCCATTGAGGCGGCTAGAGCAGGGGAGCATGGTAAAGGCTTTGCGATTGTTGCTGAGGAAGTACGCAAGCTTGCTGAGCAATCTAATCAAGAGGTATTACAAGTTGAACAGCTTATTCAGGATATAATGAAGCATGTTCAGCAGGTTATGTCATCTACGAATGATAATACGCAATATATTGAAAAAGGGACGGAGACGGTGCGTCTAACAGCACAATCTTTAGGGAATATTTCGACAGCAGTGGCCACAACAGTAGAAGAAATGATTACTATTTCTACTGCCATGACCGCTGAAAATGAAAAATCAGCACGCATTGTGCAAATGATTCAACAATTAACGGAATCCATTCGAGATATAGAAGAAACAATGAATATGATTACTATTGCGGCACAGCAAACAACTGCAAGCATTGATGAGGTAGCACAAGGTTCTAATGAAACAAATCATATGGCACACACACTTGAACAGCATGTAAAAGCGTTTAAATTAAAAGAATAATAGAAAGATTAGGACATGCTGTCTTTTGCTTCTACTGCTTAGATGGTAAACTAGCATTAAGATTTTTCTTTTGCGAAGGTGAGGATTTTAATAGTGGTAAAACAAATGAACGAACAAGTTCAACAAATCAATGACTTGTTTTTGAGTGGTCAAGTAAAGGAAAGTTATCAACTAGCTAAAGAAATATTGGGCAATCATGCAGCTGTCGAAGAAGAGGCCAATCAAATCATCCAGCAGCATGTGGCAATGCTAGAGGCAAATGGGTATGCAAACATGCCTCAGCCTACTGATGATAAGGTGAAGCAAAGTGTGGAACGTACAGATGGCTCGTATCCAGAACGAGATGTTCTCGCAGCCTATATAGGTAGTCAGGATGATGAGCAATTTGGCAAAGTGATCGATGAATTATTAGCAGGGTCTATAGAAGCGCAAGCTAACGCCTTTTATACAATGGCGGAATACTATGTCCTCGCTAAAGAACAGGACAAGGCATCTGTGCAATATGCGGAGGCAATCAAATTACAGCCCAATAAGGCATTGTATTGGGGAGCTTTTGCACAGTTTTTGAATCGTCACGAAGGTAGCCCTTATTTGGCTTTACGACTGATTGAAGACGCTATACTATTGGATGGGATGAATCCTCGTTGGCACTATATACAAGGGAATATTTTTTTCCAGCTCGTAGCAGCGACAAAAAATTTAAGCTATTTACCTGCCTTGGAAGAAGCATGGGAAAAAGCTGAAAAACGTTGTACAGCCAAGCAAGTTACACTGAAAATGGATTTGGCAAAGTCGAACGATGTGTTAGCGCAATGGAAAAAGCAAATGCTATAACAGTTAAAAAGTCGTATGAAATATTAATAATTATTTCCTTTTGAGTATAATTATGCTATAGTGAAACCATAAACGGACGTATGAAGCTTATCGATGACATGAAAGAAGTGTTTTTTTGAGTTTATATGTAGCGTATGTATTGGTAGGACTTGCCATTGCCATGCCTGTAGGAGCTATTACAGTAGAAATGACAAAGCAAGGACTCAAAAATGGTTTTATGCACGGCTGGGCTGTAGGGCTTGGTGGCATGACCATTGATATTGTATTGGTTTTTGCTTTGTATATGGGACTAGCCTCTATCTTGGCTATGCCTTTGATTCAACTACCTATGTGGATTATTGGAGCGGGCTTTTTATTCTTGTTAGGCTATGATTCTATCAAGAACGCTGACCATGATATTACATTGGCAGGAGAAAAAGTAACCAAATCGTTTTTTGCCTCTTATTTTAACGGCTTACTGGTGGCTATTTCGCCTGGGAATCTCGTTTTTTGGGTCAATGTATTTGGTGTAGTGCTAGCAAAATCTTATGGACAAGGGCAGCCAACGAACTTTTTAATTATTGCAGCTGGTGTTTTAAGTGGAATCTTACTCCACGATATCGGTTTGCTGACCATTGTTTCGGTTACCCGTAAAGCTATGAATCGTAAGATGATTAGGACATTTACAATTGTCGCAGGATTCTTATTGATTGGTTTTGCTTGTTATTTTATATATGAATTTATACAAGGAATTAAGATTTATATATGAAAAAGTGCGATCCCTAAAGATCGCACTTTTTTTATGGCGCAATGGCCTCTGTTTGCTCCTTGATACAAGCTAAAATTTCTTCTGCTACTTCATGGGCTAACGACAGTTCTGAAGTAAAGCCCACACAAGAACAATTCATTTCACCTAAAATATAGCAATCTTCTCCAGCTTCATTGGTATCTAGCATAAAATCAGCCGTCCAGATTAACGGTAAATCATAATTGCCTAGTAAGTTTGTTACTTGAGGGAGCTGCGTTAAAAAGTTTTGCACCAGCTCTTGCCAGTCTTCAGGCTTGTCATAGCGGTATTGAGCGCCAGAGAATAGCGTTGCGCTAAAGGCATCCTCGGTAGCGGCTGGTTTTTTATGTACGACGTGTACGGGATGATCGCGCAACATGAATAAGCGGATTTCGCCTTCTGTAATCCTTGGAAGAAAGCGCATATCGATTAACATACCATTCGTCCCCGTAATATACTGCTCACAATATGTCATAAAGTCGCCAAGCTGCCAAAATTCTACATGATTATCTTTTGCTTCTGTACATTTAATTTGTGCATCAAGTGGCACTTCTGTGATACCCTCAGCTAGTGGTTCTACCAATTTTACACGCCAAATGCCTTCACCAGTTGAACCACGATTTTGCTTCAAAACGCGCTCTGTCAGTGCTAAGGAAGTAGGGAATTGTGTTTTGAATGCTTCGATTGTGTAGTAGGCAAATGTATCATCAGGTACTAAATTTGTTGTCGTAAGCTTTGATAACACATCTTTAGAGCCGTAGCTAATCATTGCATCTGGATGTGGCATCCCTATAACGCCAGCTTGGCATAGCTCACGTAGCATGGCAAAATACTCTTCCTCATGCTGTAAGTTCCCTGGGTTTATACGAGATACATAGGCAACACCATGTTCCTTCACATAGTTAAAGATTTGTTGCTTTTTTGTGATATCAAAGAATAGTACCTCAGCATCTTGCCCACGTTGTTTTAGCGCTTCCACCATTGGCATGGTATCTGGACGATAGCCATTTGGCCCTTTATCTGTGCCACCTTCAACCTCGAAAAAAATAACTTTTTTATCCATAAAATACCTCCTTTTATCTGTTGTTAGGTTCAGTATAGTAGATAAATAAGGAGAAAAGATATATGAAATATGTAAATTTTATGTATAAATTCATATATTACTATATCGACTCTAGGAGGTATTAACTATTAATATTTATAATAATCTAAATTTTCAATATTCAAGACTGTTTCTTCTGAAATACTGTGAGATATAAAATCATGAGAAGAATTAGTAAAGTCCCTATAAACTGATAACCGCCAAAGGCAATTTTTAACCACCATACACTTGTGATGACAGCCATTAATGGCTCAAGACTACCTAATAAGCTTGACTCCTTTGGTGAAAGATAGTGCAAACTCGCAATATAAAACCAAAAAGCGAGCATTGTACCAAAAATAATGATAAAGAGAAAATAAGCAACGGTAGAAAATGTCCAACCTGATAGATCAATAGCCCAGGGTGGGTGGAAAATACTCATCACCAAACCACCGATAATCATCGACCAGCCGACAACTAGTAATGAATGGAATTGCTGTAAAAGTGGAACGGCATAAATGGTGTAAAATGCAACAGAAAGACCAGATAAGATACCCCACAACACAGCCATAAAAGGAACGGACAATGTCGAAAAGGAGCCGTTTGTTAATAATAAAAAGGTCCCCACAAGTGTCAGTGACACAGCAAGAGCATCCTGTTTTGTCAATGGACTTTGCTTCGTTACAAAGTAATAAGCCATGATAAACAGCGGTGCTAAATATTGCAATAATGTGGCTACAGCTGAATTACCAATGGCGATTGACATCATATATGTATATTGGACAGCAAGCATGCCGAGTAAGCTAAATAGAATTTGTCTAAATGCATGTTGCTTCGTGCGCCACATGACGAAAATGGATTCATGACGATGGGTCATTCTATAAATAGCTATCAGTAATAGACCGGCTAAAAGTAAACGACTAGATACAAGCCAGCCGACTTCTATATGGTCCTGCTGAAACAGCCTTTGGGCAACAGTCCCTCCAATTCCCCAGAAGCTTGCTCCGAGAATAACTAATAGCAAGCCAAGAGTACGTTTATTTTGGATTAGTTGATTCATCTGTTTACACCTCCCAAACTATCAATATAAGATGAGTATAAAGTGATTAAATGCAAATAAATATCGATTTAATCCAAAAAAATATCAATATATTGAGGTGATGTAGATGCCGTTAACACATATCAAAGTAGCAAAGGATTTACAGGAATTAACCTTGCATGGAACAAAGGAATTTCCAGTTGCCTTGTATGAAACGGTTATGCGATTAGAAAGTATGGATTTTCTACCTCTCCATTGGCATAAAGAAATACAATTTGTTTTTATAAAAAATGGATGTGCACAGTATCGAGTAGGGACGGACGTTTTTGTATTGAAGCAAGGCGAGGGGCTCTTTATCAATGCTTCAGGATTACATGAAGCAAAACCTTATCAAATGGAACAAGCTGTGGTTTATTGTGTAAATGTGGACCCAATAGTAATGGGGGGACATGATGGCAGTATCTTTTTTACGAAATATGTACAACCGTATATCACAAAAAATCGATTACCTTATGTCAAACTAACAGGAGAGTTAGCACAGAAAGTAGCGACGATTGCGGAATTAATGCGAGAGCAAGCCGCATTTTTCGAGCTAAAGGTACGGAGAGAGCTTCTATTCATTTGGGAATCCATGCTGACCCAATCCTTGTTGACAGAACAAATGATGGACTCTTTCACTATTGTGCAGCATGAACGAGCAAAAGCTATGCTAGATTTTTTACATGCACATTATCAGCAAAAAATAGCATTAGAAGATTTAGCTAGCCATGTGTATATAAGTCGCGCTGAATGCAGTCGTTTTTTTAAGAAAATAGTGGGCATGACACCGTTTACCTATTTACGCCAATATCGGCTACGTAAAAGTATAGAATTATTGAGAGGCGATGAGCTATCTATAACAGAAATAGCGGTGGATACAGGCTTTAGTACGGTCAGTTATTATATTGAAAAGTTTAAAGAATACACTGGCTACCCACCACATGTTTATCGTAAGAAGTTTTTAAGTGTGAAAAATAATTGAACGTGAATAGAAAAAGGATAATCTTTTATACTCAAATGATATACAAGATAAACCATTTGGCATAAAGTAAAATTAATAGTTGAGAGGGGGCGTAGAGAATGATGGTCTTAAAAAGTAAGCAAAATATATGGCTGGCCTTATTATTAGTGGTATTAGCGAGTAATTATACACTCTATAACACTGGGTTTGGCACATCTATTTTACCCATCGAAACAAATGGTGTTGTCATGGGGTCATTGATTGACTTTATTTTGGTAATACCCGTGTTATATATGCTTTATAAAGGTAAATTTTCGTTAAAGCAGGCCATTCTATTAGCTGCAGCTGGCTGTATTGCTGCACGTTTTATCATCCCAATGGAACATCTTCAGCCTTATGTGGCAGTAACATGGGCTGGATTTGCGATTGAAGGGTCTATTATTCTATTAGAAATTGTTCTAGTGGCAACGCTTGTACGATACCTGCCAAAAATCCTAGGGGAAGTGCGTGGAAGCTCTTTGCCAGATCTCTTTTCATTTTCAAAGGCTGTAGAAAAACATGTACCCAAGCACCCTGTTATTCAGATGATTTGTGCGGATTTATTAGTGCTTTATTATGGTTTCGCGAGCTGGAGAAGACAAGAACGTCAAGGTTTAACATTGCATAAAAATTCGAGCTATATCGCTTTTCAGCTTATGATTATTCATGGGATTGCTATTGAAACGATTGGTATTCACTGGTGGCTACATGAAAAGTCAATGGTACTTTCCATTGTGTTGCTTATTATTAATATTTATTCAGTAATCTTCTTGCTTGCGGATATGCAGGCTATTCGTCTAAATCCTGTTTACGTAACAAATGATACATTGTACTTATCGCTTGGATTAATGAAACGCACTGAAATCCGTTTTGATCATATTGCCGCAATCATTGAAGACAGGGAGCAATTAGAGGGGAAGTTATCAAAAGATACGATAGACTTTATAGCACGTGATTTTGGCGAGGCCTATCCACATTTCATTTTGAAAATGAAAGAGCCTGTGGAAGTAACGTTTATGTTAGGAATAAAGAAACGCTATAGTCAAATAGCCATTAAAGCAGATCAGGCCCAAGAATTTAGACAAATGCTTGCACAAGGAATGGCAATGAGCCAACATCATTGAAAGCATTTATGATTGTCCTCTATATAAATAGCCAATGTTTTGTAAAAAGTATGATCAAAACGTTGGCTATTTTTTATTGATTGGCTAGAAGAATTTACATAAAGAGACATTAATTTTGTTTGATGATCGTTAGGACTGCCGTATCTAGCCTTTCTCCATAAATATATAACCATTATCATGGTGAAAATAGTTGGACTTTTAGTTCTTTTATTAGATTTTAATATAAATAGCCAATTCAGATAACGTGCAACTTTTATTAGTTAACAAAGGTCATAGTTCTTCATATGAAAATGAATATTTTCTCACGTATTTATAAAAGTAATGAATACTATTTAACCTAATTTTAACCTTCGAATTTTATAGTTTTATTGTACTAAAATAGGAGGAGTGTTAATTTTGAAGGTAGTTCCAACAAAAATTGATGATTTACAGGAGGGTTTTGTTTTAGGGAAAGATTTATATGTTGAAAATCGTATGCTCATGAAAAAGGGAAGTGTATTAACAGCACGTATTCTTACATTATTAAAAAACCGCAATGTTCAACATGTATATATTGAAGTGCCAACAGACGAAGGGATCAATCAAATACAGTCTATTACAGAGCAACAGCAACAAAATCCTTTAGTATGTAGTGAATGGATTGAAATGCCTAAATTCCTGCAAGCACTCGCAGAGTTGAGCACAGAAAGACGATATGGCCATGCTTTAAAAAATATGGATGATATCGTATTTGTGCGTGACTTATTTGAAACGTATATGCAGAATCTAAACTATCGAAGGCTACTACTGACACTTAAAAAATATGATGAATATACCTTTATGCATGCGATTGATGTATTTACACTCGCTACCTTATTTGCGAAAAAAGAAGGTATTTCCCATTTAAAGCATTATGCATTAGGCTTTTTATTTCATGATATTGGTAAATTAAATATTCCCTATGAAATTTTATCGAAAGAGGAGAAGCTAACTGTAGAAGAATTTGCTACGATGCAGAAGCATACACAGTTTGGCTATGATATATTAAAGGAAATTGGACTTGAATCCATTGCCTTTTTGGCAAAGTTACATCATGAACGAATCGATGGCTCGGGATATCCAGAAGGATTAGCAGAAAATGAGATTCCAAAGGAAGTGTTACTATTACAGCTGATTGATATCTACTCGGCCGTCACGATGAATCGTCCCTATAAACAGGAAATAGGTGCTGCCGAAGCAATGGCGACAATCTATAAAGAAAAGCATTTATTAGACGAAAAGCTTTTGGCTAAATTTGTTGATTTTATTGGTATTTATCCAGAAAGGTCCATTGTCCTTTTGTCAGATGGAACGCATGCTTTAGTAGAGCATGTTAATAATATGTTCCCACTTCTTCCTACGGTTAGGAGATTAGATACGAATACGATTTTTGATTTGCCGGTAAATTTTCAACTTAAGATTGAGAAGCTTATTACATATTATGTGGAAACACCAGATCAATTGTTCCGAAAATTTTCTGAGTATTTAATAAAAGGCGAAGCACATTTAATGGAGAAATATTATCATAAGCTAATTGAACTCCATACAACTTCCGAATGCATCACCAAAATTTATATTCCCGTATACCAAATTTTTGATGTACTTAAAGAACAAGTAATGTTAGAAAATGTACGAGTAAAGTTAAGAGGATTATTAAACAAGACTATCCTTCAATTACGTAAAGGTTCGAAAACAAAGACCTCTGCCATCTTTTTAGTTGATCAAAATCTGCGAGCAAGTATTCCTTTCCTGTTACTAGAAGGTGTTTTCTATGTAAAGGAAATCTGTCCTATTATAATAGACACTACAACAAGTAAAGAGGAATTATTGAGAATTGCAGACTATTGTAAAGCGTCTGCTATCTGTTCATTTGAAGAGGAATATAACCCACTGATTGGTACAAACCGAAAATTGGAACTCTATCATATTACAACAAAGAAGTTAGATAGCCTGGTTTTTAGCTTCGCTGGATTATCAGTTAAACAAATGAATCTAAAGAAAACATTGCAAAAATATAAAGCGGTTACAAAGATGATAAACAACTAGCAAAGAAGAGGAGAGATTGTGTGTGAATGATTGTATTCTTTTACTGTCTAGTCAAGATTGGCATCTACAGAGAATGTATATGAAGAAATTTAACAATCTGGTACTGGTAAAAAGTGTTCATCCTAATTCAGCAGAGACAAGAGCCAAACTGCAATATGAGTTTTCCTTGTTTTCGAATGAGCAAAATCCTTGGCTATTAAAGCCGATTGCCATTGATTATATAGATGATCAATATGCGATCATCTATGAAAACTTTAATGGAGTCCCCTTAAAGCAATTCAGTAACAACTTGATTTCTTTGCATCAATTTCTACAGATTGCCATTGACCTTGTCAATATTTGTATGAAAATGCAACAAAGTGATTTACTCTACCTAAACCTACATCCTAATCAAATCTTAATCAATCCTAATTCTTTAAAAATAAAGCTACTAAGCTCTGAATTTAGTACAAAATATGATGTAGAATCTCCAGTTGTGATTGAAAATCCCTATGAACGACTAGAGCAGCTTCCCTATTATGCACCAGAGCAAACGGGCAGACTTCATTTAGAGGTGGACTATCGGACTGATTTATATGCACTGGGGATCATATTTTACGAACTATTGGGTGGTCAATTACCTTTTCAAGCAAAGGATGCTGTGGATTTGATTTATGAAATCATCACCAAAAAACCAGAAGCATTGGTGAGTAGAGACAGTCGTTATCATACTTTGATTTGGGAAATTATTGAAAAGTTATTGGCTAAAAATCCAGCCGACCGTTATCAAAGTGCCATTGGTTTGAGAGAGGATTTGCTATATATCCAACAGAAACTTTTAGTAAACGAACCACTTGAAGATTTCCTGCTTGGTGAACAGGATTTGCATCTGAATATGGGACTGTCTACAAAGCTTTATGGGAGAGAATCGCAATTCGCAGAACTTTCTTCTATTTTTCGTCAGGTTGCAAAAGGTGACAAAAAGATGGTTACTATTTCAGGACAAGCAGGATATGGAAAATCTAAGTTAGTTCAAGAACTAAAGGGTGAAATTGCGGCTGCAAAGGGCTATTTTATTACAACTAAGTATGAGCAGTTGCAATTAGAAAATGACTATACCATTGTAATCCATCCTTTAAGGAGTTTATTGAAATATATTTATATGGAAGGTGAAAAGTCTGTCCATTTATGGAAAAAATTATTTCAAGAGGTTAAATTAGTTGTGACAGATGAACTTATCCATCTATTACCTGAACTCAAATGGTTTGTGAGGGAGGAAGTACGCTTCCAAAAAGAAGTTCGCCAAAATACAAAACAGCTCCATTCCTATACGTTTATATCGATTCAAAAAATTTTATTAACATTTGCTATGCAAAAGAAACCTGTTATATGGTTTGTAGATGATTTGCATTGGGCCAATCAAAGTACGATTGACATTATGACTCAAATTTTTGAGCAACACCGAGCAGGATACTTTATGATGATTGGTACATTTCGAGTGAATGAGGACAGTACAGACGAGGAAAATCAGCAAAGAACCACTAATTTTTTTAACGGTCATCAAATCCATTTATCCTTGCTTCAGGAACAATATGTTCAACAATGGTTGGAGGCGTCTTTCAATGCAAAGCCTCATACCATACAGGTCATTGCCAAGCAATTATTTAATTTGACCAAAGGGAATCCGCTATTTGTGAAAGAAGCGTTTCGTTCACTCCAGCAAGATAACACGATTTATTTTAGTGCAACAACAAAAGAATGGGAGTTTAATCGTAAGAAATTTAATTTATCCCGCTTAAATAACGAGCTACTTGCCTTTATTGAAACAAGAATGGCTAATTTAACAACAGAAGCCCATGAGATTTTACGAATTGTAGCATGTTTCGGTCAGCGCTTTGAATTTACAGATGTCTTAAAGCTTGTGTCCTTATCAGCCCAAGCATTATTAAAACACCTGGAAACACTTGTCGAAAATGGCTTTATTATTCCGTTAGATGCCCATTATAAATGGGCGAGTACGTTAGAGCATGAAGGGATTTTACATACATTTTCGACGAAATTCCAATTTGTCCACGATCGTATTCAACAAGTAGCTTACCACGATTTACCAGGTCAATTGCGTGCAAAATTCCATTATCAAATTGGCCAGCTTTTAACAGAGGGCTCTCAAATGGTTGCAGATCATGATCGCTTAAGCGAAATCGTCATGCATTTCAATTACAGTCGACACTTATTGACTGGGGAAGAAAAGCAAAAGTTGGCTATATGGAATTATCAACTTGGTATTGAGGCTAAAAGAATAGGGCTATTTGATAATGCGCTAAAATTTTTTACAACCAGTAAAGAACTATTGACGCCTGATCATTGGGGGACTAGGAGAGAACAGTCCGTTAAATTATATGCTAATTTAGGTGAATGTGAATATATAACTGGCCACTATGAACAATCGGAAACGCATTTAACAGAAGCTTTGCAGCATTCGGAGACTGTGTTAGAAAAGCTAATGATTAACAATTTAAAAACGGTATTATACATCGAGTCTGATAATCCAACTATCGGCCTAGAAGCAGGCTTGGTAGGTTTACAAGTTGCAAATGTGAAAATTTCCGCATATCCGAAAAAGTCACAGCTTCTAAAAGAGTATCTATTGTTGAAATTTGCATTGCGACATATGTCTGACCAAGATTTATTGCAACATCCCCCAACGAATAGTAAAGAAATTGATATTCTGATTCATTTAATTGTTAATATGACGGCAAGTGCTTTCCTATTAAATCCTAACTTGACAGGCATTCTTTTGATGAAAGGGCTGCGTCTACAGTTGAAGTATGGTGCTACATCGAAAAGCGGTATGGTATTGATTAACTATGCGCTGCTTTTAAATGCGGGTTTTGCCAATATAAAAGAAGCCACTCGCTTTGGAAAACTTGCCATCATTGTTGCAGATACGCAAGAAAGTATGTATATCAAGGGACATACCTATTATGTGTATGGTGTGTTTATCAGTCATTGGACAGAGCCCTATGAAGCCAGTATTCAATACATCAACGAAGCTCAAGCAAAAAGCCAAGAGCTCGGCTTATATCATTTAGTATCCTCAGCATCCTGCTTTATAGTCGCGATACGACTTATTCAAGGTGTTTCCCTAGAGGATTTACAGCAGGAAATTAGACGACAACAAGAGGAATTTTCAGTTCATGCAAGTACCTTATCGATTGACTTTTTAGCCGAAATGGGGAGATGGGTGAATATCCTCCGCTCGCCACACCATCCTGTACAATGGGCTTATCCCATCACAATACAGAATCAGCCTGCTATTAAAATGATGCATTATTCAGTACGTTTACAAATGTCATTTTTATTAGGGGATGAAGAGCAAGGGAAAGCGATTCTGACAGAATTAAAGGAGCTAAGTAAGGAAACCTATACATTACCAATCACCACAGTTTATTATTTTTATCGTGCCATGTGGCAATTTCATTTTCTGCATCGCCAAAATTGTCAGGTACAAGAGCAGAGGTTGTTTTTAGCTGACATACGTCAAAGCCTAAAGAAATTTAAGAAATGGGCGATGTATTCTTCAGAGAATTATGAGCACCTCCATGCTTTATTAATGGCGGAGAATTGCCGTTTCAACAACAACGACAAAGACGCTGAGCTCTATTATGACCGAGCAATACAATTAGCAAGAATGAACGGTTTTGTCCAGGATACAGCACTAGCATATGAGCGAGCGGCAAATTATTATCTCAGAAAACAGCAAGAGAAAACGGCAAGACATTATATACTAAGTGGTATTCAAAATATTGAAACATGGGGAGCCGAAACAGTTGCTAGAAGATGGGCAAGAGATTATCAAGTGCATCGTCAACTGGAAAGTCAGAGTAGAGAATCACTCACGTTTGATATGATGACGGTTTTTGAGACGACGCAATCTTTTGCAACAGCCATTCGTATGGAAGATTTACTGCATAAAATATTGTTTTCTCTGTTAAAGCATGTAGGAGCAGATAGTGGCTATTTTATTCATAAACAGCAGCAGCAATTATTGGTGTTAGCAAAGGCGGAAGCTGCGGAAAAAACATTTACTATGTATGATCAACAAAGAATGGAGAATTTTAATGCTAATATGCAATCGATTATACGCTATGTTCTTAATAGTAAAGAGCATGTGATTATCGACAATGCACAAAAAACGCAGCATCCTCATTTTTCCTATTCAACGGCTAAGTCTATTCTTTGTCTACCGATTATCCATCAAAATGAAATTATTTCGATATTGTATTTTGAACATACACTAATGACGAATGCCTTCCATCCATCTCATGTTCAGTTATTGAAAGTGATCGCTGCTCAAATTGCCGTTTCCTTTGAAAATGCGCAAATATATGGAGATTTAGAAAAACGTGTTCAGTTGCGTACTAAGGAGTTAGATGAGACGAATCGGCATTTGACAAAAATGAATGAACGTTTAGAAAAAAATGAACTGGAACGTAAAAAACTCTTGCATAGTATTTCCCATGAACTACGCTCCCCGTTAACCTCGACATTAGGGTATATAGAATTAATGCTAGAGGGTGTGATCGTAGATGCAGTGGCCAGAGAGAAATATTTAATAAGAAGTAAAGAACGGCTACTAGCATTAAATAGCTTAATACAAGATTTGTTTGATTTAGCGAATCTAGAAGCTGGTAGGGCAGAATTTTCTTTTACAGAGGTACAGGCGAAGGAATTATTTCTGCAAATGGCATCCCGTTATGAGGATGAAGTGAAACAATCAGGATTAACCTACAGTGCGCACTTTTATGGTCAGGAAGAAGCTCAGCTACTGATTGATAAAACGCGAATCAATCAAGTGATTGAAAATATCATGACCAATGCAATGAAATATACATCATGTGGTGGTATTCAATTGTCCATACATGTAGAGGACAAGCATTTGATTTGTTCGATAGCAGATAGTGGCATTGGTATTGCTGAGAGTGATCTTCCCTTTATTTTTGATAGCTATTATCGAGCAACTAACATCCATGAAGCACATTCACACGGCATTGGCTTAGCTATCTGTAAACAAATTGTTCACCAGCATAATGGCGAGATTTTTGTTGAAAGTCTTGAAAATGAAGGAAGCATATTTAGCTTTACATTACCACTAGTTAAGGTATTGGTGAAAAATTAACAAGGGGTGGTGAGCGTTTTCTTCCTACTCACCACTCTCTTTTTTATAGACGAATTGGTAGCCAAAACCTCTCACTGTTTGAATCCATTTCGGTTTTGAGGGGATATCTTCAATTTTACGACGAAGAGTACTTATATGGACAGATACGGTTTTCAAATCAGTGACACCATCATAGCCCCAAACATGATCAATGAGTTGATCGACACTAATCACTTGATTTGCATGCTCAATTAGAAAAAAGAGGAGCAGCTTCTCCTTCGTAAATAAATTTACAAGCTGACCATCCTTATAAACATTTTTCTCATCTAAATGGATGGACAAATTATCAATATGTACAATATTACTTTTCTTTGATGGGTTTCTTCTTTTTAAATTTGCTTGGATACGGGCCAATAATTCTTTTGGAATAAATGGCTTTGTCATATAATCATCTGCACCAACCTCAAAGCCCTCAAGCTTCTGTTCGATTAGATGATTGACGGTCACAAAAATGATAATGGCATCCGACACATCACGGATTTTTTTGGCTAACTCGAAGCCTGTACCATCTGGTAAATTAACATCTAACAAGATTAAATCAGGTTGTTGCGTGACAGCGAGATGCCAGCCACTGGATAAAGTGGATGCCTTTACTACGCTATAGTTAGCATTAGCTAGCGTAAGCGATAAAACCTCCATAATATCTATATCATCTTCCACTATTAAAATTTTCTCGTTCGACATATCTATCAATCACCTTCCTCTTTTAAATATACCAACTTTTGTCTAGGATGGGAAAGAGAAGGCTTAGGACTTGCGCGATTTTAAAATCTGCAATCATCCGTAGGTCAAAGTAATCATGTGGGTTTGCTATAAATGAACAAAGACTTCAATTTCCCACTAGAAAATGAAGTCTCCAAGAAATTAATCGAGGTGTGCGATAGCATTGAGTAGATCATCACGTATGGCCGCCCAAAATTGCTGTTGAACAGTATCACTGTAAGTATAAAGCTCTTTATGCTGAATATGATCATAGATAGCAGCAATATCTTCTTGATGAAAAGAGAGCCGATGGTTTAATACCTCTCGTTCTCCTTCAATACAAAACAGTTTATAAATATCGGAGAGGCGCTCAAACTTTGCTAATTTTTGTGTCATCGTTTCATATTGTATTTGATGAAAACGTCCCACCGCAGAAGTCATGGAAATTTTTGCTCGATGCTCTGCTTGTAATGTGCGAAACTCCTCCTGAAGAATGGCCACACGATACCAAAATTCATAACGATGCGGTAATTCTCTTAGTTCATAGGTAAGTAATGCTTTTAAAATTGAATGTACTTGTTCATATGTATCGATGATCTTTTCTGGTTCTTTAAAAATGCCAAACATACTACCACCCCCATGTAGTTTAATACTACGAGTGAAGATTAAAATCCTTTAAAATCTTCATAATAATCGATAGGGAGAACTGACTAATTATTGAAACCTTGCCTAAGTAGTTACGTAAAGATTTACAAGGGGGTGAGTCAATGTATGAATATAAATTTGTACAAACACATTTAGGTAGCTTTTTTCAGGAAGCTACACATCAGCAAACAATCGAAGAATACGCTAAGCAAGGTTGGCGTTTAGTGCAAGTATTGCCGATTGCCTATAATGGACATGGAAAACCAACAGACTATGAAATCATTTTTGAAAGATTAATAGAATGACTATTAAGTAACGCTAGATTCTTGCCATAAATGGTGGGAGTTTAGTGTTTTCTTATTTTAATACATAATTTGCTGTTTTTATTAAGAAAAATAGTGTATTCAGAAAAATATAGAAATAGCATTTACAAAACAAAAATATATGTGTTAACTTAAATAGTGTTAATGGTTAACTTAAAAAGGGGGAGGTTAACAATGCAACATTTTTGGGTTGTCGGTACAGATACGGATGTTGGGAAAACAATTGTCACCACAATGTTGATGTGTCATTTACAAAAACAAGGTTTGAAAGTTTCACCATACAAGCCTGTGCAAACAGGAGAGCTATACGAAAATGGTTGTGGCTATTATCACGATACAGCCATGTATGAAAAGTATTCCTTACAAAAGCTTCAACAAGAGCACCTCAATAGCTATTCATTTAGAGAAGCTGCATCACCACATTTTGCTGCGCAACTGGAGGGGCAGCAAATTGATGTCAAAGAGCTATTATTGCGTATTCAATTATTACAAGCATCCTATGATGTCGTGATATGTGAGGGAGCGGGTGGACTCTTTGTTCCATTTACTGCTCCAAATGGTATGACATTGCTTGATGTCATCATCAGTAGCAAGCTGCCAGTAGTGCTTGTCACAAGGACTTCCCTTGGGACGATCAATCACACATTGTTAACAATGGAGGCTTTGCGCTCTCGTCAAATCGACATTCTTGGCATAGTGTTTAATGGAGACACGGGCAGCAGCATGGAACAAGACAATATAAAAACAATTTTACAGTACCATCCTGTGCCCTATGCGATTATTCCACAGCTACAGGATCTGTCACAGCTAATGGATTATGCCATGACACATACCACACTGTTTGAAAGGCTTTTTAACTATGAAACAAGCATTAACTGATTTACAGGTAAGAGATTTACGTCATGTTTGGCATCCATGCTCGCAAATGAAGGATTATGAAGCATTTCCACCAATCGTCATAAAAAAGGGGCAGGGCGTATGGCTTTATGATGAGCATAATCAGCGTTATTTGGATGCTGTATCATCTTGGTGGGTTAATTTATTTGGCCATGCCAATCCGCGCATTAGCCAAGCTTTAAGTGAGCAAGCATTTACATTAGAGCATACGATCTTTGCTAATTTTACACATGAACCAGCCATACAGTTAGCTGAAAAATTAACAGCGCTAGCACCCAAGGGATTACATAAAGTCTTTTTTGCCGATAATGGCTCATCTGCCATTGAAGTCGCGTTGAAAATGAGCTTTCAATACCATATGCAGACAGGGAAACCAGCGAAAAAGCGCTTCCTCGCTCTGACAGATGCCTATCATGGAGAAACCATTGGTGCTTTATCGGTAGGAGGGGTAGACCTTTACAATGAAGTATACCAGCCTCTGTTATTAGATACGGTTCGTGCCAAAGGGCCAGATTGCTTCCGCTGCCCATTTCAGGAAGACCCAGCAAGCTGTAATGCGCCATGTAGTCAATTTATCGAGGAACAGCTGCAAGCTCATCATGAGGAAATTACAGCAGGTATTATCGAACCATTAATTCAGGCTGCTGCAGGTATGAAAATGTATCCACCTGTCTATTTACAGCGCTTACGAGCATTGTGCTCACACTATGATGTGCACTTCATTGCAGATGAAATTGCTGTAGGTTTTGGTCGGACCGGTACATTGTTTGCCTGTGAACAAGCGGACATCACACCAGATTTTATGTGCTTATCCAAGGGGCTAACAGGCGGTTATTTACCATTATCTGTTGTCTTAACAACAGAGCAAATCTATCAAGCTTTTTATGATGATTACGGAACAATGAAGGCTTTTTTACATTCGCATAGCTATTCAGGCAATACATTAGCCTGTCGTGTGGCACTTGAAGTGTTAACGATGTTTGAAGAGGAACAAGTGATGGAGATGATTCAGCACAAGGGACAACGCATGCGAGCGTTAGCCATGGAAGCTTTTCGTAATATGCCTTATGTGGGTGAATACCGGCAAGTTGGTTTAGTGGGAGCGATTGAACTTGTAGCGAATCAATGGACAAAGGAAGCGTTCGCTAGTGAGGAACGTATCGGTTATCAAATTTATCAACGGGCTTTAACAAAAGGCTTACTAATCAGACCGCTCGGCAATGTTTTGTATTTTATGCCACCTTATATTATTTCTGAAGAGGAAATGTCATTTATGATTCATACAACGAAAGAGACAATCGAACAATTTTTCCAGGACAGGGGGGCTCAGGTTGGTTAAGCGTCATCAGACATTAGCACTTGTCATGATCGCCATGTTTGCTGCTCTAACAGCGATCGGAGCGTTTATTAAAATCCCATTGCCTGTCGTACCTTTTACATTACAAATTGTTTTTGTATTTTTAGCAGGATGTTTGTTGGGTAGTCGGAATGGTTTTTATAGTCAACTTGTCTATATCGGTGTGGGCTTAATAGGGTTGCCCGTTTTTACACAGGGTGGTGGTATCACGTATGTCTTACAGCCAACATTTGGTTATCTGATTGGCTTTGCCATAGCAGCCTATGTAATTGGATTCATCATTGAAAGGATAGAGACACCAACGAAAAAGCATTTTATTGCGGTAACGATTATAGGGCTGGTCATTATTTATGCTGTGGCCGTTCCTTATTTATATGTAGCATTGAATTTCTGGTTAGATATGAAGTCAAGCTGGTCACATGTTTTGGTTGTCGGCTTTTTAAGTAGTATTGTCGCTGATTTTTGCTTAGCTATCACATCAGCATTATTAGCTGAGCGATTGTATAAAGTATTTCAGTCGGCAAGAAATGTGAAATTTTCACGCGTAGAGGGGGAGAATGTAATATGAATTATTACCAACTAGCTCAAGAAGTAATTGCTGGCAAAATCATTAGCAATGAAGAGGCACTTTCCATATTAAATAGCGAGGATGATGAGCTATTACAGCTTATGGATGGTGCTTTTACGATTCGTCGGCATTATTATGGGAAAAAAGTAAAATTGAATATGATTATGAACGCCAAAAGCGGTTATTGCCCGGAGGATTGTGGCTATTGCTCCCAATCCTCTAAATCAACGGCTCCTATTGAAAAATATCCCTTTATTACAAAAGAGGAAATTTTAGCAGGTGCCAAACGAGCGTTTGACAATAAGATTGGGACGTATTGTATTGTAGCCAGTGGTCGTGGTCCAACACGTAAGGATGTCAATGTCGTGAGTGAGGCAGTTACTGAAATTAAAGAAAAATATGGCTTGAAGGTTTGTGCCTGTCTTGGCTTATTAAAAGAAGAACAGGCACAGCAATTAAAGGAAGCGGGGGTGGATCGCTACAATCATAATTTAAATACATCTGAACGTCATCATTCCTTCATCACGACCTCACATACATATGAGGATCGTGTCAATACGGTGGAGATCGTGAAAAAGCATGGAATTTCACCTTGCTCTGGTGCCATTATTGGGATGAAAGAAACGAAGGAGGATGTGGTCAATATAGCGCGCGCCCTCCATCAATTAGACGCGGATTCTATTCCTGTAAACTTTTTAAATGCAATTGATGGGACAAAGCTAGAAGGAACAAAGGACTTAAACCCACGCTATTGTTTAAAGGTTTTAGCGTTATTCCGCTACCTCAATCCTACAAAGGAAATCCGTATTTCGGGTGGTCGTGAAATCAATTTAGGCTCGCTTCAGCCACTTGGTCTCTATGCTGCTAATAGTATTTTTGTAGGCGATTATTTAACAACAGCAGGACAAGAAGCGAATAGTGACTATCGCATGTTGGAGGATTTAGGTTTCGAGATTGAATTAACGCAAAAGCAAGAAGAAGTATTATGTTAAGCTTATGAAATAAAAATCTACTACTACAGCAAAACCGTACTTTTGTACGGTTTTTTGCTTTAGGCGGATAGAAATCAAAAAGTGGTGGTTAGGCAGTGAAAAATAGTGGATAAAAATTAAAAAGTAACGGATAGACCTGACATCACTGGCTGTTTATATACCTATAAAATCAAGGTTTTCACAAATTGTTCAATGAAAGCGTTTTGAAATTGAACAGTTTGTGAAGACCTTCACATAAAGCTTTCTTTTTGAAAAAATCAGCGTAAAATAAGTATCAAGTAAGGAATTGTTATAAAACAGTTGACGAGACGTAGCATAAATTTTGGTGGTTGTTATATTACAAAAATAATGAATGAAGGGAGCTTTTCATATGTGGGTTATTACAGTTTTTGATAAGAAGGATGTTCGAATTTTTGAGTATACGAACAAAAATGAGGCAACAGAAGCTTTAGCAAAATTCAAGAAAAATGCCGTTTTAACGTATACAAAATAAGTTGCTGAAGAAACAGCCCTCTATCGACAGAGGGCTGTTTTTTTAATGCACAACAATCGAAACAGCACTGTACAGTAATAAAAGTGCCATGATGATGTTAAACGGTTGTCGATATTGCTGTAGAACCTTTTGAAAAACGGAGCCACATAACGCCCAACTAAATGTACTGATTACACCTACTAGAGCTAAAAATAAAGAGAAAAGGAGATAGCTTATGTAGGATGAGTAGTAGGGTAGGATGTAAGTTGCGACAACAGTAAGACCAAATAAAATACCTTTTGGGTTAATAAATTGAACGAACGCGCCTACAAAAAATAGGTTTCGTTTTTCTTCTTCGTTGTCGTGATCCTCTAATTCTTTGCTTGTTAAAATTTTATAAGCCAGGTACAGCATATAGCCTACACCAAATATGGTTAAGGGTAATTTAATGGCAGGCAAGATGTTTAACATGACCGTGTTAAAAAAGCTACTTAGACCAATAATGATGAAAAAACCAATCCCTACGCCTAAACAGAATGGAATCGTTTTCGATAAGCCATATTGTTTAGCAAAAACCATCGCCATAAAATTATTAGGGCCAGGTGTAAAACTTGTAATGATGATAAATAGTAAAAAGGAAAATACAGGCAAATTAATCACCTCTTTCAAGTTGTATGATATAATGTCCGAAATAGACAGTATAACGTCGGTCATTTTATTATACGAAATGTACGCTATATTGTACATATAAGGAGGGCTTTTGGATGGAAGAAATTCATCTAGTCTTTGCAAGAAATTTAAAGGCAATTCGAGAAAGGGAAAAGTTAAGCTTAGAGAAGGTTTCGCAGCTTAGTGGCGTGAGTAAAACGATGATTGGTCAAATTGAAAGGGGAGAATCCAGTCCAACTTTGACAACGATTTGGAAAATTGCAAATGGATTAAAGGTTTCCTTTACAGAGCTTATTCATCATCCTCAACCTGAGACGGAGGTTATTCGCGGTAAAGATATTCAAGTATTGAAGGAGGATCATGGCCGATATATTGTTTACCCTCATTTTCCATTCCAAAAGGATAGTCGCTTTGAAATTTATACAATCGAAATCAAACAAAATGGGACGTTAGATGCTGAGGCACATCGAGAAGGAACGGAGGAATATCTAACCGTTTTCGAGGGTGAATTACTCATTCGTATACAGGATCAGGATTATCGATTGACAAGTGGGGATGCCATCCGATTTAAGGCAGACCGTCCACACACATATAGCAATCCAGGAACTACAGTAACACGGCTTAGTATGTCTATTTACTACCCACGTTAAAAAACCGTATAAGCGCTTTTATAAAGCGTTTATACGGCTTAGTGTTGAAAAACAAAACAGTCAATTGAAAGATAGAAATGGATTTCCGTTGCAGGCTACTTGCTTTCCTGTTGGCGAGCGCCGAATCGCTTCCTCCGCTACCGCTCCGTGCAGGGCTTCGCCTGTCTCGCTATCCTACGGGAGTCAAGTAGCCTTCCACTTCAACCCACTAACTTTTTAGCAAAGGTTTTCAAATAAAGGGAAGGTGTTCACTACTCTTTATGAAG
>NZ_JBHERJ010000051.1:0-132022 GCF_043359455.1 Lysinibacillus sp. PWR01 | reverse complement strand
CATACTAGCATAGCAATCAAATAGCCCAATATCTTTATTCTTAGAGGGGATAAACTCTTATTTTCAATGTGGAGAAGTGATGCGTGACAACACCCCTCCATAAAGAGTAGTGAAGACCTTCACTTTATTTGAAAACCTTTGCTAAAAAGTCAGTGGATTGGAGTGGAAGGCTACTTGACTCCCGTGGGATAGCGAGACAGGCGAAGCCCTGCACGGAGCGGTAGCGGAGGAAGCGATTCGGCGCTCACCCACAGGAAAGCAAGTAGCCTGCAACGGAAATCCATTTCTACCTTTCAATTGACTGTTTTGTTTTTCAACACTAAGAAAGGTGTATTCCATCTAACAGGAATACACCTTTTTATTAGTATGACAAGGATTAATATTCGTTAAGTGATAGCTCTCCTAGCCAATCTTCTTTAATAATCTTCTTTGCTTGTTCTTCGCTTTTGGCAATAGGGAATACTTTATCAACCTGTGAAATAGCGAATAAGTTGCGAATGAAATCATCGACGACAATAATGGCAATTTTTTTATCTTTTACAGACACCTTCTTAGCGAAATTAACGATCATACCGAATCCGGTGCTATCGATATTTGTAACCTTTTGCATATCGATAATGTATCCGTGTTTTGTGTCCAAGCTAAGTGTTTGCAGCTCTGACTTTATATCTTCAATTATCCCGTATTCTAAATCGCCAGTAAACGCAATCACAATATAATCAGCCTTTGTGTCAATATTCATTGCAATGTTCTTCTGATTCATCCTATAGCGCCTCCATTTTTCTTTACTTGTTTGGGGATTTATTCAAACTTAAATTTATTAACTTCATTTTGTAAATTATCAGCAATTGATGATAGCTCATCCGAACTTTGTGTAATTTCTGCAACTGTCGCATATTGCTCTTCAGAAGTCGCGGCAATCTCCTCTGTAGCTGCTGCAGCGTCTTCGATAATACGTGAAATATCTTGGATAGCTTGTTGCACACCTAAGGAGTTGTCGTTAACATGTGTAAATGCAACCTTCATTTGTTCGACACCTTCTTCTGTTTCGACAACTTTCTCCACGATTTCTTTTAAGGCACTTCCACCTTTATTAATGATTGTTACTTGCTCCTCGACCGCCAATAGATTGCTTTCCATCGTCCTTACCGTCACAGAAGTTTCAGCTTGGATATCATTAATGAGATTTGTAATTTGTCCTGCTGCTAAACTTGACTGTTCTGCTAGCTGACGAACCTCTGATGCAACGACAGCAAAGCCTTTTCCTTGATCGCCTGCTCGTGCTGCCTCGATGGCTGCATTGAGTGCTAACAGATTCGTTTGCTCAGCAATGCCTGTGATAACGGTAATAATACCACCAATTTCTTCAGAGCGCTTGCCTAACTTCTGGATAGAATCAGTTGCATAAGACACAGTTTTCGTCACATCACCTAAATGCATAATCGCTTCATTGATGGCTTCTTCTCCTTTGCGTGCGATATGAGTTGATTCAATAGCGCTATTTAGAGTGATTTCGGCCTTTTGTAAGCTCTTTGATACTTCCTCGATCGTTTTTTGCATCATGGAAACGATTCGTTCAGCCTGGTCGGATTGAGTCGTAGTACCAACAGCAATTTCATTCATTGTCAATGCGATTTGGTTAGATGCTTCACTTGTTTGATGGGATGATTCTGCTAAAGTGTGTGATGACTTTGCGATTTGATGTGCACTACCAGCCACAATCGTTATCGTCTCTGTTAAATGATTTTTCATACTACTAAATGCGCGTGCTAATTCAGCGATTTCATCTTTGCCTTTCGGGTTTAACAGTTTAACATTTAAGTTTAGTTCTGCTAGCTCCTTGGCATTTGTACTCAGAATATTAATCGGATTAACAATTTGTTTTTGTAAGAACCAACTAATTCCTCCAATCATCACAATGGCAATCACTAAGGAAATGGCTACATTCTCCAGTGCTGATTTTGTGGCAATGCTTATATAAGGAGCGGTAGGGACAGCGGTTGCCCATACGCCGATAACCTCCCCTTGGCTATTTACTATAGGATCATAGGCTGCTTGATGTAAACTTCCTAAGACATTGGCAGAACCGATAAAGCGCTTTTTTTCTCCTAGCACAACAGTAGCAACCTCGTCAGAAACCTTTGTATTTAAAGCGCGTTCACCGTTATCCACTATATTGGTACTTATACGAGTATCGTTTTGAAAGATGGATACAGCATTCCCGTTTGTGAGTTCTCCAACTTTATCAGCTGCCTCAAAATTTTCTACCATATTGATATCGCCCTTATAGAGTTGGTTGTTTTTAATGGACCATTCTCCAGGATATTTAGCGTCTAAATATTCATAGCTTACCTGTATATCTGATAGAAGCTTTGTATCAGCACTTTCTAATAGATTGTTCTTGGCAACAAAAAAATTGACTCCTGCTAAAAGGGAAGTAAGTAAGATAATACAACCAAATATAAGCAGATTCATTTTTTTTCGTATAGATAACTTCATTAAAACACGCCCCCAATTTTACGTTTACTTTATATATGAATCTTTTTTGAAATACCAACTAAAAATTTTGTTTCTGAAATATTTTCAAACCAAATGTGGTCGACCATATTTTTGACAAAAAATAAACCGCGTCCACGATCAGAATAATCAAGTTCGTCTAAATCGAATTGGAGAACTTTGTCCCAGTCATATTCGGCAATACCTTTTGCTTCATCAGTGACTGTTATCTTTATTTCTTCGTATGATTGCGTTACATGTATTTGGATCTCCTTTTGAGAGGGTGTGTCAATTTTCCCCATAGCCTCTACGGCATTGATGACTAATTCATGTACAACAAATCGTAATTCTCGTTTATAAGGTAGATTATATAACTCTGTATAATTCTCCATTACTTGATCAATAAAGGCTATAGCTTGTGTATCAGGATTTACATTGAGTGTGAATTCCATCTTCAATCACCTACCCTTTAATGTAATTGTTATTGAAACGACTGTGATGTCATCACTGTAATCATTATCAAATAAATAGTATTTTTGAGAAAACTTTTGTAGTGCATAGCTATTTTCCTGTGAAGCATAACTGTAGAAAAAGTCCATATCAATTGAATTTTGCTCGTTTAATGTTAATAATCCATCCGTATAAAGAATGATGCGGTGCCAGCCTGATAAAGGTATTGTTTTTTTATTTATTTGAATAGTAGGGAATAGTCCGAGGATAGGTGTATTCGCTGGGAGGAAGACTGTTTCTCCATATTTTCCAAATAAAAAACCAGAAGGATGAGCCGCATTCACATAGTGCAAAGTTCCGTTTTTTGTATCTAGAAGTATGTAGATTGCCGTCATTAAAAAACGGTCCATATCATCAGAAAATAGCTCGTATATTTGGCGGTTAAGTTCTTGAATTACTGCTACTGGATCAATTAACTTCGTAATCATTCCTTTTAATAAGGATCTAATGGACATAGTAACGAGTGATGCAGCGATACCATGCCCCATTGCATCATACAGAAGAATGGCGGTTAAATGTTCATTAATTTTAAACCAGCAGTACATGTCACCTCCTAGTGTATTGGATGTTACATAAAGACCATCAACCTGTATATGCTCAAGATTTAATGGGGGAGATAGTGCATTCTTTTGGAATTTTTTTGCAACAAACAAATCTTTTTGAATCATACTTTCCTGCTGCTTTCGAAGCGTGGCTTCCCTCTGATATTTTAAGGCTACTTGAATGCGAGTCTTAAATTGAGTGAAATCAAAAGGTTTTAAAATAAAGTCGAAAATACCAGCTTCAAATACCCTATCGATTGTTATGGTTTTTTCGTAGGTAGTAGATAGAAGGATAGGGACTTCTATCCAATTTTTAAGTACATGAATGTGCTGACAAATTTCCTCGCAATTTCTGAGTGTCATTTTAGTGTCGAGTACGATTAATTCTAGCTCATCTTTCAAAGATGAATCTACTAAATAATTCATTGCTACTTCCGTTGTTGAAAAGCAATGAATATTTGGGATGCCGATACGATGAAAATATTTTTGCAGACGCAGCACATCATTACTTACGCTGCCAATAATTAATACTGACATGCCTACTCAATTCACCGCCTTATGTATCTATAACTAAATATTTCCTGGAAGCCAACATAATGATTTCTAACCATAATATATACTCCGTATTTACTTATAATATGAATAAATTAAAATTCTAATTTGCTATAAATTTACCAATAAATATGGCATTATACAAGGCTTTTGTGATATAAAGTAAAACTTAATCAATGGGGTTTTTGACATCCAAGCTCATGAAGAGTGTTCTAAGGTTATGTTTTTAGCAATGTTCTTGTGTTATATGCATTTGCTGCATGAAGATGTAGAAAACGCTTCGCTCCTAATCATGCAAATAAACTGTCCAATCATTAGACAGACAAAGGATTTTTGTAAGACTAAAGACCTTTTGTAGAAAGTAGTAATTTTGTCCTTTATTTAAGATGAAAGAACGCTATTTTAGAAGGAAATGTGATAAAAAAATTAATCTAAAAAAGGGATTAATATATTCGATAATATGCATGTTATAAAACCTTACATACATATTGCGTATTCTCCATTTTTAATGTATTTTAAGAACAGTAATAAATAACATGTTAACTAAAATTACATTGGAGTGGTGAAGAATGAAACATTATACAAAAGAAGATATTGTACGCCGAGTGAAGGAAGAAAATGTGAAATTTATTCGCCTACAATTTACAGATATATTAGGAACAATTAAAAATGTGGAAGTGCCTGTCAGTCAATTAGAGAAAGCGTTAGATAATAAAGTCATGTTTGATGGCTCTTCAATCGAGGGTTTTGTGCGTATTGAAGAATCAGATATGTATTTAAAGCCCGATATCGATACCTTCGTAATTTTTCCTTGGACTGCTGAAAAAGGGAAAGTAGCTCGCTTTATTTGTGATATTGCGAGACCAGATGGTACACCGTTTGAAGGAGACCCACGCTCCAATTTAAAACGTGTATTAAAGGAAATGGAGGAGCTAGGCTTTACTTCGTTTAATTTAGGACCAGAGCCTGAGTTTTTCCTGTTCAAGCTGGACGAAAAGGGACACCCAACACTGGAATTAAATGATAGTGGGGGCTATTTTGATTTAGCGCCAACTGATTTGGGGGAGAACTGTCGTCGTGACATCGTTTTAGAGTTAGAGGGAATGGGCTTTGAAATTGAAGCTTCTCATCATGAAGTAGCACCTGGCCAGCATGAAATTGACTTTAAGTATGCCAGTGCCATTGAGGCATGTGATAATATTCAAACATTTAAACTAGTCGTAAAAACCATTGCTGCACAGCATGGCCTCCACGCAACATTTATGCCAAAGCCACTATTTGGGGTCAATGGGTCAGGAATGCATTTTAACTTATCGTTATTTGAAGGTGATAAAAATGCCTTCTACGATGAACATGCTGACTTACAATTAAGTGCAACCGCACGTAGCTTTATGGCAGGAATCATGAAGCATGTACATGGCTTTACGGCTATCACGAATCCACTTGTCAATTCCTATAAACGATTAGTACCTGGCTATGAGGCACCTTGCTATGTAGCATGGTCAGCTCAAAACCGCTCACCACTAATTCGTATTCCAGCAGCTCGTGGACTATCTACACGAATTGAATTGCGTTCAGTTGACCCAGCAGCAAACCCGTATTTAGCAATGGCTGTTATTCTAGCATCTGGACTAGATGGCATACGTAAAGATTTAACGCCACCAGCTGCGGTAGATCGTAATATTTATAAAATGACAGCAGCGGAGCGGGAGTTGAATGGGATTGACAGTTTACCATCCTCATTGGAATTTGCGCTAATCGAATTAGAGATGGATGCCATTGTTCGTGATGCACTGGGTGACCATATTTACGATAAATTTACAGCTGCAAAAGAGATTGAATGGAATAAATATCGCACACGTGTCCATAATTGGGAGCGTGAGGAGTATTTAAAGATGTACTAAAAAAGTGTTGGGGTTATTTTTTGCCCCAACTTTTTTATGTGACATGAACTTCTTTTTGCTCTATCATAAGATTAAAGGAGTGTGGGCAATGACACAAATAACTCAAGTTGTGACAATTCAAAACAATGATATTGTGCAATTTGAACTTGATATTAACCGGGCTTTAGTAGATTTAAAAGGCTTTTTAATACTTGATATCAAATACAATACGCTCTTTATTGGAGAACAGACAGTCATCCATTCTGCTTTAATTATTTATCAGCAAAATGATTAGAACATTTAACAAGATGGGGTCATGTCGATGAGACGTGACTTTTTTTATTCAAATAAATAAAGATAATAGAAAGACTCGATCTTCTAGAAAGGTTAATGGTAATCGGGCAACTTCGTCCTTAGATTTCCATGCGATGTCATAAATTAATTCGTCAGGATCTTGAATTAGCATTTGTCCGCCAGCCAGGACAGTTTCAAAGTAATATACCTCCACAATTTCATTCTGCTTATGATGAATTTCTTTAAGAATCGTTACGATATAGCCTGTTTCTTCATAAACCTCTCGAATACAGCAAGCCCTAAAATCTTCCGTTGCCTCTTTACCACCTGATGGAACAGCCCATGTTTTTTCTTCATCCTTATTCCCTTGCAAAACCATTAATAATTGATTGTCTTTGTTCAAACAAATAGCGGCAGCACCTTGCCATTTCACAAGTAAAACCCCTTTTTATCTATTTTTACCTATGAAGTATGTAATTGTAAAAAACAGATGGATTTCTGAAAAATTCTATATACTTTTGCTATAATAAAATTATCATGTTAATTGAACAGAGGAGGGGTGTACTTGAAAATACGGTTAGGTCTTCTTGGCCCTTCAGACTCAATTGAATTTGTCGAAGCGGTCTTGAAAAATTGGCCAGAGTTTATATGTACCTCGATAGAATGTCTCGCAGAAGCGGATTTAGATGAAAAAGTGACACCTCTATTGCAAGAAGAAATGGATATGTGGCTGTGTACAGGGCCAATCACCTATGATATTGTGCAAAGTTGGAATCAGCTAAAGACACCCATTTTTTATGTTATGTATAAAGGATCTTCCTTATATAAAACGGTGTTAAGGGTATTGTATGAACACAAAATCGAAGTGAATGAGATTAGCTATGATGCTGGTAATAGTGATGCATGGGAGCAAGCTTTGGTGGAGGCAGGAATCGAAGTGAAGCCTAAATTTGTGGAATCTGAGACGATCTCCTTAAATGAGCTTGTACACTACCATTTTAAGCTTTGGGAAAGTGGCCAAACAAAGGCGGCCATTACAGGTCATCCCATTCATCATGAGCTACAACAGCTAGGTGTTCCAACCTATCGACTGTTCCCATCCTCAATGGCAGTAGAAGCCGTTATTACGAATATGCTACGAACATATGAAATGTTACGTTATAAGGCGACGCAAATTGCTGTGCAAATTATCGAAATTGATCCTTTTTCAGGAATCGCAAAAAATAATTTTTCTACAGATGAGTTGTTTAGAATGGAACTGAAGATTATGGAGCATTTGCTAACATATACAAAAAGCATTCATGGTTCCATTAAATCTACAAGATTTGGGCGTTATGTGATTTTCACGACGAGAGGTTTAATGGAGGACATCACGAAGAATTTTAGCCAAATACCTGATATAGAAGATTTCACACAACTAGATCAAGAGGCCATGACTTGTGGAATTGGAATTGGTCAAACAGTATATGACGCAGAAATTAACGCTGGAAATGCCTTATTGCATGCAAAGGACTGTGGTAAGGGATCATGGATGGTTTGTTTTGATGATAAAAAAATCGCTGGACCCCTTGGAAAGCCTGAACAACTTACATATTCCTATACCTCAGAAGAATTAGAGGCTTTAAGTCAAGAAACCTCCTTAAGTGTGATGACATTAAATAAGTTAAAGTCATCATTGAAAAAATTAGCAAGTGATGAGCTGAATGCTAATGAGCTAGCTAAATATATGCAAATACCAGCTCGAAGTGCACGCCGAATATTAACAACCCTTGAGGAAAAAGGATTCGCTGAAGTAGTTGCAGAGGAAAAACCCCACACACGCGGACGTCCACGGAAGGTTTATAAAATTTCTCCATTCTAAAAAGAGAGTCCATAATTACATGGACTCTCATTTCATATTGTTGAAAAACAAAACCATCAATAGAATTTTTGTGAAAGGTGAAAATGGTTTCCGTTGCAGGCTACTTGCTTTCCTGTGGGCGAGCGCCGAGCCGCTTCCTCCGCTACCGCTCCGTGCAGGGGCTCGCCTGTCTCGCTATCCCACGGGAGTCAAGTAGCCTTCCACTCCAACCCACAAAAGTGTTACCTTTTTAGCAAAGGTTTTCAAATAAAGTGAAGGTGTTCACTACTCTTTATGAAGGGGTGTTGTCACTACATTGAAAATAAGAGCCTATCTAATTATACAAATCATGGGCTATTTTGATCGCTACGGCTAGTATGAAAGATAAGGAAAAGACACTTCTGCACATGGTTGATTGGAGTGGAGCCAGCGTCACTCCTAGGGGATTTAGCGTCACAGAGGAGACCCTGGAGCGAACGAAAGTGAGTGAAGCGGCTCCTCGGACGCCCCCTGGAAAGGACGCTGGCGGAACGGAAATCAACCCCTCACCTTGCAAAGTTGCTTTTTCTGCCGTTGACATCATCTTTTTTCAACAACATGAAAAGAGAGTCCATAATACGGACTCTCTTTTATGCTACGAGCGAATTTTGTATTGCTTGACGTCTGATGGGAGTGGGGAAGTGTACACCTCACCAGCTCGACGTTCAATTAATTCTGCCTTCGCTTGTTCAATTAATGCTGGTTGTAGAAGAACATCCAGTGCTGTGGAAGCCATAATTTTACCTGCGTGAAGCATGCCTTTATGTGCTAAGGAAGTTGTTCCTGTCGCTACAATTTGCCATGTATGAAGAGGGGTTCCAAGTGGTTCACATGCCGTCATACATTGTGCAGTTGGAACAAGCCAGCTAACATCACCAACATCTGTAGACCCAGCCATAAATTCATCTGGCTTGAATGGGTCAATGACATCCGCCATATCTTTTCCAGCTAATTCACGATTTCTTTGCACATCCACCTTTTTTTCCTCTTCCGATAATGTTTCACGAATAGCCCTTGCAAATTGTAGTTCCTCATCTGTATAAGAAGGTACACCTAATTTGACGAAGTTTTCATGCATAACCTGTTCTAATGTTGTATTAGGTATCACATTAGAAAGAGCTGAGGCTAGATCAATGTCTACCTCAGTACCTGTCATCAGAGCAGCACCTCTTGCAATATCACAAATACGTTGGTAGATATCCTCCGTTTGAGAAACTCTTGGGGCTCTTACAAAATACAATACTTCTGCCTCTGCTTGTACAACATTTGGAGAAGAACCGCCTGTATTTGTAAGGGCATAATGGACCCGTGCTTCTGGAATGATATGCTCCCGTAAATAGTTTACTCCGATATTCATCAGCTCCACAGCATCAAGAGCACTTCTCCCTAAGTGTGGGCTAGCAGCTGCATGGGCGCTTTTGCCTTTAAATTTAAAATATACTTCGTAACAAGCAAGTGTAGCAACCGACATGATATTATTCGTTGTTCCTGGATGCCAAGTCAAAGCAATATCGACATCATCAAAAACGCCCTCTCTTGCCATAAAGGTCTTACCACCGCCAATTTCTTCGCCAGGACAACCATAATAGCGAACAGTCCCTTTGATATTGTGCTCTTGCATGTAATCACGTAATGCAATAGCAGCAGCAAGTGAACCTGTACCTAATAAATTGTGTCCGCAGCCATGACCGTTGCCTCCTACTTGTTGTGGATTCGGCAGTGCGATACCACCACTTTGACTTAAGCCAGTAAGCGCATCGAATTCTCCAAGAAATGCGATGATAGGTTTGCCGCTACCGCAAGTTCCCATGAAGGCGGTTTCAATTTGGGCAACACCTTTATCCACTTCAAATCCTTCATCCACTAGTGCCTTGCATAATAGTTCAGCAGATTTAAACTCTTCAAATCCTGTTTCAGCATACTGCCAAATTTGATTGCTCACTTCAATTAATTTTTCTCGTTTTTCTTCAATAATTTGAGATAGTCTACTATGTTTAGTCAAATAAACTCACCCTTACCTTTCTTTTTTAAGCATGATCAATTAAACTACTATTCTTTGATGGGATTCTATAGATTACCGCACAAATTACAACGATGACTAGGGCGCCGATCAGGAAGAAGAATGCTGCTTGGAATGAACCACCAAAACCATCAATAAGGGCACCCATGGCTGTTGGTGCAATAAAACCTGCCATACCACTAGCGAAATACATCATACCTAAAAACGAGCCTATGATTTTTTGAGAAACATACTTAAGTGGAATGGCTAAGATTGCCATTGAGATGGCTGCATCACCGATTGAAAAGATACTTTGATAGGAAATAGCTAACTGAATACTTGATGCATTGAACATCATATACAAGCATAGGCCCGAAACAATGGCACCAACAAAAACAATTACTTTTTCTTTTCCGGCCAGTGCCTTATCGATTAAAAACCCTGTGATAATAGCTGCGATTAATCCACAAGCCTGTGGAATCATAGCAAGTGATCCTACTTCTCGTAAATTTAAATTCCGAGTTTGTTCCAAATAGGAAGGTAGCCAAGAGGAGAATCCCCAATGGACTGTACTTGAGCAAAAGTACATCACGACAAGAACCCATAAAAATGAACTTTTATAGAGCTCTTTCATTGGACGACCATCCGAAGTTTCTACTGCTGTTGCCTGTTGTTTGACAAGCTTTGGTGGATTGTAAAACTTAAACAATAAAAGAGTGACAATTAAGCCTACACCACCAATGATGTAAAACATTGCGCGCCAGCCCCAAGTATCAGCAATTAAACCAGCCAAATATAAAGCAAGAACGCCACCAATTAATTGAGCTGCTAGTAGCATCGATTTAGCTCGTGCACGAACATCCTTTTTGAAAATCTCCGTAATGGCAACACCACTACCTGTCGGCAAACCACCATCACCAAGACCGAGAATAAAACGAATAGCTAAAATAGCCATAAAAGAGCCAATCATCCCAGTCAGTAGGGAGAAGAGGGAAATCATGAATACAGCAATAACAATTATTTTCCTTGAGCCAAACTTATCAGATGCCCAACCTGCTAGCAATGTCATTAGTGCACTGCTTAGCCAAAAGCTACTGATGACCATCCCGCTTTGTGTTTGTGTTAAATGCAATTCTTTACTGATGGGGATGATGGCCACATTCATGCCGAACAATGTTAATGAATCGACTAGCCATGCTAGAAATAGTAGTGAAAAGATAAAATTTCGTTTGCCAACACTCAGTTGCGTATGTAAATCATTCATTCAATTCTTCCTCCTTTTTAAGACTCTTTATTTTTATTTAAGGACAATAAAGGTCTTGTCCGTTATTATAAATACATTATTGTTATTTTTCAATATATTTTGATTTCGAGTACAATGAAATTTAGAGGAGAAAGAGAAAAAAGTGTATATAAAGGACGAAATTAAGCAAAGAGAGTAGTCCATAAAAAAATACTTCCCTTATAACCTGTCCAAAGTTAGCATAAAAAGACAGGTTATACAGCAATATCTATTTTATGATGGGATCAAGGAGTGAGAGCAATGAGTTGGATTGAGTCGATTCAAAAGGCCATTAATTTTATGGAGGATCATTTATTAGAGGATATTACGATTGAACAGATTGCACAGGAGGTTAATTCATCGGTCTTTCATTTTCAACGAACATTTGCCATTTTAACAGATATGTCTATTGCAGATTATCTACGTCGAAGAAGATTAACATTAGCTGCACAAGAATTAATGGGTACGGAACAAAAAATAATCGATCTCGCCTACAAATACGGCTATGAAACTCCTGAAGCCTTTACCAAAGCGTTTCGTAAACAGCATTATGTAACGCCCAGTGAAGCAAGAAAGAAGCAAGGACCATTACAATCATACAATCGCCTGGTGATACAGGTAAGCTTGAAGGGAGCAGAACCAATGAAGTATAAAATTGTAGAAAAAGACAAGTTTCAAATTGTTGGTGTAAAAAGAACGTACAACTGTCAAAATGGAGAGAACACACGGGAAATCCCTCTATTTTGGCATGAAGTGAATCAAAGTGGCTTTGACCATCAGTTATATCAATTAAATAATGGCACTATCAATGGCGTACTAGGTGTTTGTGTACCAAATACAAGCCAGGGACAAAAAGGCTTCATTGATTATTGGATTGCTACTGATCATGTAGGAGAAGTAGGAGAAGATCTCTTAACAATGGAAGTACCTCCATCAAAATGGGTTATCTTTGAGGTACATGGCCCTATGCCAGATGCGATGCAAAATACGTGGAAACAAATTTATTCAGAGTGGTTCCCATCCAATCCATACGAACCAGCAGGAACAGCGGAGCTTGAGGTTTACCCTGAAGAGGACGCCTACAGCCCTGATTCATACTCAGAAATTTGGATTCCAATAAAGTAAAGATGAAATGGATTTGGTCAACGAATAGTTGACCAAATCCATTTTTGTTGTAATGATGCTTTATGGAATATAGTTCAATACAAGATGCTAAGCTTTATTAAATGAATTAAATAATTGTATCTTTTCAAACACAACTCTTTCGATAGCATCCATACCTGTCTTTAAAATATCTGGTGGGTTATATAAATTTTGATTATTTGTAAGTATTTCACGAATAGCTTGAGCCCATGCTTGATTACATTCAGTATTTACGTTTATTTTAGCATGGCCATATTCAATCGTTTGAATAATTTGATGCTCAGGAATACCGGAGCCGCCATGTAAAGATAAAGGAATATCGTTTAGATGTTCAGAAATTTCTTTCATTAAATCAAAGGCAAGCTGTGGTTCGCCTTGATAAGGTCCGTGAACTGAGCCTAATGCAGCTGCTAGTACATCGATATTTGTCGATTCAACTAACTGATAGCATTCGTTTGGATCTGCATACTTAATACCTGAAGTAACACCATCTTCTGTTCCACCGACAGAACCGATTTCTGCCTCTACTGAAACGTTATACCTTTTGGCATAATCGACAACTTCACGAGTTGTAGTGATATTATCCTTTAAGGGAAGCTTAGAGCCATCGTACATAACAGAACTATAGCCTGCATCAATGGCTTCCATGCATCGTTCAACTGTAAAACCATGATCTAAATGGAGGGCTACGGGTACTGTAATGTTCATCTCTTTTATCATTCTATCGGCTGTAGCAGAGATTAATTTAAATCCACCGAGATAATCAACGATTCGATCTGATGATGCTAAAACTACAGGTGATTTTTGTTGTTCAGCAGCACGTAATATGGCTTCTATCCATTGGAAACTATTAATGTTAAATTGTCCAATAGCATAATGGTTTTTTTTTGCCTGTGGCAATAAATCCTTTAATGTGACAAATCCCATAACATTCACCTCGTCTTCTAAAAAACTATTATTTATTTTGAAAAATTAGTATTGTTGTGCTGCTTCACGATGATGTTGGTTTTCTTCATAAGCTTTTTGAATCTTTTCATTGTTTGATACTTCAGCTACACCAACATTCCACCAAGATTCGTAGCCATCTGTCATTGTTTTTGGTAATACCTTCATTTCAATTAACGTGGAAACAGTTTGCTCTTTAGCATCTTCGATTGCGAATTTCAATTCTTCTACCGTGTTAGCACGATAAACCTTTGCGCCATATCCTTCTGCGACCTTTGCATAATCAATATTTAATATTTGATTATTAGCTGTACGGAATTCAGTAAAGAAGCTACCGCTACCATGGCCCATTTGTAAGTTATTAATGCAGCCAAAGCCAGAGTTATCGAATAACATTACATTAATTTTTTTATTGTATTGCAAAGCGGTTACAAGTTCTGAATGGAGTAAAAGGAAACTGCCATCACCAACCATTGCATAAACTTCTTTGGTAGGTTCTGCTAGTTTAGCACCTAATGCACCTGCAATTTCATAGCCCATGCAAGAGTACCCATACTCCACGTTATAAGTATTTGCTGACTTAGGATTCCAAATGCGTTGCATGTCACCTGGTAAAGAGCCGGCAGCTGTCACCACGATGGCAGCATCATCAATCGCATCGTTGATCGTGCATAATGCAGTAGTTTGAGCGAATGTCGTATTTAATGCATCAGCATACTCATTAATAGTAGATTGTGAGAAATGGTTTTTAATTTCTGGATCAAAACCTTCACGTGTATATGTCACATTACTTAGGCGATTGCGTTCTTTCGTCCATTCTTCTTTTAATTCCACAATTCGTGTGCCGAAAGTGGATTGGTAATCATGTAATTCTGCCTCTAACAGTTCAAGTGTTGCGCGAACATCTGCTACAACTTGGAAGGCATCTAATTTATAAGCTTGAAAACGATTAATGTTAATGTTTAAAAACTTAGCGTTATCAAAATCAAATGCCGTTTTTGATGCTGTCGTAAAATCTGTGTAACGGGTCCCTAGGCCAATAATTAGATCAGCTTCTTTGGCAGCTTTGTTTGCTGCTAGAGTACCTGTAACACCTAAGCCACCTAGGTTATTAGCGAAATTTGCAGCAATAGTCGATTTACCAGCCTGTGTTTCAACTAAGGGGATATGGCATTTTTCGGATATACGCGCTAATACTTCTTGAGCTTCGGAATATTTAGCGCCGCCTCCAATTACAAAGACTGGTCGTTTACTTTTTTTAATAAGCTCGAGGGCACCTTGTTTTTCACGTGCTACTGGTGCTTTACGATCTAAATAATGGACTCGCTTTTTAAAGAATGCTTCATCGTAATCGAATGCTTCACCTTCTACGTCCTGTCCAATACAAATAGTTGCTGGGCCTGCAGTTGCTGGATTTGTCATTACTTCAAATGCACGAATTAAGCTAGACATCAATTGTTCTGGTCGTGTAACACGATCCCAATAGCGGGAAACAGCGCGTAATGCATCATTAGTAGAAATATCTGCACTGTGCTCATGTTCTATTTGTTGTAAAACAGGATTTGGCTGTCTACTGGAGAAAACATCACCAGGAAGAAAGAGTACAGGGATATTATTTGCTAACGCTGTTCCAGCTGCTGCTGCAAGGTTTGCAGAACCAGGGCCTACAGAAGTAGTCACTGCGTAAATTTGTTGACGCAGCTTTTGTTTACTGAAGGCAATAGCTGCATGTGCCATGCCCTGCTCATTTTTTCCTTGATAAATTTTTAAATCTTCCCCATATTGTTCTAATGCTTGTCCGATTCCTAAAACATTGCCGTGCCCAAAAATGTTAAAGATTCCATCTACGAATCGAAATTCTTTTCCATCAATATGGATATATTGCTGTTTCAAAAACTTTACTAGTGCTTGCCCTGTTGTTAGACGAATCTTTTTTTTCATATATTAAAACCTTCTTTCTAAAATTAATAAGCAAATAAAGATGACAATCTACTACTCTGAGGCATACTAGTTTAATTAAGAACGATCTTTAATAAGATCTTCAATGTCTTGTACTGTTGGCATGGCTTCAGATGAACTATGCTTACTAACGACTATTGAAGCGGAAGCACTACCATACTTTAGGGCGGTTTCATAATCTTTTCCGTTAACGACGGCATATAAGAAAGCAGATGCATATGAATCACCAGCACCGAATGTTTTTAATACTTGGGTTTTATAAGCTTGACCATGATATGTGGCTCCGTTTGGTTCGTAAGCGTAAGAGCCATCAACACCATGTTTAATGACAACTAATTCTGCATCATGTGCAAATAAATGTTTTACGGTGTCATCATTGTTACCTGGTGTAGCTAAATTCTCCATTACATCGTACTCATCACGAGTACCAATCACAACATTTGAAAGCTGCGCTACTAAGGAATAGTAAATGGAAGTTTCTTCTTGTGAATGCCAAGTGTAAGGACGATAATCTAATTCGAAAACAACTTTAACAGCATGTTTTTTAGCTAAGCTAATTGCTTTGAATACCGCTTCACGAGAAGGGCTAAGTGCAAGAGCTGTACCTGAAACAAGTAAAATTTTGGTCTTTTTAATGTAATCTTCGTTTACTTCAGAAGGCTCTAAATATAAGTCCGCTACATGATCACGATACATTAATATGCTACATTCACTAGGGCTAAGAATTTCTGTGAAAGCTAAACCTGCTTTACGGCCCTCTGTGTCAAACACCATATTGGAAGTGTCCACACCCTTTTCACTCATATATTGTTTAATAAAACGACCATGTTGATCTTGCGGGATTTTACCAATAAATCCAGCCTTCAAGCCAAGTTTACTACTACCAATTGCGATATTGGCGGGTGAACCGCCAACGTATTTTGTAAAAGTCATCGTTTCTTCCATTGGGCGATTGTATTCGTTTGCATTTAAGTCGATACAGGCACGGCCAATTGCAATAATATCAAATTCTCTATTTTGATTAAATATCAGTACCATTGGGGTCTCTCCTTTTATTAGATGAAATAAATAATACAGTTTTATGGACGGTGAATAATCCATTCATGATCTTTATCATTATTGAATTTCCAAATACGAGTTGGACCAGCCATAACATTTAAGTAATAAGAAGTATAACCATCAGGAACTCCTACAGGGTGATAACCTTTTGGCACAAGGACCACATCCCCGTTTTCCACAGCCATTGTTTCATCTAATGAACGGTCATCAGTGTAAACACGTTGAAAAATAAAACCTTGCTGTGGATTGATTTCGTGGTAATAGCTTTCTTCTAAAAATGATTCTTCTGGCAAATTGTCTTGATCATGTTTATGGGGAGGGTAGCTTGACCAATTAGCTGTTTCTGTAATTACTTCTACAACAAGCAAGCTATTTGCTGATGGAGTTGAATCAGGTAAAATATTATGAACTAAACGTTTATTATTGTATTTACCGCGATTTTCGATACCATTATCAGATGCTTTAATGAATTTTGTAGGTAATTCTTGATCAGATGGGGCATAGCAAAGAGCGACGCGTGCTTTTGTGTTCGCTGTGATTTTCAATGATTTATTATGTGAAATATAAACACTATCTGTTGGTATTCTTTCAAAAACAGATTGACGTGTTCCAATTTCTTTATAGCTGTCTTGGCCATCTGTTACAGTGATTTTTCCAGTTAAAGCTACAATACATAGTTCTAAATCCGTTAATGTTTCTTTATAAACTGCGTGTGGCTCTAAATCTAGCATTTTAAAACCAACATATACTAATTCAGAGTTTTCTTTTGTTACCTCATGCACTAAAGTTACACCTTCAGCAATTATTTTATTGTCAGGTTTTCTAAGTAATTGACTCATTTATCGTCTTCCTCCTATTTAGAAAGGGTTTCCAATTAACCTGTAGAAAAAAGAAGGGAAGTGGGAGAGACTTCCCTTCTTTTTTTGTTTCATTTATGAAAAATCGGGTTCGTTGTAACGAGCAGTTACTACTTTTTTACGCGTATAGAAATCTACTCCGTCTTTTCCGTTTGCATGTAAAGTTCCGTAGAATGAAGACTTCCAACCGGAGAACGGGAAAAATGCCATTGGCGCTGGTACGCCTAGGTTGATACCCAACATACCTGCATCAATATTTTCACGGAAGTAACGAACAGATAATGCACTTGTCGTAAATAGACATGCTCCGTTAGCGAATTCTGATTGGTTAGCATATTCAACGGCTTCTTTTAAGTTTTTCACACGTACGATTGATAGCACTGGTGCGAAAATTTCCTCTTTCCAAATCGTCATATCTTGTGTCACATTTTCGAATATTGTAGGACCTAAGAAGTAGCCGTCTTCATTTTGTTCACCACGTCCATCACGTAGAAGCTTTGCTCCTTCAGCAATACCTTTTTCAATGTAATTTAATGTACGCTGCTTCGCTTCTTCTCGGATAACAGGACCTAGGAAGATACCATCATCTAAACCATTACCCATTGTAATTTCATCAGCTGCTTTTTTTAGTCTAGCTATTAGCTCGTCAGCGACTGATTCTTCTACAGTAACAACTGCACAAGCCATACAACGTTCACCAGCAGAACCGAATGCAGCACTAATAATTTCTTTTGTAGTTAAATCTAAATCTGCGTCAGCTAGTACAGTTGTATGGTTTTTTGCACCTGTTAAAGCTTGTACACGCTTTAAGTTTTGGCTTGCACGTTTATAAACATATTCACCAACTGGCTTAGAACCAACAAATGATACAGCTTTCACAACTGGATGATCTAAAATACCATTTACAACATCATGAGCACCATGAACAATGCTAAATACACCTTTTGGTAAACCAGCCTCATCTAATAGTTGTGCTAATCTTTCAGCAAGTAATGGCGTTTTTTCAGATGGTTTTAAAATAAATGCATTACCAAGTGCGATTGCCATTGGGAACATCCAACATGGAACCATCATTGGGAAGTTAAATGGTGCAATACCGCCAACTACACCGATAGGGTAACGATAATTTGTTGCCTCGATATCAGAAGCGATTGTTGCAAGAGAATCACCCATCATTAAAGTAGGAGCACCTGCTGCAAATTCTACATTTTCAATACCACGACCAACTTCACCAAGCGCTTCTGTATAACTTTTACCATTTTCTTTTGTGATTAAAGTAGCAAGTTCTTCTTGATGTTCTTGTAATAAGTTATGGTATTTGAACAAAATACGCGCACGACGTACAACAGGTGTTTTCCCCCAATTTTTTTGTGCTTCTTGTGCTTTTTGAACAGCTTCTTCAAAATCTTCTGAAGTGGAAAGTGGTACTTGTGCTAATACTTCTTTCGTTGCTGGATTGTATACATTTTCATATTTATCTGTTCTACTTTCTATCCATTCACCATTAATAAAGTTTTTCAGTTTTCTTGACATGATAAGGACCTCCTCTTATTCAAAAAAATTAGTATTTTTTATATAGAATGTTTTAAAATATTTCAATCATCGTACATCATTTAAAAACAGCACTTTTTCAAAATCGATGTGCCATTTACCTGCACCAATAGTAACAAAAGTTATCATTACATTTTTGAGTAAATGACACTATTAACCTTGAGTGCTGATGTTAATAAATAATAGATGGAATTCTCTCCCATCTTATGTGTACGATGATGGTAAAGATAACGACTTTATCATTTCGTTTAATTCAAGTCCATATCGTCAATAACCATTTTAGTAGGATCGTGTTGTGTAACAATTTGATATTGGATGTTCTATGATCTTGAAATGCTTTTAAACTAACGTGATTGTTACATCTCAAAGTTGTCTTAACGCTACTTAAGTTCGCTTTTTGTTTTAACTAAAGGTATTTCCCCACTCCCTTACTACATTCTAAGAGGCAAACAATAATCATTGCATCTAGCGAATCAAGATAAAACAGAATATTTATTATTGACTTTAAATTCAGTTTTCTTGTTTCTTGAGACGAGTATAGCATATAAAATTCAAAAAGTTAACAATAAAATGATTACTTAATGATATATTTTGGGTTAAATTTGATTATATTGTGGTAAACTTTAATAATTAATAGAGGATTAGAGATTTTTAAAGGGGAGGTAATTGAACGATTTGGATATGTTTTGGATATATTTGATAGCAGTGAGTTGTAAAAAATTTAATAGATACAGAAAGTGCATCTAGAACATAACTGCATAATAATAGGCTATTTGGAGAAAAGAAATAAAAATATAGATGATTGTCAATTTTATTCTATGATATAGTATGTAAAATAATAAAAGCTACTAAAGGTATTAGAAATTGGTAAACAAATGAGTGCATTTTGGTAGTAAATAATATATAAAAGAGGAGAATGCCCTATGATGAAGTCACAAAGGATAAAGGCGATTTTAGACTATGTTAGGCAACAAGAATCTGCATCAATCGATGAGCTAGTGGAAGTATTTAATGTTTCCAAAAACACCATTCGACGCGATATTCAAGAGTTAGCTGCAACTGAAAAAATTACCAAAATACATGGAGGTGTATCGATTTCTAATTCTCAAACGGTGCCTTATCAAGATCGTAAGGTGAAAAAACTTCATGAAAAGAAACAATTAGCGCAGCTGGCAGCACAATTTGTGGAGGATAACGATATTATTTTTATTGATTCTGGTACAACAACACTGGAAATGCTTGAGTTTATTAAAGATAAAAGAATTACCATTATCACAAATAATCTTGACTTTACGTTGGATGCAACATACTATCCGAATTTAAGTATTTATTCAATGGGTGGAATGTTTGAACGTTCTACTCGATCTTATGTAGGTACAGAGGGGGTAGAAAACCTTTGTAAATATAATTTTAATAAAGCTTTTATGGCATCGACAGGTATTTCATTGCCAAAGGGAATTACAAATTCCGCTCCATTAGAAACACCTATCAAAGCGAAAGTCATTGAGAGAAGTGAACAAGTTTTTGTGCTAGTGGATCATAGTAAATTTGGGAAATATTCATTAACTACTTATTGTGATTTTAATCAAATTGATTACTTAGTGACTGACCGAAAACCAGACAACATATATTTGCATCATAGTAAAGAATATAATTACAAAATTTTATATCCTGAAAAATAATCATTTATTTATAATGAATGATTAAAAGTATACGGAGTGATAAGGTGAAGAGATGGGATCAATTGCTATTTTTAGTTATTGCATTTATCTTTTGGTTTGCTCATTTTTTATATATTCCGATGTTATCTCCGTACATTGAGCATCTGGGAGGAACATTTACCTTTACTGGTATTGTGTTAGCTAGTTATGGCTTGATGCAATTTTTATTTCGTGTGCCGACGGGTATTAGCTCGGATTTATTAAATAATCGAAAACTATTTGTTGTGCTAGGAATGGCTATTAGTACAGCAAGTTGTTTAGCCTTTGCTTTAACAGAAAGCTTAGAATGGGTATTAATTTCCCGTGCACTAGCTGGAATTGCTGCAGCAACATGGGTTGCTTTTACGATTTTATTTTCTAATTATGCTGCAGATGACAAGCTACATAGCGCAATGGGAAATCTATCATTTGCACTTGTGTTTGCACAATTGCTAGGAATGGCGCTTAGTGCTTGGCTTGTTGAGGAGTTAGGATGGGATGCGCCATATTGGATTGGTACAATATTAGGGGGTATTGGGCTATTGCTTTCTTTCTTTATCTCAGAAGAGAATAAAAGACCAGTAAATAAGCCTATTAAGTTGCGTGAATTGGGCACGGTTGTAAGAGAACCGATGTTATTGAAAGTTTCTCTACTTTCTATATTTGCTCATAGTATTATTTTTACAACAATGTTCGGATTTACTACAGCATATGCATTATCTAAAGGATTACGACCAGCTGAAATCAGTCTTGTTGTATTTGCCTTTATGATTCCCCATGCCATCGCTACATTAATGAGTGGGAAACCATTTATCTTGAAAATTGGTAAGTGGCGTATATTGCAGCTAGCCTTTTTAACAACAGCTATATTTACGATGCTGATGGCTCTTATCGAAACGAAAATACTATTCTTATTTTTACAAATGATGAATGGCTTTGCCTTAGGTTTGCTATTCCCATTATTTTTAGGAATGGCGGTAGAGAAAATACCGCATGACAAGCGAGCAACAGCGATGGGGGCTTATCAAGCTATTTATGCAATAGGAATGTTTGTAGGGCCGTTTGTAGCAGGATTGCTCAATACTTCATTTGGCTTAGAAGCAAGCTTTTATTTTTCAGGCTGTATCAGCATATTAGGATTTATATGTAGCCTTATATGGTCTAGAGAGATAAAACCAATTACGATGGAATAAGGAGTGTTAACTATGGTAAAAAAAGTACAACTTGGTCGAACAGAGCTTTATGTGAATCCAATTGGTTTTGGGGCGAATGCAGTAGGAGGGCATAATTTATATCCAAATTTAGATGAGGCAGAGGGACGTGAATTGGTACATACAGTGCTTCAACAAGGGGTCAATTTTATTGATACTGCCTTTATCTATGGTCCAAAGCGTTCCGAGGAGCTAATTGGTGAAGTAGTAAAGGAGCAGGGGAATCGAGCAGAAACGATTATTGCGACAAAAGCTGCCCATAGATTAAATCATGAAGGGGAACAATTTAATAATCATCCTACCTTTTTAAAAACGGCTGTGGATGAGGCTCTTGGACGACTTCAAACTGATTATATCGATCTGTTTTATATACATTTTCCGGATAAGGATACACCAAAAGATGAAGCGGTTGGTGCACTAAAAGAGTTAAAGGATGCTGGGAAAATTCGTGCAATTGGTGTATCAAATTTTTCATTACAGCAATTGCAAGAGGCAAATAAAGATGGCTATGTAGATGTTGTACAAGGTGAATATAATTTACTGTCGCGTGACGCGGAACATGAGCTATTCCCATATTTAAAAGAACAGCAAATTTCATTTGTGCCATATTTCCCTCTAGCATCAGGCTTGCTAACAGGTAAATTTAATGAACAGGCAACATTTGATGATTTACGCAGGGGGCTACCATACTTTCAAAATAATGTATTTTCTTCAAACTTAGCAAAGATAGAGCAGCTCCGTCCAATGGCAGCCGAAAAAAATATTGAAATTGCTCATCTTGTACTAGCATGGTATTTAACACGTGAAGTCATCGATGTCATTATTCCAGGTGCAAAGCGAGCAGAGCAACTTTTAATGAATTTGGAAACTTTGAATGTACCATTAACAGATAAAGAAATTCAAGTTATAGATACGATTTTTAACAAGTAAATAATCAGCTATGTTAAGAGAGATGTATATAACCCGAAAAAATAGTTAATATATCATATGTTGATTATTTAATCTGTGGAAAATATAGGAGAAATGCTCTGAGAATTGCAACTAATTGACGTTGAATAAATATCGATATCAAATGGTTGCATTGTCCTTTTTTATAATTTTTTACTTGATAACTGTAATGCGTGTAGATCCTATCGAGTTTATTTATTTGCACCATGAGTGTGTTCTATATTTGCATGTTTAAAGCTAAAGCTGTGATTTATCTGTTCGTGGAAAAATGAATGCTGAAAATTGGTCTTTGCAAAAGTAGTAATAGAGGATATTACGTGTGAGCCAGAAAAAGTGTCTTCGATTTGGAGCATTTGTTTAGGTGTTAAAAGACATAGATTATAACGATTGGGCGGTTGTGGAGCAGGATATAAATTCTGCTCCTTTTGATAAATCATTCCCTATTGTCAAAAGAATATATGATCATATTAGTCGTTTAATAGAAGGATAAGAAAGAATGATCGTTAGTGGGATGCTTGCAGATAAAGATATATATTTTTTCTGCACGTGAATTCAATAATTTACATAAGAGTGTTGATAAATAATTTGTTAAAAAATGATTATCTTATTGTGAAATTGAATGAATAATAGTTATTTTTTTGGAGATATCGATTGCAATTATGGTTAATTTATATCCGATTACGGTTAATTTGTTAGTATAAATTGATAAAGTTATGGTTTTTTTAAAAAAGTTTAATGAGAATTAAATTTTATTAGTGTAATAATTATAGTAGTCTGGTTATTTCTTAGGAATACGACCTTGTATTGAAAATACTAGGTATTTAGAAAGTTTATAGTAGTTACCACTAATTATTTTTACTATTTCGGTAAAGTTAAAAATGGTTTAACAGAGAAAATTGTGCTATTTACGAGAAAATTATATATTGATTTATTTTTCGCAATTTTGTAATATTCAATTTAAGTAAGCGCTTAACTAGATTTATTTTCCTATTATTATAAAGAGGTGATAAACATGAATTGGGGAATTATTAGTGCTGCTAATATTGCATTTGATGAGGTTGTTCCAGCAATTCGCCGCTCGGCTAATTCTAAACCATATGCACTTGCTACCAAAACAAAAGAAAAAGCACAACGTTTTCAAATTGATAATGTCTATGCCACATACGGAGACCTATTAGCTGATGAACATGTAACATCCGTATATATCCCCCTACCAAATGCATTACATCATGATATGGTAATCAAATCATTAAAATCTTATAAGAATGTGTTAGTGGAAAAGCCAGCTACGATTTCATTAGAAGAAATGAAACAAATTGCAGCAACTGTACAAGAAACAGGTCACTATTTTTTAGAAGGTTTTATGTACCAATATCATAAGCAGCATAAAAAGATGCGTGAATTATTGCCTCTAATTGGAGATATTGTACATATTAAATCCCATTTTTCATGGTTATTAGAAAATGAGCAGGATATTCGATTAAATTCAGCATTAGGAGGAGGAGCGATGTATGATGTTGGCTGCTATTGTATGCATGCAATTACACAGTTAATTGGCTTTAAGCCCGCAGTCATTAGCATGGTAAGCAATACTCTTTCTGAAACAGATGTTGATCGTACTAGTGTTTGTACAATGTTTGATAAACATGGGAAAATGGCAACCTTTACTTGTTCGATGGAAATGCCATTTCTTGATTACTATGAAATTATTGGAGAACAAGGCTTGTTAAAAGTTTCACATAGTTTCCGTCCTGATGTTTCGAAAAGTGGCGTCGGAATTGTAGAACGCTACAATAATGCAGGAGATTTGTTAGAACAGCACAAAATTCAGGATGATCAATATTTGAGACAAATTGAACACTTTGAACAGCAAGTGGATAGTAAAGTGTCCTCTGAAAAAAATTTGCAGCAATCACTTGAAATGTCGCATTATTTAGAGCAAGCCTATAAATCAGCTTATAAAAATGGAAAATTTATCAGAGTGGAGGATATTTATTATGCTTAATGTAGCTGTTATTGGATTAGGAAGATTAGGTCGTTGGCACGTGATGAATTTACAGAAAATTAAGTATATTAATATAATTTCAGTTTGTGATTATTCTTTAGAAGTTGCACAAGCTGTTGCAACAGAATCTGGCATTCCACTTTTTACGAACAATGTAGACGAAATTATGAACAATGAGCAAGTTCAAGCGGTAGTAATTGTTACTCCTACAAGTACACACTATGAAATAATCTTAAAAGCGATTGCAGCTAAAAAAGCTATTTTTGTAGAGAAACCATTAACAATTGACATGGAAGAATCTTTGTTAATTCAACAGGAGATCGACAAGAGTGGCGTATTTTGTCAAGTAGGCTTTATGAGACGCTTTGATCAGGATTATGTTGAAGCCAAGAGAATGATTGAGGAAGGAGCAATTGGCAAGCCACTTTATTTTAAAGGGATTAGTCGAGATCCAGTTGCACCAGATTTAAGCTTTATTCCAGGTAGTGGCGGATTATATATCGATTTATGTATTCATGACTATGATTTAGCACGCTTTTTAATGGGAGCAGAAGTGCAAGCCGTTTCTGCCTTTGGTTGTAATATCAAATATCCTGAGTTTGCACAATATGATGATGTAGACCAAGGCTTTACACATCTACAATTTGCAAATGGTGCTGCGGGCGATATAGAAGGAAGCCGTTGTGCGTATTATGGCTATGATATTCGAACTGAAATTATTGGTTCAGAAGGTACACTTCTTATCGGAAGTACAAAAAAATCAAATGTCAATATTTTAACACCTAAAGGAAATCTGCATGAAATTATTCCTGCATTCCCACAGCGTTTCGAGTCTGCTTATGTCAATGAGTTAAGCGCTTTCGCTGAGGCGGTTATGAATGGGGCATTGTCACCTGTAACTGTTGAAGATAGTATTAAGGCCCTACAGATTGCTTACACAGCAACGGCTTCATTTAAAGACCAAGGAAAAATAATAACAATCGAGCACTAGAAGGGGAGAGTGTTGACGATGCCTGAAGAAATACTTGTAATGAAAGATGTTTATAAAAGCTTTCAAAGTAACCATGTATTAAAAGGGGTGAACTTAGGTGTTCGACGCGGAGAAGTACATGTGTTATTAGGTGAAAACGGTGCTGGAAAGTCTACACTGATAAAAATTATTACAGGTGCCTATGCAATGGATAAAGGTGAAATGATTTGGGAGGGGAAGCCTGTTCGTGTTACTGGACCAATAGCATCCATGGAGCTTGGTATTGCAACCATTTATCAAGAGCTAAACGTTATTCCAGAGTTAGCAGTATACGAAAATATCTTTTTAGGGCGAGAGCTAAAAAAAGGTGGTAAGTTCGGAATGCTTGATCGATCGACAATGATTAAGCAAGCAGAGGAGTTATTAGTACGTTTAGGACAAGATCCAAAATTGGCGACAGTTCAGCTAAATAAATTAGGTATTGGTCAGCAACAGCTTGTTGAAATTGCAAAAGCACTTATTTTAGACGCTAAAGTGTTAATTATGGATGAGCCGACATCGAGTTTAAGTGGTGTAGAGGTAGAACAGCTCTATAAAATTGTTGAACAGCTAAGAGCAGAGGGAATGGCCATTGTTTTCATTTCACATCGCTTTGAAGAAATTCAACGTTTAGGAAATCGTATTACTATTTTACGTGATGGACAAGGTGTGGAAACTGTAGAAGTAGCTACAACTCATCAAGATTATTGGATTGAGTTAATGGTTGGCCGTTCTCTTGATGAGAAATTCCCGAAAAAAGAATTTGTGCGAGGCGAAATAGGTTTTAAAATTGAGAATTTTAAAGTGACTGCCAATTCACCTGCTTTAAACATGGAAGTTCATTATGGAGAAATTTTGGGCGTTTCTGGTTTAGTAGGAGCGGGCCGAACAGAATTAGCGAGAGCAATTTTTGCTGCTGATAAACGACATTCGGGAGAAATCTACATTGATGGTGTGAAGCAAAAAATTACTAACCCTCGCCAAGCAATTGAAGCAGGCATTGCGTTTATTACCGAGGATAGAAAATCAGAGGGGCTATTGTTAGATTTACCACTTGACTTTAATGTCTGCTTAGCCAATATGAAGGCATTTAAAGGATCTAGAAAGCTATTAAACCCAGCTAAAATGCGCAAAGAGGCAGCAAAATATGTGAAGGAATTGCAAATTCGGCCTGGCAGCATTGAGTTAAATGCACGCAACTTTAGTGGCGGAAATCAGCAAAAAGTAGTCATTGCTAAATGGCTTTGTACGAAAGCTAAAATTTTCATCTTTGATGAGCCAACAAGAGGAATCGATATTGGGGCAAAAGTTGAAGTATATCGCTTAATGAATCATTTAGTGGATGAAGGTGCGCTTGTACTAATGATTTCATCAGATCTTCCAGAAATTTTAGGAATGTGTGATCGAGTTTTAGTAATGAATCAAGGGGATATTACAGCGAATTTACCAATTGCTGAAGCAACACAAGAAACCATCATGAAAGCAGCAACAATAGGGGCATAGCGTTTAAAGGAGGAATAAGATGAGTGAATTAATTGAAACTTTGAAAGTAGAAAAAAAAGAACAAGGCTGGAAGAAGCTATTAAGTAAATTTGGTTCGCTTTTAGCATTAATTATTTTAATGGCTGTTTTGACAATGACGACTGATAAATTCCTTACGGTCAGCAACCTCATGAATATTGCTAGACAATCATCTATAAATGCTCTACTAGCAATTGGGATGTTACTACCAATTTTAACAGCTGGTATTGACTTATCTGTAGGTTCGATTTTAGCGGTTTCGATTATGGTTATGGGGATTGTTTCAGTTAACATGCAAATGGGTGCAGTCGCTGGTATTGCCGTTTGTTTATTGATTGGCGCAGGATTTGGTTTATTAAATGGTTTACTATTAACAAAACTACGCTTACCGCATCCATTTATTTCAACATTAGGAACGATGAATATTGCGCGAGGTATCGCATTAATTATTACGGCAGCTGCACCAATTGCGGGCTTCCCGTACTTAGTTCAATTTTTAGGTAGTGAATTTGTAGGGCCTATTCCAGTAAGCTTCTTATTAGTTATTGCTGTGTATATTATCTTCCATATTTTTCTGACACGTACTCAAACAGGACGTTATATTTATGCGATTGGCGGCAATAAAGAAGCAGCGCGCTTATCAGGGATTAATGTAGATCGTGTTTTAATTATTGTTTATACAATTAGTGGTTTTATGGCAGCTTTAGCGGGTTTAGTAATGGTAGGACGTGTAAACTCCGCTTTCCCATTAGCAGGACTTTCTTATGAATTAGATGCAATTGCCGCTGTTATTATTGGTGGTGCTAGTTTCTTCGGTGGAGTAGGAACTGTATGGGGGACGTTAATCGGAGCATTGATTATAGCGGTCCTTCGTAATGGGCTGAATTTACTGAATGTTTCGGCAGATTTCCAAATGACCGTAATTGGTGTAGTAATTATTGCCGCAGTTTTCGTAGATGTTTTACGTCAGCGTAAATCTAAAGCTAATTAATGTGTGTATGAAAAAATAAATAGAAAAGAATATGGAGGCTATTAACTATGAAGAAAGTTTTAACGCCATTTCTATCTTTTGCTTTAGTGAGTTCGTTATTTTTAGCAGCATGTAATGATGATCAATCATCATCTTCAGGCTCAAATTCGGATGCTGATAAAAATGTTTCAGTTGTATTAAAAACGACATCGAGTCCCTATTGGAAATATGTAGAGGCGGGTGCTAAAAAAGCAGGTGAGGATCTAGGTATCAATGTGACAATTGTTGGGCCTTCAGCTGAGTCTGAGGTTATTCAGCAAGTAAATATGCTAGAAGATCAAATTAGTCAATCGCCTGATGCGATTTTAATTTCCCCAACGCAGCCAGATACAGTAATTCCTGCATTGGAAAGAGCAGCAAAAGATATTCCAGTGGTATTAATTGATTCAGATGCAACATTTAACGGTAAAACTACATTTATCGGAACAGAGAACTTTAGTGCAGGACAAGAAGGCGGCAAACAATTAGCAAACATGCTTCAAAAAGGTGATAAGGTAGTTCTTATTTCAGGCGCGCTAGGGAATCCAGCAACAGATGAGCGAATTAAAGGTGCTAAAGCAGCGTTAGAGGAAGCTGGAATGGTTATTGTATCGGAGCAACCTGCAGATAGTGATAAAACAAAAGCGATGTCTGTTATGGAAAATATCTTAGAAAAAGACCAAGATATTAAAGGTGTATTTTCAGCAAATGATGATATGGCACTGGGCGTATTACGTGCTGTACAAGCAAAAAATTTAGATATTAAAATATTTGGTACAGATGGTACAGAAGAAGCTGTAAAATCAATTCTTGATAATGGTTTAACAGGAACAGTTGCACAAAATCCTTACAATATGGGTTATCAAGGTGTAGAAACAGCTGTCAAAGCAATATCCGGCGAATCTATCGATAGCCGTATAGATAGTGGCATTACTATTATTACAAAAGAAAATGCACAAGAGCATTTAGATTTCTTAAAATCTATTAGTAAATAAATAGATATTATAATATGATTGCGATTATAGGTTATAAGGGCATCATTAAATAAAAGGAGTATTCAATGAAAAAATCAACTATTTATGATGTGGCAAAAAAAGCGAATGTATCGATTGCTACTGTTTCAAAGGTAGTAAACAACAAAGGTCAAATCAGCGAAAAAACCCGTAATCATATTAAGGAAGTAATGGAAGAAATGGATTATGAGCCGAGCATTATTGCTAAAGCATTGTCAGGAAAAAAAACGAAAACGCTTGGTGTAATAGTACCGAATATAGCAAATCCCTTTTTTGGAGAAATTACGCGCGCTTTAGAAAATAAAGCGCGTGAAATTGAATATGCCATTATTATTTGTAGTACGTATAATCAGTCAGAAAGAGAAGAGGAATATATTAATTTACTGTTAAAGAAACAGGTAGACGGTATTATTATTGCAACAGAGCAGCTTGATAGTGATGTATTAAAAAAAATTAATAAGCGTAATACACCAGTGTTAAAGTTCTCTGTATATGCAGATCCGAATGAAACTGCCAGTGTGACAACTAATAATTACGAAGGTGGGTATATTGCAGCTCGTTATTTATTAGAAAAGGGACATCATCATGTGGGAATCATAGGTGATTTATCAAGGGATAGTGAACAAAAGCGTATTCAAGGCTTTTGTAACTATTTTGAGGTACATCAATCTGCTGTTCAACAGTCCAAGATTATTTCATGTAATTCTGAGTTAGCTGAAGCAAAGATGGCAGCTGAGCAATTGTTGGTTTTCGAGCCGCATCCAACCGCGTTGTTTGCGACAACGGACTTCTTCGCTATCGTTGCAATTAATGCAGCGTTAGAGAAAGGTCTAAAAGTGCCAGAGGATTTATCGGTTATTGGCTTTGATAATACCATTTATGCGCAGCTATGTCAGCCACAGCTTACAACCATTGAGCAGCCTGTCGAAGAAATGGCGCAGCTTGCGATCTATCAATTATTAAAAATTATTGAAGAAGAGAAATGTGCACCGTTTGAACAAATCGTTTTAGCGCCGAAATTAATTGAAAGACAAAGTGTAAAATCATATAACCAAGATTGAAGGATTTATATTGAGGTGCAATATTTCATATAAGTCCTTTAAAAAGTTGTTTGAGTTAAGCGGTTACCTAAAAAGGAGAGAAAAAATGATGATTAATATTGGAGTTATTGGAGCTGGCCGTATTGGACAACTCCATATTGATAATTTAGTTACAATGCCAACGATTAGGGTAAAGGCAGTTGCAGACGTATATATTGATAATGTTCGCGAATGGGCAGAGCAAAGAAATATTGAATATATTACAAATGAACCAATGGATATTATTCAAAATCCAGAAATTGATGCCATATTTATTTGTAGCCCAACGACTACACATAGTGAGTTAATTAAAGCTGCTGCACGTGCTAAAAAGCATATTTTCTGTGAAAAGCCTATTAGCTTTTCAACTGAAACAACGCGAGAAGCATTAGAGGTTGTTAAAGAAGAAGGCGTTAAGCTACAAGTAGGATTTAATCGTCGCTTTGACACCAACTTCCGTACAATTCAAAATCAAGTTGCAAACGGGGCGATTGGTTCTACGCATACGTTACGCATTACGTCACGTGACCCTCAGCCACCACCAATTGATTATATTAAAACTTCTGGCGGCCTATTTATCGATATGATGATCCATGATTTTGATATGGCTCGTTATATCATGCAGTCAAATGTTGTGGAAGTACATGCTAAGGGTGCTGTACTAATCGATGAAAAGATTGGTGAAGCTGGCGATATTGATACAGCAATTGTGTTATTAACATTTGCCAATGGAAGCATCGGAACAATTGAAAATAGTCGTAAAGCCATTTATGGGTATGATCAAAGATTAGAAGTATTTGGCGATAAAGGTGCGCTAGTTACTGAAAATAACCGCCCATCAAATGTTACCTATTTCAGTGAAGACGGTATCATGACAGACAAACCATATCACTTTTTCTTAGAACGTTATACACAAGCTTATATTTCTGAAATAGAGCAATTTGTAGCGGCCATTGTCAATGATACAGAAGTAGTCTGCTCAGGAAATGATGGATTACAAGCAGAACTGATTGCTGAAGCTGCAAAAAAATCAATGGAAACAGGTCAGTCAGTAAAAATTGCTTCTTTATTAGAAGTGTAAAATAGGTTCAGATATGTTGATTGTCCATTTTTATTAACAATATTAGAAATGGGTTCTTCTTATTTCACAAGTAAGTCATATATTTGCTGGAAATAAAGGGCCTCTAAAAGTTATTTAGGAGAGGTCTTTCAAGTGAATTGAAAGGCTACTCCTATTTTTTCTAGTAATAAAGAGATACATATAAATTTTCAAATCGCTTATATACATGGAGGAGGTTCATTTTATGTTAAGTAAAGAAAATATTAAATTAGGTATCGCTCCAATTGGCTGGACTAATGATGATTTACCAGAGTTAGGGAAAGAAGTGACATTTGAACAATGTATTAGTGAAATGGCTTTAGCGGGATATACCGGCTGTGAAATAGGTAATAAATTTCCGAAAAATCCAGAAATATTACATTCATATTTAGATATACGTGGTTTACAAGTAGCATCTGCTTGGTTTAGTGCATATTTAACGACTGCACCATATGAGGAAACAGAGCAGGCATTTTTAAAGCATTGTGATTTTCTACATGCTATGGACGCAAAGGTTATCGTTGTATCTGAGCAAGGTAAGAGCATTCAAGGCAAGCTGGATGTAGGTGTTATTCGTAATAAGCCTGTATTTAATGAAGAGGAATGGGGATTGCTTACTAAAGGGTTAGAGCAACTTGGTAAAATTGCCAAGAAAAAAGGCATGCGAATTGTTTATCACCATCATATGGGGACAGGTATTCAAAATGTATCAGAAATTGATCGCTTAATGGCAGAGACAGATCCAGACCTGGTATCACTATTATTTGACTGCGGTCATTTATATTTTGCAGAACAGAATTATTTAGAAGTATTACAAAAGCATGGAGAACGTATTCATCATGTGCATTTAAAGGATGTACGAGCTGAAGTTCTTCAGACGGTAAAAGAGAATGACTTAAGCTTTTTAGAGGCAGTAAAGGCAGGGGTGTATACTGTACCTGGCGATGGGAATATTGATTTTGAGCCAATTTTTCAAGTGTTAAAGGAGATTGATTATAAAGGCTGGTTTGTTGTAGAGGCTGAACAAGACCCTGCAAAGGCAAACCCATTCCAATATGCAAAAATGGCTCGCATCTATATTGGGGAATTAACAGGGTTATAAGAATAGTTCTATGATATTTGTTGAAGTGTAGCAAAATCTAGTAAAAAGGTCTACAGGCAAGAAAGTTTAGTAGAGGGGAGAAAGAAATGAGCAGAGATTATGGTTTATGTTTATGGTCATTTGGAGATATTTCGCTTGAGGAAAAATGTAAATTAGCAAAGGAAATTGGTGTAAGTGGCGTAGAAGTTCAAGGAGATTTAACACAAAACCCGGGAGAATTGGCGACTATTTTAGCTAAATATGACTTGAAAGTAGTGTCAGTTACACCTGATAATGTAGATATTTCTAGTGAAAATGAAGAGATACGTTTAAAGGCAGTGCAATACTTTTTAGATTTATTAAGCTGGGCAAAAGAGTTAGGAGCAAGCCGTATTTGTTTGCATGGTGATGTAGGAAAAATAGCGGGATGTGGAGAGGTAGAGAAAGATTGGCAGCTCCTTATTGATAGCTCCAAAAAAGTGATGGAGAAGGCAGACACTTTAAATATTGACGTTGTATTTGAAGTGCTAAATCGTTATGAAAACCACCAAATTGTAACAGGACAAGAAGCTTTAGCATTAATTGATGCAGTAAATAGTCCTCATTTATATGTTTTATTAGATGCATACCATATGAATATTGAAGAAGCTAATCCTATCGAGGTCTTAAAAAAAGTAGGAAGCAAGTTAGGTATGTATCATATAGCAGATTCTAATCGTCAAGCAATTGGAAATGGTCATGCTGATCTAAAGGGACAAATCAAAGCTTTACATGAAATCAACTATACAGGGCCGATTATTATGGAGATGATGGCAGAGGGACCAAATCCTTTTACAGCCGTTAAAGGAGAAGACTATCTTCAAGTGCTGGCCGGTTATTATAAAACCTCATTAGCAAAGCTCAAAGAGTGGGATAATTAGAAGTAACAAAGTTTTTAATAACATAAGACACATCAACTGATATAGAAGATATATTGGAATCAGCTTCCACGCTTAGGAAATTAACAGAGCTAAAAACAGCTTCCTGTATAGGTACCACACCCCAAAAAGTTAGAGTTAAAATCTAACTTTTGGGGTGTTTTTATGTGGAAATAGAGAAATGAAACATTGTGAAAGAATATTTAGAAGCTACTTTAGGCTATCCATTATTACCTATAAAAACTACATAGAGATCGGACAAAGCGAGTTTATACAATTCAAGTTAGCTGTATTAAACAACCTATATATGGCGATTGATTTTAACATGAATAATCGCATTCGAATATGCCTCTTAGCTAAATTCATATTTTAGTGAAGAACCTTTCTTTTTATTGTGTTAAAGATGTAATATGTATATATGTTTAAAATAAACGATGTAACAGTAGCATTTATTTAATCGTTACATATTTTCATGAGGGGGTTAAGGAATGATGAGAGGTACGATTCAAAACAAGCGTGTAGAAATTTCACAAGAGGAAGCACAACAATACTTGAAATTAGGAAAAGTGGCACATGTTGCAACTGTTGATGGGGAAGGTTTTCCTTATGTTATTCCGTTTGTCTATGTGTATGAGGGGGAGGACAAACTTTATTTGCATATTGGTAATATTCGAGAGAGTCATTTTTGGTCAAATATCAAACAAAATTCTAAAGTTTGTATAGAAGTGAGCGATATGGGCGATTTACATCCAGGCAAAAAATATGCTTGTCAATCAGCACTTGTTTATCAAAGTGTGGTGCTGTTTGGGCAGATCGTAAGAATTGAAGAGGAGTCAAAGAAAGAATGGTTCTTTGATGCGCTTCTAGAGAAATATGGCAATGCTGAATGGACATTTGAAAGAGAAGGCTATCCGATTATGCCTAAAATTGAGCTATTTGAAGTACAAATAGAAAGGCTGACAGGGAAAATTAATCACGGTATGTATCACTAATTAAAAAGGCTAAGTATTGGTTAAATTTTACCATTCTTAGCCTTGTCATTTTACGACTTTGTTAAAGTGTAAAGTTGTAGAGCATCTTCAATATTGTCATAGCCTTGGCAAATAAAGTTCAATTTCTTTAAGACCTTGATTGAATTGATATTTGCAGCATCAACTTTTGCCACAATTGTTTCCATTGTTAATTGCGTAAAAGCATAATCAATTAAAGCAGTTATGGCTTCTGTTGCATAGCCTTTTCCCCAATGAACCTTGCCCAAATCATAGCCAATCTCTGTTAAAGCCTTGTCATAATCGACCATATTAAAGCCACATGAGCCAATGATATGATTGGATGCCTTTTCAAAAATAGAGAAGCGGATTGCCTTGTGTTGCCTAGCTAATTGCTCCAGTAGTTCAATCATTTCTAAGGCTTGCTCTTCATGTGTAAAATGAGTAATATTCATGTATTTGGTTACCTCAGGATCAGACCAAATGGCCAATAAACTTTTAGCATCAGCTTTCACCATTTTTCGTAATCGTAATCTTTCCGTGTTGATATCTTCAATCAATACTTTTACCTCCAAAATTATGATGAGTTGGATGAAAAATATTGCTATCTGCGCATAATTCAGTCCCTTCAATTGGATATAGGTTTATTATAATAGGAAGGATACATACTGCAAAATACTGGAGGAAATAGCATGATAAAAGTCTCGGAAGATCAATATCCTATCATTAAACAATTTATTTCAACAGCACCAACATTTGTTTATAGTATACTAGATCAAATTATAGAAGGAACTGTCTATATGGATACAGATGCTTACCAAACGTTATTATTCCACACGAAATCAGGAATCTATTATGTATATGGCGATGCAAGTAAGACTTCGATTGATCAACAGCTTGTCTACTGCTTCCAACAGGCCATAAAGCAAAAGAAACGTTTTACCTTATTTTCTTATTCAGAGCAGTGGAATATTAAAATTGAACAATTGCTAAATGACCAGCTTAGAAAATTAGAACGCTACACATTTACATTCGATGAAACTATTTATAATCATCAAGAGAAGCGTGGGGCACGACATTACGAAGTCAAGTCTATTACTGACCATCTCATTAACAATTCACTGGAATTTGATCAGACATATATATGAGGAATATTGGGATGCTACCTCTAATTTTCTCCAAAATGGCTTTGGCTTTTGTTTAGTACATAAAGAGCAGATCATCAGTGAAGCTGTCTCTATTTTTAAATCGAATGAATATGCAGAAATTGATATTATGACAGATTCAAATTTTAGAGGACAAGGATTAGCAAGCAGCATTGCGGAAACATTTATAGATCATTGTCTTGCCAACCAGCTAACGCCTTGTTGGGATTGTGATATTTCGAACACGGCATCCATTCATTTAGGCACAAAGCTTGGTTTTACAACTCCGCAAAAATATGCGATTTATACAAAAAGATAGCCCACGTTGCTTTCGAAAACACCGTGAGCTTTGTCTGTAGTTAAAAGAAACGATTGCGTAATTCGAAAACACGATAGAACATTCTGGCATCTCTAGCCATTTTATTTGGTGCGTTCATATGGGGGCGGAGGCATTGTTGAAACAATTCATCACAGTATTTTGTGCTACCGTGGCGTTCATAGCATTCATCATGCAGTTTACAGCAAGCATCCACTGCATTTGTAGGGGCGCCTGGTCCTGAACAACCAGGACCACAGTATCGATAGCCAGGATAACAAAAACCGAGCTTGCGATTTCTATTCATCTTCTAAACCTCTCTTTTCGATGTTTTTACTATAAAATATGTAACGTTTCTTCGTAGAAAAGGATAAAAAACTATAAGACTATTCTTTTTGATTTAAGGTTCCTGTAAGCTTAAAAAAAATTAACTGTAAGGATGGGAAGTTATGCTAGTTATAGCATAAAAGATAAGGAGTTTTTTCAACATGAATCCATCCGTTACACAAAAAGAACGAATCATTTCCTTAGATATTATAAGAGGATTAGCGTTATTTGGTATTTTATTTATTAATGTAGGCGCCTATCAGCTTTTAATGGAGGGTGCACCAATGCCTGATATGAGTGGTATCAATGGGGTGATTGATTCACTTATTAATATTTTTATAGAAAAGAAATTTTTCTCTATCTTTTCATTCCTATTTGGGGTTGGTTTTTATATTTTTGCTTCACGTGCAGAAGCGCGTGGGGATAGACCGAAATGGCGCTTTGCAAGACGCTTATTTGCTTTATTGGGTATTGGTATTATTCATATTTTTATTTTTTGGGGCTCTATCCTAGCCATTTACGCAGTGATTGGATTTTTATTGCTCCCATTTTATTCGGCGAAGGTTTCAACTATTTCTAAATGGTTATTTACCATTATCACACTGCATATTCTTGCGCTATTAGGACAAATGTATATGCCGACTAATGCGATTTCGTCAGCTATTTTTGGCTTTTTAGGCAATGATGCCGTGGCCATCTTTATAATGTTTTTAAGTGGTTTCTTAGTAGCAAAAGCTGATTGGATTGGGCATATTGGAGAGCATAGTCAAAAAATAAAACGGCTGCTTTATGGTACTTTCCCTTTCTTTATTGGATTTTCACTATGGATTTGGTTTGCCTCACAAGCAGATGACCAACAGCTTCAATCTATTATTGGCTTAGGGGTTGTTCCGACAACATACTTTTATTTAAGTGGTTTATTTATTCTATTAGAACATAAAACAATAGCCAAGCTACTTCAGCCAATTGGACGTGTAGGGCAAATGGCCTTTACAAATTATTTGGCACAAAGCTTTATTGGAACAGCCATCATTTCATTAATGGGGTTAGAAGTAGTTTCACCATCAGAGATTGTAGTAATCGCGAGTATAACGTTTCTCATTCAAATAATCTTTAGTGTGATTTGGTTTAAATTCTTTACAATTGGACCATTTGAAAAATTATGGCGCTATATGACTTATGGTAAAAAAGTTGTGTCAAAACAATCATAAAACACTGTAAATCCCAAACAATCCTACTGTTTGGGATTTTTTCCTGCTAAAATAAATTGTATGTTTTTGTAAAAAATGAAACCTGAAATGGTAGACAATCGTAGACTAGGTACTAGAATTAAAGGAGCGTTTACAATATGGCAAAGCAAATAAAAAAATATATGGCTGTGACAACGGCATCTTTGATGGTTGTACAGCTAGCAGCATGTGGAAATAGTGAAACTCAGACAGTGGAGGAAACCTCTTTAACTACTTCGAATCAGGTAACAGAAGATCAAAATCAAGCAACCACAAGTAATGAAATAGAAAGTGTTTATACTAGTGAAATGGCTGATGCCTGTGATGAATGGCAAGAAGGTGATGATGGTTCCTTTGAATGTATCGATGAAGATTCACCTTACTATGCACAGCATTTCTTTAATGGTCTGATGTATGCAACGGCTGGCGCAATGATAGGAAGTGCGATATATAAAAGTCGCAATTTAAAAAATGGCATAGATCGAGAGGAGCAGAGCAGTGGTGGTGGTTCAGCAGTACCACGATCGTCATCGAGCGCTAAAGATGAAAGTAAATCAACAAATGGTATAACAAACAGTACGCAAAATAAGGCTGGTTCAACTTCAGGTAGCTCTACTTCAAGTGGATCAAATTCTTATTCGAGTGGACAACGTTCCTATTCGACAGATAGTTCATCTAAGAGCTCCAATTCCTACTCTAATGGCTCCTCCTCAAGCACAGGGAAATCCGGCTTTGGTTCAGGCGGGGCATCTCGTGGCGGCTCGTCCTCCTCGTAAAGTTTGGAAAGGAAGCAAAAACGATGATGAATCACACACAGCAACGACAAGCATTCTACTCGAAATTCCCTAAATTCTTTCCTGACTTTGAGGATTTGGAGTATGCGTTATATGATGTTTTAGAATTGCCAAAGCAGCAAATTGATCAACTTCACTATGCAACACAAATCCTTTGGCGCATTTTTTTAAAAGTTGGGAAACAATTTAAACATTTATCGGTCGATCAACTGTTAGCCTTAGGAATTCGACCCGAAATGATACCCTATATTCAACTAGATTATTTACAGCAGCAATCAGTTCTGGCACGATTTGATTTTATTTGTACAGAGGAGGGCTACATTAAATGTTTAGAGTTAAATGGAGAAACACCTTTTCTTGTACAAGAAACCTTTGAGATGAATGACGCACTATGTCAGCATTTTGGCTATAAAAATCCCAATGATGTAACAGCCTTACAAAAAACATTGTCGGGTGCTCTTTTTGCTGCCATCCAATATTTACAAGATGTCAACAAACCAAAGATTGTTATCACGGGGAAAACAGCGAAGGAGGACTACGAGGAGTATTGCCAAGTACAGTTTATCAAACACTGTATTCCTTTTGATATGGAGTATGTGCCCATTCAAGAACTGATTATCTTTTCTAGTGACACGTCTGAGGTAGCACAAGGTCTGTATACACCCACAATGGAGAAAATTGATATTTTATTTAGACCCGCACACCCTGTAGAGTTTTTACTAGATGATGTGGCATCGGATGGTGATCGCATTGGATTGCATCTTTTAGAGCTTGTCAAAAAAAGACAGCTGGCAATTATTAATCCACCTGCTGCTTATGTATTACAATCGAAAATCTTATTATGGTTAATATGGGAGCGGAGAAATGATCCATTACTCTTTACTTCCGAGGAACGAGCAGCTATCCAGCAATATATGCTCCCTACATACCTTACAGCAGAACCATTTATACGAGAGGATATACCCTATGTGAAGAAGCCTGTTTATTCTCGTGAGGGAAATACTGTAGAAATTTACGCAGGAAGTGGGCAGAGAGTAAATGCTTCCACATCCACACATTATGATGATAATTTGTTTATTTACCAACAGTATGTGGAGATGCCTAGCATAACAGTACAGTTAAAAGAGGGATATCAAGCTAAGAAGTGGCTAATTGGTTCATTTGTGGCGGATAATCAAGCATGTGGTTTAAGCTGTCGGGTAGGCAATCAAATTACAGAATGGGATTCACATTGGTTAGCCGTTGGTTACAAGGAATAACAAATTTATAGTGCTGAAAAACAAAACCATCCATAGCATTTTTGTAAAAGGTGAAAATGGATTTCCGTTGCAGGCTACTTGCTTTCCTGTGAGCGAGCGCCGAATCGCTTCCTTCGCTCCGCTCCGTTTAGAGTTTCGCCTGTCTCGCTATCCCACGGGAGTCAAGTAGCCTTCCACTCCAACCCATTAATATGTTTTTTTAGCAGCGGTTTTCAAATAAAGTGAAGGTGTTCACTACTTTATATGGAGAGGTGTTGTCACGCATCGCTTCTCCACATTTTTCACTACGGTTAGTATGAAAGAAAAGGAATTTGCAGAATGGTTGATTGGAGTGGAGCCAGCGTCACAGAGGAGACCCTGGAGCGAACGGAAGTGAGTGAAGCGGCTTATCGGACGCCCCCTGGAAAGGACGCTGGCGGAACGGAAATCAACCCCTCGCTTTGCCAAAAGGTCTTTTTCTGTTAGTGACATTAACTTTATTCAACAACATGAATTGGTGAGACTTTTAAAAGTTTCGCCAATCGTTTCGTTTAGTCCTTATTCATTCCAGCCTTTACAGACATCAATCCATTCTTTATAGGGTGCATACGTTTCGAGCTCTGAAATCGTTACCTCGATGGCTGAATTGCTACTACCACAGGCTGGAAATACTGTAGTAAAACGTTTCAGTGATTCATCTAAATAAATGGCTACGCCTTCGTTTACACCAAAAGGACACACACCTCCGACATCATGGCCAATCATCGTCTCCACATCATCTTTGGATAACATCTTTGCCTTCGTACCAAATAGGGCTTTGTATTTTGCATTATCGATTTTAGCATCACCTGCAGCAACGATTAAGATCGCACCATCATTCACAAGGAAAGATAAAGATTTTGCTATGCGTTCAGGCTCACAGCCAAGCGCCTGGGCTGCTAATTCAACTGTTGCGGAGCTTTCTTCTAATTCTTGTATTTTGTGTTCTACATGCCATTGTGCTAAATGGTGACGTGCTTTTTCAATTGCCATATGTACATCCTCCTACTCATATCAATTATGCCTTAGCATAGGTTGTCGAGATTTTTTGAGATTATTCGAGAAGCTCCCTTTTCTATAGAGGCGAGTTTTCTACATTCATACAAAAAGCATTCGTTAAATCAAGACAAAATTAATTTTACCATAATTTTCAGAATATATGGTTGTGAATGCTTTATCTTTCGAGTACCATTGGTGTGAGGAGTGTAAAATTACACTAAGGAGGTTTTTGTATGCTTAAGTTTATACAAATAGTATCTATTCTAATTGGTTTATCAGTTGTGACATTAATGGTCGCACTCATTATCACATTGAGTGGTGGCATGCATTTAATTAATTTAGTCTTTACTGTACCCGCTTGTTTATTTGTCTGGATTGTTTGTAGCATGTTTAAATGGACTAACACAAAAAAACGAAGAGGCTTGCTATTTGGTGTGATGGGAATCGCCTTATTGATTGCTGCCATTAAACCAATTCAACATTATTATAAAATGAGTATTCCTACTGTGGATGCGGAAATGGATGTAACCGTTTATCAGCCATTTACGCTTGGCAATGAAGTGGTAAAATCTAATGAAAAAGCTTCCTTACAATTGACAGAGTCATTACCACGGTTAGATGGTGCAACAGCCATGTATCCTTTGTATGCGGCTTTTGTGGAGGCTACTTATCCCAAAGGTGACTATCCTCCATATAATAGTAGAGTTCAAGTAAGCCGTACACCAGAGGCCTATCAAAATTTAATTGCAGGAGATGTTGATGTGATCTTTGCGGCAGCACCGTCCACCTCACAAGAATGGCAAGCAGAAAAGGAAGGTCTTACGTTTGATATGACGCCAATTGGTCGAGAGGCATTTGTCTTTTTTGTGCACCGTAAAAATAAAATCGATAATTTAACACTTGAGCAGGTCCAAAAAATATATGCTGGAGAAATAACGAATTGGCGTGAAGTGGGTGGTGAGGATGAGGCCATTCGTGCTTTCCAACGCCCAGCAGATAGTGGAAGCCAAACGACACTAGAAAAATTGATGGGCAATACGCCAATCATGGAGGCACCCACTGAAGATGTTGCATCAGGAATGGGTGGAATCATTCGTGAAGTGTCACAATATCGAAATTATAAAAATGCCATGGGCTTTACGTTTAGATATTATTCTACAGAGATGGTTGGTAATAAAAAAATCAAATTACTATCCATTGAAGGAGTAGCACCAACAAAAGAGAATATTCAAAATGGTACATATCCTTTAGTATCTGAATTTTTTGCCATCACAGCTGGTACAGAAAATCAAAATGCTCAGAAACTGATTGATTGGATACTTTCTGAGGAAGGGCAAGCGATGGTAGAAAAGGTCGGCTATGTACCAGTGGAAAATCATTAAATAGTTTGCTATACTAAGAGTAATAATCGAATAAAAAGTTTTCTAGGGTTCCGTAGCTATTGCTAGTCTGGTCCGAGAGAAAACCACAAATTGATTTTGTGACACGGAAGGATAAAAGCCTGGGAGATACTGTTTATAAACAGTTTCTTCAGGCTTTTTTTTGTTTGGCTAAAATCGAATTATTTGGCGAATGCTGAAAAAGTATTTGGATTAACCAGTTATTCGGCCGTGTCTTATCAAATGGAGGGATTTAGGATGAATAAACAGTGGATCAGTGTCATAATAGCAGCTTGCTTTGAAGTAGGCTGGGTCGTTGGTTTAAAGCATGCAACTAGTGTGCTGGAATGGATTGGGACAGCTATTGCTATTTTTATTAGTTTTTATTTGCTCATTAAAGCGGGAGAGCATTTACCAGTCGGGACAGTCTATGCTATCTTTGTCGGATTAGGTACAGCGGGTACCGTATGTGCAGATAGCTTACTGTTTGGAGAACCGTGGAAATTAGCAAAAATAGTATGTATTGTTGTGTTACTTGCAGGGGTTGTGGGCTTAAAGCTTGTAACGGGAGAGCCTAAGGAACAAGAGGTGACTGAATAATGGCATGGATGGCATTAGTGGTTGCAGGGTTATGTGAGATGATGGGCGTATATATGATTAGTAAATATAATAAGACGAAGAGTATGAAAAATTTAGGGCTGTTGATTGGTGCATTCACCTTAAGTTTTGCAGGCCTTGCCTATGCGATGGAAACATTGCCAATGGGTACTGCCTATGCGATCTGGACAGGAATTGGTGCTGCTGGGGGAGCACTGTTAGGTATGCTATTTTTTAATGAATCAAAGGACTGGCGACGCATGGTTTGTATTGTCCTTGTATTAGGAGCAGCAATAATGTTGAAATTGCTATCATAATTAAACAGGCACTCCTGCATAAGCGGAAGTGCCTGTTTTTATATTATTTTTTTACATCTTTTGTCCATTCAGCCACTTTATCTGGATTAGCATCAATCCATTCTTTCGCAGCATCTTTTGGATCTTTACCATCCATTACTTCTAACATAACACTTTCTAAATCTTCTGCTGTCCAGTGGAAATTATCTAGAACTGAGTATACATCTGGTAAATCTTCTTTTAAGCCTTTACGAACGAATGTATTAATCGTTTCTTCTCCACCAAATACACCCTTTGGATCTTCTAAGTATTTAAGATCATATTTCGCAAATTTCCAGTGGGGTGACCAGCCTGTAACAATAATTTCTTCCTTATCTTTCAGTGCTTTAGATAATGCCGTTGTCATCGCGCCAGAAGAAGAAGTAATAAAGTTCCAATCTGCTAAATTATCATATTCTTCTAATGCTTTTTCTGTCGCAGCCGTAATTCCCGCACCTGGCTCAATACCAGTGATTGTATGATCTGCTTCATTTGTTAAATCTTCAATAGAATTGACATTCATATAGCTTGGTACAACTAAACCAATTTTTGCACCAGCAAGGTTTTCACCTAGCTCATCTAAATCAGCTTTATATTTTTCATATTGTGAAGCATGTGTATGTGGTAGCCATGCAGCCACCATTCCATCAGCTTCTCCTTTCGAGACAGCCTCCCACATGATCGCATTATCCAAAGGAGTTAATGTTACATCATAGCCTAAATCTTCGAGTACCTGCCCAACAACATTCGTTGAGGCAATTTCTGTATCCCACTCAACATAGGCTAGGTTTACCTCCTTAGAATCACTGTTTTTACCAGAACTTGAGCCTGAGTCGCCTCCACTACATGCAGCAAGCATGAAGCCTAGGCCTAGTGCCATTCCTAACTTTGATAGTGTTTTCAGTTTCATCGAATCTCCCTTTCTCTTCATCGTTTTGTATCAGACTGCCGCCATCCATCGGAGCATGGATGGTAGCAAGAAAGATGACGTTTCTATAATGCTTTCTTTTTATTGAAGCTTTGTGTTAAGCGATCAATAATGATTGCGAAAATAACTAAACCTAAACCTGCAACGAAGCCATTCCCAACTTGGGTACGTTGTAGGGCCGTTAATACTTCCCGTCCTAGACCTGGAGCCCCAATCATAGAGGCAATAACTACCATAGAAAGTGACAGCATAACGGTTTGGTTAATCCCTGCCATAATTGTTGATTTAGCAAGGGGAATTTCTACTTTAAATAATTTTTGGCTAGCTGTACTACCATAGGAGTCTGCAGCTTCCACTAATTCTTTTGGTACTTGACGAATACCGAGGTTTGTCATACGTACAGTTGGGGGTAAAGCAAAGATAACGGATGCAAAGACACCAGGTACAATACCAATACCAAAAAAGGCAACAGCCGGAATTAAATAAACAAAGCCAGGCATTGTTTGCATGAAATCTAGTATTGGTTTAATAATGTTTTCAGCTACCGTTGATTTTGACATTAGGATACCAAGTGGAATACCGATGATGATGGATATAATACTGGAAAAGATCACAAGCGTGGTTGTTTCCATAAGATGAGTCCATAATCCTTGGTTATAGATAAACAACAAGCCTATTAATGAGAATGCAGCAAGCCCTAACTTTTTGCCTGAAACGAAGAAGGCAAATATCACGACAAGAAGTATAAGAATAATGGCTGGGATACTAATTAATAAATCAGTGACCTGATTCATGAGTAGTTTTCCGAATTGCTGAATAGAGTTAAAGAACGCTGAAAAATTACTCGTCAACCAGTCCATAGCTGATTCTACCCACGGAGCTAGTGGTAATGTTGGAATATTATCTAAAAAGTTATTCATGTGCTTCGGCCTCCTCATCGCTCGTTGACAGTGCTTGGATGACAACGCCCCTAATTAGTACACCAAGCAAGCGACCATCTTTCACAACGGCAATAGGAGTAGGAGAATTATAGATCATCCCTAAAATATCCTGTAGTAGCATATCTGGTGGAACTGTTAACACTTCTGATTGCACAATAGAATGGACGGTTTGCTCTTGTTTCTTAGCTGCAGCCAGTGCATCGTCTGCAGTGATATAGCCTTTTAAATGTCTATTTTTATCAACAGCCATTAATAAACTAACAGCTTCTTGACGCATACGTTTTAGTGCCACTTTAGGGCCATCTAGGTCTGTATTGACATAAACTGGCCGTACCATGACATTTTCAGCTGTCAATACTTTTGAACGATCCACATCTTCCACGAATGTTTTGACATAATCATTTGCTGGGTTGGTTAATATTTCTTCTCCCGTACCAATCTGAATGATAGAGCCATCCTTCATAATGGCAATGCGATCCCCAATGCGTAATGCTTCATTTAAATCATGTGTGATAAATAAAATCGTCTTTTTCAATGTTTGTTGTAGATCGAGTAGCTCATCTTGCATTTCTTTACGAATCAATGGATCAAGTGCAGAAAATGCTTCATCCATTAGCAGTATTTCAGGATCATTTGCGAGGGCTCGTGCTAAGCCAACACGCTGTTGCATACCACCTGATAATTGACTTGGATACTGATCTTTGTATGCGAGTAATCCGGCATTTTCTAAAGCTTGTTCAGCTTTTGCTTGCCGTTCTTCTTTTGAAATGCCTCGAATTTCAAGGCCATATTCGGTGTTTTGAAGTAATGTACGATGGGGGAATAAACCGAAGTTTTGGAAAACCATGCTCATTTTGTTTCTTCTTACAGACCGTAGACTTTCTTTTCCCATAGTAGAAATATTTTCTCCATCGATATATATATTTCCGCTCGTTGGTTCAATAAGGCGGTTTAAGAGCCGTATAAGCGTGGATTTGCCACTTCCCGACAATCCCATAATCACAAAGATTTCTCCTTCGTTGACAGTAAAGCTTGCATCGTATACACCAACAGTTGCACCTGTTTCTTTTAAGATATCAGTCTTACTTTTTTGTTGCTTAACGAGTTCTAGTGCTTGGGGAATATGTTTGCCAAACACTTTCGATACGTGTTCTATTTTAATTTTTTCCATAGAAGCACTCCTTTCGTAGAATATTACTATGTGAGGATAACGATACCCAAAAATAAACAAGTAACAACCTTACTGTAGCAAAAGGTTGTTACTTTTGTCAAATCGACAAATAAGAAAAAATCCGCTTAAACGCTGTTATATCAGCGCTTAAACGGATTTTAATTTGGGTATAAAAAGCTTTGAACTCTGGCGAAACTTTCATCATTTCCAACAAAATAAATAATGTCACCTTCTTCAAATGAGACATAAGGACCAGGTGATAGTAATAATTCATTGCCACGTCTAATACCAACGATGGTACTAGAAGTATTTTGCCAAAAATTTAAAGCTTGTACAGTTTGATGAATGCATGGACTATCAGCTGTCATTTCTAATTGATAGGGAATGAAAGGATTGACTGATCGATAATGCTCTGTGCGACTAATTAGTTGCTTTGCCTTGTCTTGCAAATTAATCAATTCTTGATGTTGCTTTTGAATACTTGTCAAAAGCTCATTTTGTATTTCATGAATCGATTGGACATCATGAAACTGTCTGACGAATTGAGCCGCTTTTTCATACGATTTTATAATTACGCCGCTACCTTTAGAGGCTTCAACAATTTCTAAGTCTTGCAAAACGGCAATAGCTCTTCTTGCAGTCTCAGCTGAAACATTATATTGACTGGCAAGAGAGGATCTTGCATATATTTTATCGCCAATGCTGTATTTTCTTTCGACAATCTTGGAGGCGAGGTCGATGGCTATTTGTTGATATTTTGGTTGCTTTAGTTGAACAGTTTTTTCTAAGTTCATGTTAAACTTCCTTTCGTCATTACAGTACCACAGCTTATTATAGACTAGCCTGCACAGAAAAAATAGCATCTCCATAAGCTAGTAGTATATGATGAAAAAGTAATAATAAAATTTCCGTCTCTAACAATTATAATGAAAGAATAATAGCTGTTGTTTGACACTTTTTAGTTATTATTATAAACTAAGTTACGTTATGTAAGTGATGTGAAAATACATGTGCTCAGTTGGTGAATTTAGCCAACTGTTTCTATAGAAGGTTGGAGATTAATATGACAATTACGACTAAAGTGATGGACTTAGTGAAAGATAAAATGACAATAGTAAAGCATACGAACACAGAAAATATTTGCCTAGTTGGTCCAGTGAATTTGCCTGTAAAACAAGGTGATTTTTCTGCAACTTTTCAATGGTATAACTGGCTTAAAATCGATGCAAATTTAACAAAAGAAGAAATCATTGATGGATTAGCTGCTGCCAATTTAGCCTTTTTGCAACAATCTTCTGTGCTTGTATATGGTGATTTTACCCACTCAGAAGATGCTTTAATCCGAATGCATAGTATTTGTCACACAGGTGACATTTTTGGCAGTCAGCGCTGTGATTGTGGTTACCAGTTGCATGAGTCCATGAAAATGATTGTAGAGCATGGCTGTGGTGCCATATTTTATTTAGCTGATCATGAAGGTCGTGGTATTGGACTATTCTCTAAATCTCTTGCCTATTTATTGCAAGAGGAAGGGTTAGATACAGTTGAAGCAAACCATGCACTTGGCTTCCCAGACGATACACGTTCTTATGAAGAAGCACTTGCGGTGTTAGCTACGTTACGTACCAAACCAGTAACCCTGATTACAAATAATCCGAAGAAATTGGCTGCATTACAGGCTCGCGGCATGGCTGCGGAAGGGCATGTTCCTTTATGGGGCGGTTTGACAGAGACGAATCGTTTTTATTTAGAAACGAAAGTTGAAAAATCTGGACATTTACGCGAAAAGCAATAGGTGGAGGTTGCGATGATGATGAATGTAGATGAAAAGTATATGCAACTGGCACTAGATTTAGCAGCTAGTGCAAAAGGAAATACGAACCCTAATCCACTTGTTGGGGCTGTAATCGTGAAGAACGGCGTGATTGTAGGAACAGGTTTACACAGAAAAGCAGGAGAGCCACATGCTGAAGTGCATGCTTTTCGAATGGCTGGAGAGCATGCACAGGGTGCTACATTATATGTAACGCTAGAGCCTTGTTCACATTATGGTAAGACACCACCTTGTGCGAATCTAGTGAAGGAATCTGGTGTCAGTCGAGTGGTAGTTGCTATGCAAGATCCAAACCCAACTGTAGCAGGTCGTGGTATTCAATTGCTGCAAGAAGCGGGGATAGTGGTAGAAGTAGGTGTTTTAGAGCAACAAGCGCGCCGTTTAAATGAACGTTTTATTCACAATATGCTTACAAAACGCCCATTTGTTATTTCGAAATTTGCCATGACTTTAGATGGGAAAATTGCCACGCATACAGGGCATTCAAAATGGGTAACAGGTGAGGCAGCACGTGAAGATGTTCACCATATTCGCCATGAAGTAGATGGAATTTTAGTTGGTGTGGGTACAGTGATAGCTGACAATCCCTCTTTAACAACAAGATTAAAAGAAGGATACGGAAAAAATCCAACACGTATTATTATCGATAGTTCTCTACGTACACCTGACCATGCAAATGTGTTAAATACGGAGGATGCACCAACGATTCTGGTTTGTTGTGACGACGTAAGCCAAGAAAAGATTCATTTATTTACAGAAAAAGGTGTTACAGTGTTAACTGTTCGAAAAAATGAATATGGGCTTCAGATTGATGAGATGCTTGAAAAGCTTTATGCACACGGCATAACGGATATTTTGCTAGAAGGCGGAAGTAAAATGAACGCTTCCTTTTTACAGCAAGGTGCAATCGATAAATATGTGGTATATATAGCGCCTAAAGTTCTAGGAGGGAATCTATCGTTAACACCGTTTGCTGGCTATAATCCCTCTCTCATGCATGAGGCATGGGATGTTGAATTTGCTTCATTTGATAAAATAGGCGAGGATTTGCGTATTATTGCTTATCCAAAGCAAGGTGAAGAAAAGTGAACTATCAAGCAGATATCTGTATAGTAGGGGCAGGTCCAGCAGGTGCACTGTTAGCCTACCTACTTGCTAAAAAAGGGCTGTCAGTAATCCTACTAGAGCAAAATGCAGCACTTGGTCAGGCATTTCGTGGCGAGCATTTAAATGAGGAAGGTGAGGCTGTTTTAAAAAGTCACCATCTTTTTGAAGCAGTCGAGGCACTTGGCATCTTACGAATGGAAAAGCTTGAGTATTATGCTGGTGGCAGACCATTTAAAACGATTCTTCCAGATAAAGCAATAGGACATTTAGGCATTCATGTACCTCAGGCCAATTTATTAAAAGGAATTTTACAAAAAGCACAACCGTTCCCTAACTTTACATGCTTGCTACATACAAAGGTAACAAAGCTGATTGTGGATGCTTCAGGTCACTATAGAGGCGTTTTGGCGACAAAAAACGGAGACCCTATAAAGATCGATAGCCAGTTAATTATTGGTGCTGATGGTCGTTATTCTACCATTCGTAAGGAAGCACATATTGATGTTCAGAAACAGAAGCATGGCTTTGATTTATTGTGGGCTAAAATTCCTGCACCCACTGATTGGGAGCCATCTATAAAAATGGCACTCATCGATGATAAGCAGCTGTCATTGTTTACGCAAGTTGGTGGTTATATTCAAATAGGCTGGAATATCGAACAAGGTAGTTTCCCTCAGCTCCGAAAACAAGCATTTACACCCTTTATCCAGCAGCTTGTGGAGGCATTTCCAGAATTAGCGGAGCCAGTACAGGCACAGATAACGTCCTGGCAAGATTTTGTTTTGCTTGATGTCTTTAGTAGCCATTGTAATAGTTGGGGAACAAAGGGCCTTGTCTTGTTAGGGGATGCCGTTCACACAATGACACCAACCGGCGCTTTTGGGCTGAATAGTGCACTGAAAGATGCAGATTGTCTTGCATCATTGCTAAATAAAGACACGCTAGCACATTTTAACGTAGAAGATTTTCAACAAATGCGTGAGCAAGCCATTGAGGAAGTATTAGCAAAACAAATTGAAAAAGAGCAGACATTTGCTTCAAACTTTATAAACAAGGCTTCTTGAAAGGACGAACAACTAGATGAAGTTTGGCTTTGATATAGATGACACATTAATTGATTTACGAGCACATGCCTTTTCACTCTATAATAAAAAGCTTGGTAAAAATGTTTCCTTTGAAACCTTTCAAGCGATACAGCGAGTGGAAATTCATGAACCATTTGGATTAACAGACGAGGAAGGTTCAGCCATGTGGAATAGCGTATTAGAAGAGATCTATTTTACGGACTGCCCATCTTTTGAAGGGGCATTAAAAACGCTCCAAACTTTAGCAGAGCAAGGACATGACATTTACTATATTACATCTCGCCCAAAACAATACTGTGCACAAACAAAAGCGTGGATGGAAGCACAGGGCTTTCCAATAACAGACGGTCATTTTTTCTGTGGCATGCAAGATGCAGAAAAAGTAGCCATTATAAAAGAGCTTGCTTTAGATATTTATGTAGATGATAAACCAGCAGTACTTGAAACGCTTCATGATGTGAAAACTAAGGTGATCTTAAAAAATCAATCCTATAACCAGCATGTGAATCTTCCGCGTTTATTTGATTGGCAAGCGTTTCAAACCATGTTTCAAAATTAAAGGATTGGTGCAACGACTAACCGTTGTACCAATCCTTTTTTTGCTAAAATCGACTAAGCTTAAAGGTAGATAAATCTTGTTTACTTTTGCCTTCTACAACTAATTCCGCAAGGGCTTCCCCAACAGCACTACTAAATTTAAAGCCATGACCAGAAAAGCCTGCAGCAATGACAATATTCTGATGTTCAGGTAAAAAATCAATAATGAAATCTTCATCTGGTGTCATCGAATACTTACATGTTTTTCCGTATTTAAGCGTTCCATGCTGAGGCATAAACTGATCAATGAAATTTTGTAAATCAACTGTATCAGACGCATCAAATGGACGTAGAGGGTCGTTCGGATTGACCACATCACCGCCATCGTGTCGTCCAAGCTTTAACCCAGCTCCATCAATGCTTGGAAAACCGTAGTAGGACGAGTCTGCAAATTCAAAGCAATAGGCTGGGAAAACTTCATCACGATATAGCTGCTCATCCGCCTCAAACCATGCAAAGGTTTTGCGCGTTGGTGTGACGGGTATGCTCACGTCTACTGTTTGTAGTAACTCTGTTGCCCATGCACCCGCCGTTACTATTAAGTGTTTTGCTTTATAGCTATTATGTACTGTTTGAACCTGTACAATATCACCAGCTTGGATAGCCAATACTTTTTCATTTGTCTTTAAGCTTGCACCAGCCTCTAAGGCTAATTTTTTATATGCTCGAATACATGCTTCAACACGAAGGACGCCTGCAGTCGGCTCAAAGCAAGCAACTAAATTTGCTGGCAAGAATAGCCCTGGCCATTTGTTCATCGCCTCAGCAGCTGAATAGTGTTCGAGTGCTAAATCATAGAGTGCAGCACTAGCCTTCACATTTCGAATAAAGGCACATGTTGGTTCGCCAATATTGACCACACCGGTTTGTAAAAATAAGCTTTCATTTACTAATGACTCTAGCTCATGCCAAAGCTCACCAGCTCTTTTTACAAAAGGTACATAGCTAGCCCCTTCACCATAAGCAAAGCGAATGATTCTTGTATCTCCATGATGACTACCTTCTTCATGCGGGGGAGTAAAGGCATCTAGCATAAGAACTTTTTTACCTTCCTTTGCTAAATAATAACCAGCCGCCATCCCCATGGAGCCAGCACCAACTATTATGACATCATAGTCCATTCTAATCCCTACTTTTTTACTCTAGTATAACAGATTAATAGAAAAGGAAACAGAAATTTTAGAAAATAAATAGGCACAACACCTGTAAATCCAAATGGACTAGAGGTGCTGTGCGTTGTAGATACCTGCTATTTTGAGTTTGGTAGAATTTTATTAAGGAAAATCGCTACTAGCGCTGCCGTTGCGATAGGCGACCCAAATAAATATTGAACGGTTGTAGGTAATGAATATAGGAAATCATCAGGCAATAATGTCAAAGCTAACGTTAAAATAACAGGAATCGCAATGACATACATTTCCTTTTCGCCAATATGTTCATTTTTCATGACCTGCAAACCACTAATGGCAATTATACCGCAGACGATCACAAATACACCGCCAATAACAGCCGAAGGAATCGCTGAAATGAGTGCCGCTAATTTTCCAGAGAAGCCGAAGACGATAAACCAAATACCTGCTGCTATAAATACTCGACGGCTCGCAATCCCTGTAATTGAGATAACACCTGCATTTGTTGAGTAACCAGTAACAGGAGTGGAACCAAGTAAAGAAGCAATAAAGCAGCCAATACCTTCGCCAATAACACCACGATTAATTTGCTTATTTGTTAATGGTTGGTCGATAACATTGCTAATGGCAAACCATGTTCCTGTTGTTTCTGCCATTAAGACAATATAAATAATGACCATTGTGATAATGGCAGAAATATTAAAACTAAAGCTAAAATCTGCAAATGGAATTTGTGGCATACTAAACCAGTTTGCTTGCGATACAGGAGATAAATCTAAAACACCCATGATATTGGCTGCAATACTACCAGCAATTAAGGCAATGATGACAGAAGCAATTCGGAATAGACGTCCTTTTTGATGGAAGACTGTGCCTAACATAACACAAATAATTAACACAAATGCTGAAATCAGCGCTAAATAGATGTTTTGATTAATGGATGCTCCTGCTCCATTAAAAATATTATCACTTAAACCGACAGGCATTAAGGACAGTCCAACCACAAAGATAATCGTTCCACCCACAATTGGTGGAATAAATGTTTGGACAATTTTATTGAAGATGCCTGTATAGCCTAAAATAATAACTAAAATGGCACCAATTAAACTAGCACCGAGCACAGTACTCCAACCTAAATCACCACTACCACTTGCTGCATAGATTCCAACAATGGCACCAAGTGGAACATAGGATGGACCTTGTGCCATCGGTAATTTCATACAAAAATGTGTTTGCACAATCGTCGCAATCCCAGCTGCAATAAAGGTTGATTGAATGAGTGCGCTTGCTTGACCAGTTTGTAAACCGATTAGCATGGCAATTAAAAATGGTACGACGTAAACATCCATAGCCATAACATGCTGTAAACCGAGTAGAGCGGATTGACCGAACGAGATTTTTTCATCTGGTAATACGGTTAATTGTGTTGGTCTTGATTGATTAGTTAGTTTTCTATGTTGTGTTTCCACGAAGTTGTACACCTCAAAATGATAGATTTTTATTAGAAAATAAGAGAATGATTAGTCTCTCGTATGAACTTTACTTCCTTGCACCCATACCTCACGGATATTTTCTGGGCGTACAAGATACATGATTTTTTGGAAGATATCGAGTAAATCTTCATTTTGATCAAAAATCGGAAGCTTAGCAGTAGGGATTTTTGTATCGATAATTTGTACATCCCATGTATAGTTTTCCTGTAAACGCCCAATTGGAAGACTTAAGCTTTCTCCACCACCAGCTGTCGCGAGATAGAAGGCCTCATTAATCGTAATGCGTGAATTTGGCACACCACGGTTTTCGGCGGTAATGGTTGTATCTACACCATCCTCTAACATTCTCGATGACATAACAGCCTGTCTTGCATTATCAAAAAGACTTGGAGAAAATCCACCTGAAACATCTGAGCCTAATCCAATATCAACCCCCATAGCATGGAAGCGGGCGATTGGAATCACACTGTTAGCAAAATAGGCATTAGAGATTGGACAATGACCAATGGCAGTGCCAGTTTCAGCAAATAATCGGGCATCCTCATCACTTAAGAAATTACAATGAGCCATGACAGATTTATCACCTAACAAACCAAAGTCATGCAAGGCAACTGCATCATTTTTCTGGAATCGTTCTTTGACGTAGCCGTGTTCCCAGTCACTTTCACTACAGTGAGATTGAATATGTGTATCGTATTTCGCAGCCAATTCACCTAAGCCCTTTAAGGCACCGTCAGTACAGCTTGGAATAAAGCGAGGCGTGACAACAGGATAAACACCCTGTTTAGCTGTTTTGGCTAAATCTTTTACAGCTAAAATAAATTCCTCCGTATCCTCTAATGCAGTTTTTGTGTTTTCATCTCGATAAAAATCAGGATTTTGCTCAGGATCATCCATGACTACTTTTCCGACTAATCCTCGCTGTCCCTTTTCAGCACAGATTTTCGCTAAAAGTACACTTGCCTCCTTATGAACCGTCGCAAAATATAATGATGTAGTTGTACCATTGGCAAGTAGTGTGCTTACTAAATCCTCATAAACCTCTTGAGCAAATGCTAAATCGGAAAATTTTGATTCGATAGGGAAAGTATATGTGTTTAACCAATCGTATAGAGGAATGTCTAAAGCTGTCCCAGATTGTGCCCATTGAGGTGCATGTACATGCAAATCGACAAATCCTGGTAGGAAATATTGCCCTTCAGCTAATGCATGGAAGTTATTTTGATCTTGATATGTAGTGAATAGTTGTTGGTAATCCGCGTGTTCAGGAGCGACTGTTTTAACAATCATGCCGTCAGCATTAATGAAAAATAAATAATCTTTTAAAATGTGAACGTCAGTAGCAGATTTACTAGTAAAAGCTGTCCCTTTGAAAATATGCGTATATTCAGTCATAAAAACCACCTTAATGTTCGTTTATTGATAATAACACGGATTATTATAGGCTATACAAACTATTAAGTCTATAAAAAAACGAATATTGGTACTGCGACTAAAGAAAAAAATACACCTTTGCAACTACATTTTTACAGCTTTGACAAGCGTTGATAGATAACAAAAGAAGGCACCTAACTGAGAGTGCCTTCTTTCTACATGATCGAATCATTGATGATGTGAAGAAAATTATTAAAGGATGCGGAGTGATGCAATTCATTTTTTCTTGTACAAAGGTAGATAGGGCGTTGAATATCAATGTCTTTAATAAAAACGCGGGCAACTTGTTGCTGTTGAATAAAGCTAGAGGCTGCTATGGATGGAGCTAGCATCGTACCAAAACCTGCTGCAATGGCATGAATCGATTCATTAATCCCATCTAGTTGTAGCCCTACTTTCGGTGGAGGGATTTTATGTACTTTACATAAAGCATTTAAATATTCTTTTGTGGAACTCCCATCCTCCCTTGTGACAAAGGGCTGCTGCATAAGTTCTGCAAGGGAAATCGTTTGACCAGCTAGACGATGGTTGTACGGTACAATAAACCAATAATCTAAATTCATAAGAAATTGATAATTAATATCAGCATGGTGCCCATCCTCTTTGACGATAAAGGCCAAATCAGCTTTATAATGGAGTAAATCCTCAATAACTTGCTGAGAATTAGCGGTTTTTAAATGAATATGTGTCGCTGGATAAACTTGTTTAAAATGAGCTAACCATTTGGGCAATAAAAAATGGGAGGGAACATGTGTTGAGGCAATTTGCAATTCTTCATTGCCCGTATTTTTAAGTTGTTCAATTTTACTTTCAATATCAGTTTCTAAATCAAATAAGCGCTGTGCCTGTTTGTATAAAAAAGCACCATTTTGAGTTAGCGAAATGCCTCTACCTTTGGCTTCTAGCAGAGTCAAACCCAGCTCTTTTTCTAAATTTCGAATTTGGATGGTTACTGCAGGCTGACTAATCATAAGCGTCTGTGCTGCTTTGGAAACACTATTGAGTTCAGCCACCTTTGTAAATAACCGCAGAGCATGTAAATTCATGTCGTTACACCTTTCATAAATTTTTTTTATGATTTTATATACATTATATATTAGATTTATTAATTTGCGCTCTGTATCCTTTTAATTACAGTAGAATATATGAGAGGGGGATCATCATGAATCGACAACACATAGGGATTGTCTTTGGAGGAATTTTATTATTGGTTGTTGCAATGGGGATTAGTCGATTTGCATTCACACCGATTCTACCCTTTATGCGTCGTGATGTAGGTTTTTCATTAGAAGTGGCTGGATTTTTAGCTTCAAGCAATTATATTGGTTATTTCATTGGTGCATTATGGGCAGGATTCATTTATCGTCAACGTAAGAATGTTTTATTGGCAAGTGTTGTTATCAATGTCCTATCCGTTGTATTAATGGGCTTGATAGAAGTATATAGTGTCTGGCTAGTTCTGCGTTTAATTGCAGGCATTACAGGGGGTATTATTTTTGTTTTAACGTCTAGTATTATTATGGATTACTTGGCGAAACATTCATTATCACGCTGGTCTGGCTATGTATTTAGTGGTATAGGCTTGGGAATTGCTATTTCAGGTTTATGTGTACCTGCTTTAGAAATAAGATTTGCTTGGCAGGGTACATGGTTAGGATTAGGGATTTTATCAGCGATTTTTTTATTTATTACCTATTATTTATGGAGAAGTTTAGCGGTGCAGGATATCACAAAAGTTACAAAAACGCTTGATACAAAAATGACAAAGGGTTTTATGCCATGGCTGATTTTATCCTATGGCTTAGAGGGGTTAGGCTATATTATTACAGGGACTTTTTTAGTCGATATTATTCATAATATCCCTTCTCTTCAAGCTTACTCCTCCTATAGCTGGGTCATTGTGGGGTTAGCGGCTATTCCATCAGCTCCTGTTTGGACAATCTTATTAGAGAAGTTTTCAGCTATAAAAATTTTGTTTGTGGCATACATACTTCAAGTGGTAGGCATCCTGTTACCTGTTTTTGCACAAACCGTATGGAGTGTGTTGTTAGCGTCATTTTTATTTGGTCTAACCTTTGTAGGGATTGTCACGCTAACTACTTCCTATGCACGACAGCTTTTCCCGACACAAAGCGGATTCGTTGTATCCTTATTAACAACCTTTTATGCTTTTGGACAAATTATCGGACCGATCGTCGCAGGAAAGCTGGTTGAAGTTTATAGTAGCTATAAAGCAGCACTTGTATTTGCTGGTGTCATTGTGTTTCTTGCATTGCTCGTTATGGTAATTGGTAGATGGCTCACTTTAAAAAAAGAAGCTGTTGCAGAACATACAATTTCTATATAACGCATAAAAGCCAGAAATCCTATTTGGATTTCTGGCTTTATCATTTACTTAAAGAAGCCGTGCCTCTATCTACATGATATTAAAAAATATAATAAAAGTCTATATATTTTTTTCTTTATATGGAAAAATAGACAAGTGCACAAAGGACGTAACGTTACGATTCTACTTTGAAATGAGGACTATATATGAACACAGAACAAGCTATTCAACGCTGGAATCAATATGCGGAAAGGTATACAGCTAACTACGATGAGCAGGGTGACATTCATCGTGTAGTACTGTTAAATCCCACTATCTTTTCTTTGCTGGAAGAGGTAGGCGGAAAGCATGTATTAGATGCAGGATGTGGAGAAGGCTATTTAAGTAGATTACTAGCGAAGAAAGGGGCAAGCGTGACGGCTGTTGATTTTTCTCAAAAAATGCTGGAGATTGCTTTGGAAAGAACACAACAGCAGAATGCTATTCAATTTTTACACGGGAACTGTGAAAATTTATCATTTTTAGCAAATGAACAATTTGATGGTATTGTTTCGAATATGGTTTTCCAAGATTTAGAGGATTATCAGGCTGCGATACGTGAGATGTATCGACTATTAAAACCGAATAGCATTTTTATCTTTTCGATTCTGCATCCGTGTTTTGTGACACCAAATAGTGGATGGATGAGACATGAGCAGCTAGATCAACAGTATTGGAAAGTCCAGCGTTATTTTTATGAGGGTGCCTATCAACAACTAAATGCTGAACCACCCATAATTTTATACCATCGAACATTAACAAGCTATGTGCAGGCCATTATTCAAACTGGCTTTACCATTGAAAATATTGTAGAGCCAAAGCCATCCCAAGACATGCTAGAGAAGTATCCGCAATTTGAGGAAGATTTGCATTGTGCAGATTTTCTAGTATTTAAACTAAGAAAATGAAGGAGAGTGAATCCATGCGTTTATTTCATGTCAGTGAAGATCCTACAATAACGGTTTTTCATCCTCGTTTACCTGAACGACCTGATTTAGATGCCACCAAAGGGCTTGTTTGGGCAATCAACGAAAGATGCTTGCCAAACTATTTAACACCGAGAGATTGTCCTCGTGTTTGTTTTCATGCAGGGATACAAACAACAGAACAGGATAGAAGGCATTATCTAGCGCAAGCCTCTCATGTAGTGGTCATTGAAAACAAATGGTTTGAAATATTGAAGAATACGAGACTTTACCTATATGAGTTTGATAGTAATGGCTTCACATTACAGGATGATAATGCAGGCTATTATACAAGTGAATTAACACAAATACCCATTAATGTCTCTGAAGTCAACGATATAGCTAAAGCATTATGGGATCGGAATGTTGAATTACGTATAGTAAATAGCTTGTGGGAAATCCATGATGAAATCCAGCATACAAGCTTAAATTGGTCGATGTGCAGAATGCGTTTTGCACAGGCTAGAGGATAAAGAACAAGCCTCGTCATGCTACTGTTGCATGGACGAGGCTTGTTTGTCTATTAGAAAAAGATATACAGCTAACTGCGATAAGCAGGGTGATATTCATCGTGTAATACTGTTAAACCCCACCATCATCTCTTTGTTGAAAGGGAGATCGATACGGCTATATCATGTAAGTGAAGATTATATTCAAACAAATTTTCAATCTCGTCTTCCAGTAAGACAAAATTAGATCTTTCTAAAGGGATTATGTGCATCGTTCATAGTGGTGTTCACTACTGCTAGTATGAAAAAGGAAAAGACACTTTTGCACATGGTTGATTGGAGTGGAGCCACCGTCACTCCTAGAGGATTTAGCGTCACAGATGAGAGCATACAGCGAACACAGTGAGTGAAGCGGCTCATCGGACGCCTTCTAGAAGGGACGCTGGCGGAACGTAAATCAACCCCTTGCTTTGCCAAAAGGTCTTTTTCTGCTAGTGACATGAACAACATTCCCTTTTTAGCTAGACTGCATGATAACGACCAACAGGAACGATTAAAGGTGTTTTTGAAACAGGGTCTTCAATGACCATGCTATCTAAATCGAATGTTTCTTTAATTAACTCGCTTGTCACAATTGTTTTTGGAGAACCTTCTGCAAGTAAATGACCATTTTTTAATGCAAATAAGTAGTCTGCATAACGGGCAGAAAGGTTAATATCATGCAATACCATGACAATGGTTGTACCATATTTTTTATTTAAATCTGTTAGTAAATCTAAAATTTCAACTTGATATGTAATATCTAAAAAAGTTGTGGGCTCATCTAAAAATAAAATATCAGTTTGTTGTGCTAATGCCATAGCAATCCATACACGTTGACGCTGACCACCTGATAGTTCATCAATATTGCGGTCAGCAAATTCTGTAATGTTCATCATTTCAAGTGCTTCTGCAACTGCCTCATAATCTTGTTTGGACCATCCTTTAAACAATGTTTGGTGAGGAAATCGACCTCGTCCGACTAAATCAGCAACTGTAATTCCTTCAGGAACGATAGGGGATTGAGGTAAAAGCCCTAACACACGAGCTAATTGCTTTGGTGGCATTTGATGAATTGATTTGCCATCTAGCATGACGTGACCACCAGTTGGCTTAATGAGACGTGCCATTGTTTTTAATAAAGTAGATTTTCCGCAACCATTCGCACCAATAATAATGCTAATTTTGTTACTTGGAATAGCAATGCTGACATTTTCTAAAATCGTTTTCTGCTCGTAACCAGATGTTATATGCTCAGCTTGAAGCGTATGTGTTGGTTTCATCATATATCTCCCTTTCGATTGATTCGAATTAACAAGTAAATTAAGTAAGGTGCACCAATGATTCCTGTAATAACACCTACTGGATATCTAGCTGTAAATGCGAATTGCCCAATTAAATCAGCAGCCAATACTAAAATAACACCAATTAGACCAGCTGGAAATATATTTGAAAACCCGACACCAACTAACTTTTTGGCAATTGGTCCAGCAAGGAATGCAACAAAGGCAATCGGTCCTGTAGTTGCTGTAGCAAGTGCAATGATTAATACAGAACTAATCATTAAAATGATTCGTGTTTTGTTTGTGTCTACACCTAGAGAGGTGGATGTTTGTTCACCAAGCTCAAGCATTTCTAAATGTTTCCCGTAAAATAAAAGTACAGGTGTAAAAACAATGACAATGATTATTAATGGAAATAACGTCTCCATTTTTGCACCATTCAAACTCCCACTTAACCATCTCATGGCGCTTGGAATATCATGTGTGTTGCCAATCAGCATTAAATAAGAGATGAATGCATTGAGCATGGCTTGAATACCAATCCCGATTAAAATTAATCTGCCAATTGAAAAAGAAGAGCCTCTTGATAAAGCATAAATAATTAGTACAGTAGCTAAACCACCAATAACTGAAGCAATAGATACAACGATATTACTTGCTTGTAGGACAATAATACAAAATACAGCAGCAGCACTTGAACCAGCTGTAATACCGATAACATTTGGATTTGCTAAAGGATTGCGCAACATAGTTTGGAAAATATAACCACCAACACCGAATGCAAAGCCAGCAAATGTACCAGCTAGCATGCGTGGTAATCGAATTGTACCTACTGCGAAAGAAGCACCTTGTACTTGTTGGCCTAAGAGAACACGGACAACATCCTCGACAGGATAAATCGTGTTACCAAGCATTAGCATTGTGCCACAAAGTATGATGGAAATAAGAGTTAGTACAGAAGTTATTATGACAAAACGTCTTTTTCTTTGTTTTCTACCTTCCATTATGGATATCAATGTTTCATTCATCATAACGCACGCATTTTCGCTTTCATCGTAATTAAAATCAAGATAGGGGCACCTATAAAGGCTGTTAAAATACCCACCTCTAACTCACCAGGACTGCCGAGAAGTCGACCACATACATCTGAAAACGTTAAAATAATAGCTCCTGTTAAGGCAGACATAGGCAGGATAAAACGTATATCAGGTCCAATAAGAAGGCGGACAACATGGGTTGCTAATAAACCGATAAAGCCAATCGGTCCTGCTAAAGCTGTAGCAGCCCCACATAAAAGGACACCACCAAGTGCTGCAGACATCCGTAGTGTACCAGTACGAACACCTAAACCAGTTGCCACTTCATCCCCAAGTGCTAAAGCATTTAGTGCTGGGGCAGTGAAGAGGGCAATCAAGATACCAACAACTAAAAATGGAATAAATAGCTGTATAGCATCCCAGCTCCCGGCACCTACACTACCAACTAGCCAAAATCGAAATTGATCCATTACATTTGTACGCGGAATCATCACCGCGACAACCAATGAAGATAAAATAGCACTAGTAGCAGCCCCTGCAAGTACAAGCTTTAAAGGTGTAGCGCCACTTGCACCCATAGAACCTATTCCAAATACAAAAATAGCAGTGATAATTGCCCCCGCTATTGCTAACCAGATATATTGATTTGCTGAACTAATGTTTAAAAAAGCAATACCACAAACGACAAAAAGGGATGCCCCTGTGTTTACCCCTAAAATACTTGGATCTGCAATTGGATTACGTGTTACTGCTTGCATGAGTGCCCCAGAAACACCTAATGCCGCACCACACAGTAAACTAAAAATTGTTCGAACGATTCGTTTTCGAATAACAACGGCTTCATGTGACTCGACATCAGGATGGAACAAGCCATCCATCAGTCCAGTCCAGCCAATTGTACGAGAACCGAATAGTAACGAAGCAATTACGCATATCGCAAGAAAAATGATGAGAAAGAGCATAACTTTTCCAAAATGTTTAGGGATAAATAACTGCTTCTGTTCGGTAGCTTGTATCTTATTCATATTACTTAATATTTTTTGCTACGTCTGAGATTAATGATAAATACTCATCAATTGTATAGGCAATTGATAGTGGGCTAGGGGTACCAGCAGCTGCAAGTGGCGTGTTATCACCAATAACAACAACATGCCCATTTTGAATAGCAGGTACTTTCCCTAAAATTGGATCAGCTTGTAAGGCTGGTAAAGTTGTATCATCTCCATAAGCAATAAAGATTTCTACATCAGATAAAGCATCAGCATTTTCAGCGCTTAATTCAAGATAGAAGCTGCTATCATCAGTAATTTGCTTGTTAAGGCTTTCAGGATATTCCATACCTAATTCGTTTAAGAATTCACCACGTGGGTCTGCAGGTGTATAAATATAGAATTTTGATAAGTCCGTTGCAGTGAACATAGCGAATGCAGCTTTTTTACCTTTAATTTCAGGATGTTCACTTACTTTATCTTGGATTAATTTTTCAGTGTCTTTGATTAATTGTTGACCTTCAGCTTCCATACCCATACCTTGCGTGTTTAATGTAACTTGGTCACGCCAAGAAGTTACCCAAGGAATTTCTTTATACGCAACAACAGGTCCGATTTGGCTTAAAGTATCGTACTCTTCTTGCGTAATACCTGAGTATGCAGCAAGAATGACATCCGGGTTAGAGTCTGCAATGGCTTCGAAGTCTAGACCGTCTGTATCTTGATAGATATTCGGATTTTCTTCACCAAGCTCTTTTAATTTTTCAGCAGTCCAAGGAAGCATACCACTACCATCTTGAACACCATAGTTAGCAGCAGAGAAACCTACTGGAACTACACCAAGTGCTAGTGCTACGTCATGGTTAGACCAAGCAATTGTTGCTACACGCTCAGGCTTTTTTTCAATAACCGTTTCACCAAAAGCATGTTTAATTGTAATTGGATATTGCTGTCCATCAGTAGTTTCTGATGTATTATCTTTTGTTTGTTCTTCTTTTTTAGCAGTGTCTTTATTAGATGAATCAGAGCATGCTGCTAAAGCTAAAACCATAAATGATAAAAGCATTACGACGAACATAGAATTTTTCATTTTTGACATTTTCCCAACCTCACTTTATTTTTAAAAAAACGATAATGATAATCTTTATCACTTAGACAAAAATATTACTAATTTCAATAAAAGTCAACAAAATTTTAAAAAAAATTGCCGTTTTTTAGCTTTTTGATCGTAATTCAATATTAAATATGAAGACAGAGCTAGAAAAAAGCGAGAATGCTCCTCAGGTCATGGTTATCAAAACAAATCAAGTTAGGTATTTAGTCATGGAAACTTCCATCCATATTTTCACATATAGCGCCTTGAATTGGTCGAACTGGCAAAGCACAGCCAAGACACTAAAAAACAAGCCTCGTCTATGCAATCACAGCATGACGAGGCTTGTTTGTCTACTAGATAGTAGATGTTTGTTCAATTGGTGTAGAAGAGACATGAACTAATTTCTTGTCTTGATATGTAAAGATAAATTCATAGTTAGTTGTTTCATTGAGCATTGTAGGTAAATAATATTTTAAATCCGCAATACCTACATTTTCAGGGTGAAAAATCCAATCTAGCTTCTTCCAATCAAGAATGCCTTCTGCTACCTTTATGGGAGTAACATATGTAAAAGATTCAGGTAGTTCTGCTATAAAGGCATACATACAACCATAGTTCACAACGCCATCTGTCCAGGTAATTTTACCTTTATAGGTGATATCCTCAACCGTAATACCTGTTTCTTCTTTGATTTCTCGAAGTGCACAAGCTAATGGCGTTTCACTCTGTTCAATTTTACCACCTACACCATTCCACGCGCCCATCCATTGTGGCTTATCTCTATTTAGTAAAAGGATATAATCACCCTTCTTCAGAAAACAAATTGTAAATTCAGCCAAGTTTGTTCCTCCTTTTTCTTTAGCCATCTGAATTGGCAGGAGACCAGCCAGTCTGCTGACTCCAATGATTTGCTTGTTTTAAAATTTCCCATATGATCGCTTCTTTAGAATCCGTATAAAGTTGACGATTATGTGTGTATTTCTTAGCTAATTCATACTTTATCTGCTCATAGCGCCGACAGTGTTCTGGATCACTGCGCAAAAAATCTCGAAATAATAAGGCTAACTGCTCTGCCCAACTCCCAGCCTGTCGAACATGAATATGTACTCGTTTATCTCCTGGAGCCTCTCGAAAATAGCGTTTAGACTTATCTGGATTTTCCGCTCGATAAATAAAACCGAGAGATTCTAATGGAACTTTAAATGCTGTCAATGGTGTAAACGATGCGACGGATATTTGTATATCAATCACTGGTTTCGCTGCTAACCCTGTTACAGCGGTTGAGCCAATATGATCAATTCTCAGCGCTATGTCTCCTAAGGCCTCACGCAATTGACAGCCTATGCTATGAAATTCCTTAGCCCATTCATCTGTATAAGGCAAAATCAAAATAGGATCGGACATTTTTTCACCCTCCCTTGGTCTACATAAAAATATTGTATCACGCATGTTATAGTGGAATAAAGATAGGAGAAGGAGTGAGAAAGCGATGATTCTAATAAGTGCTTGCTTAGCAGGTTTCAATGTTCGTTATAATGGCACCAACAGCCTAGATGAAAAAATACAAAAGCTTGTGTTAGAAAATAAAGCTGTCACGGTTTGCCCAGAGCTGATGGGAGGTTTTTCGACGCCCCGTGAGCCCGCTGAAATTGTAGGAGGCGATGGACAGGATGTACTTGATGGCAACGCAACAGTGGTTGAAAGTTCTGGACGAGATGTCACGGAGCTATATCTAAAGGGGGCCTATGTAACCTTACAAAAAGCGCTTGAGGTGGGAGCGACTCAGGTCGTCTTAAAGGAAAATAGTCCATCCTGTGGCAGTGCACAGATTTATAACGGTGAGTTTAACGGTACAAAACTAGTTGGAGAAGGGGTAACAACGGCATTGCTTCGAAGAAACAATATTGTCGTGTTATCGGAAGAAAATTTTTTAAATGATTAAAGAAGAGGCCCCTAAATTAGTAGGGGCCAAGTTTATTTATTCAACTATTAATATGCGAGGCGAAGTTTTAGCAATTACTTTGGTTGAAATCCAGCCGCCAAAACAAGCCGCTATCACACTTACAAAGCTAATGCCGATACTTGTTGGCCAGTTTATCACAAGCGGTAGTTCGAGTAAGCCATAATCTAAAATAATCGACTGAAGAGCAAGAGGAATTAATTTTATCCCGATAAAGATTCCTGCTATTGCGCCCATTATGGATAGAATTAAAATACCTATTGTAATCGACCATCTAATATTTGTAGAGGTCATTCCAATGGATTTATAAATGCCATACGTGCTACTTTCTTTTCTAACATTAATTCGCGATACACTAAAAATAATAATGCAGGTTACGATGATAAATAAAATACCAACGATTGAAAGGGGGATGACTAAAACTTCCACGACTTCTTTAAAGACTTCATCTAATGATACCTGTTGTGTGACAGCTGATAAAGAACTTTTAAAGTAAATATTTACATCCTCAACGAATGGAGTAGCGGCTGTTTCATCTAAAAGATTAATCATACTTACTTCTGAAGAAGAGTAGGTAGTGTTATAAACTTTAATAACATCTGCTGTAATCCTTGCTGAATTCGACATGTTTGCTATCGATTGATAGATTCCTGTCACAATAAGAAAATGGGGTTTCCCCTCAAGATAAACTTCGACAATATCGCCTATATTTTTATTTAAAGCCCGAGCGACACTGAACCCAATAGCTATTTCATTCTTACTGATTGGATTACGGCCAGACATTGTTTCATAGCCAGCGGCATCAAAACTACCCTCGATCACATTGACATTAATATTTAATGGAGGATAGCTGTCATTAGGAAGTACGCCTGTGAATTGATCAAGCCATGCATGATCTTTAACCCGTTTATCAGCCTTTAAAAAATCTTCAAAATGTCGTTTTGAGAAGGTTTCTTTATTAGAGACAGTTACTACTACATGTGAGGCATCATATCCCCATGAAGGAGATGTTTCTTTAATGGAAATAAAACTATTTAATATGACTACACTAAAGACTAGTATGGCAGACGTAATCGAAGTAAGTGCAATGACAAGGATAGAACTTTTTAAGTTTTTTGTGATACTTTTAAGTCCAATTTGAAGTTGAATCGATAAACTAGTTAAACGAAATAATCGATTCGAGCTGTTTCTACGTCGATTCATTTTACTATTTGCACTTTCTGACATCCCATATTTGATGGCTTGGACGGGCTCCACTTTTCGCGCCTTATTTGAGTAGAAATAGGCAGTGAGTAGCACAATGCCAAATAAGATGAGGGCAATCAACATGGTGAGGAAAGTATCTTGGTGAATAGTTAAATGTTTTCCTGCTTTCATATAGGATAAGGAGCTTTCTATAATTATTCTGGAAAGGAATTTACTAATGATGATGCCAGGAATAATCGCGACAGCAGACAACAATCCGAATTGTAATACGTAAGTGATACTTATCTCTCGAGAAGAAAGACCCAAAGATTTTATAACACCTATTGTTCTGTAATTCGTTAAAATGGCATCGGAAATGCTAAAACCAATAACAAATAAGGAAACCAAAAGCATAGCTATACCAAAGGCAATCATAATAAAGCCAATGAATTTGTTAATAATCAAATAAAAAGAAGCTATTTCTTCATATTCCATTTTAGATTCAAGGTAAGGCCCCTGTAGATATTTCTCGAAATCATCCCAATAATTGGAATTTCCCTGATAGTCATTAAAGCGTAATGCCATCATGTACTGATCTGAACCTGTCATGGTTGCTAAATGCTGTTGATAGTCAGTATTGTTCATCCAGATACGAGCATTTGTTGTAAAAGGGCCTCCGTATGGCATATCAACCACAATACCTGACACTGTTAAGTTAAACATTTTCTCACCTGTATGAAATTCAATTGCATCACCGAGCGAAATGGCAGCTCTTGATGCCAACGATGTGGGAATCCAAATCGTGCCCTCAGAAGGAGAGTGTTGCTTTTCACCCTCAGAAAATAGTAATTGATCAATCATAAACGGTGTATTTGGCGTATTCATCATAAATAAATAGATATTGGATATTTCTTTCCCATTGAAGGTAAATCTAGATAAATTTCTATAGGGTATGAGACTGGAGGTAGTCACGCCTGGTTGCTCCTGCCACCAATCGTTTACAGCGATCGGGTTATGAACATTGTTACCCATTGTTAAAATTTGATGGGCACCATTTGAATCATGATGGGCTTTTTCAAAAATATTATTTGTATTGGCCAGTATAGTGACAGAAGTAGCCAGTAAAAGCGTTGATAAAAAAATAAGGACAACCATCAGTCCATTTTGTATTTTCCGTTTTCTTATATAGGAAGAGCAAAGGGTTGCAATCGCGTACATTTTTTACTCCTTTCCAGCCACATACGAAAAGATAATGTGTTCCCGCTCTTGTATGTTGGTATGATCATATTTTTCAAAGTTTAAGATCCCATCTATTTTTCCATCCTGAATGATGATTAGGCGATTCGCACGACAAGCTGCCTTCATATCATGTGTAATCATGACAATGGATTGCCCATCTCTATTTAAATTCGTTAAGGTATCTAATACTGCTACACCTTGATCAAAATTTAAACTACCAGTAGGCTCATCTGCAAATAACACTTCAGGATTGTTGACCAACGCTCTAGCAATGGCAGCTCTTTGTTGCTGTCCACCTGATGTTTGAGAGGGTAATCGATTTCGTTGCGTTTCAAGTCCCATTAAACTTAGTAGTTGCTCAGCTTTTTGTATGACTTCCTTTTTATTTTTTTTAGCGATGTATCCAGGAAGAGCAATATTCTCTAGTAGCGTCATATCTGGAATGAGATTGCTACTTTGATAGATATAGCCAACCTTCTGTGAACGCAAGGTAGCTAACTTTCGTTCAGAAAAGGTATCAAGTTTTTCTCCCTGAAAATAAACCTCACCTGCTGTAAGGGCATCAAGCCCACTTAAAAGATAAAGAAGCGTTGATTTACCAGAACCAGAATTCCCCATAATAACGGTGAAATCCCCTTTATAAATGTCGACATTCATATTTTTAATGGCATGGAATTGTTCGCTACCAGTTGAATAGGTTTTACATAAATTTTGGGCTCGAATCAGTATCTCTTTTTCCATGATATGGCCTCCTCATGATTCATTTTCTTTAGTGTAATATGCAATTATTAGTACTTCCTTATGAAATTATTAATAAATTCTTACAGTCGGAGTAACCTTTTGGAATGGAAAACGTTGTAATAAGCGATTTGATAGATGAAATAAATAAGGAGGTTTTAGATATGCCATTAACATTTGCTCATCCAGCGGCGGTCTTACCTTTTTCTCGAAAAAGTAAGTATATTCATTTTTCTGCATTGGTTTTAGGAAGTATGGCTCCAGATTTTGAATATTTTTTAAGAGGTCGGCCAATAGGGGAAATCGGTCATACCTTTGCAGGGTTCTTCTTGTTAAACCTTCCACTCGTATTATTGGTCTACTTGATTTATCATCGCTTTATCCATCAGCCTCTCATGAGCCATTTACCTGAGTTTTTACAGGATACATATAGCCATCAAATGGCAGGAAATAAAGCATGGAAAGTAGTTGTTTTTGTCTACTCAGCATTACTGGGTATGCTAACACATGTCATATGGGATTCATTTACACATCAAAATGGATTCATGGTAAATAATTTCTATATTCTTGCTCAAACATTTACTTTATTAGGATTCCAAATACCTGTCTATAAGTTTCTACAACATGGGAGTACATTGTTTGGTATTCTACTTATCTTTGGATATTTGTATTATAGGGCATCTTTGATCAAACATAAAAAAACGACAGCTGTATTGTCTCGGGAAAAATTCATTTTTTGGAGTATACTGGTTGTTTTAACACTTGGATATGTATGTCTCTGGCAGCTTATCAATGGCATTCCAATAAGTAGTTATGGAATATGGGTTGTCCGTATGATCGATTCATTTTTTTGTAGTATACTTACACTTTCTTTCTTTTTAGCATATAAGAAAAGAACGATGAAAGATAAAAAGACTTCCTAGAATGGGAGTCTTTTTATGAGATAGGGAGTGTAAGTGTAAAGGTAGTGCCTTCGTTGTGCTTACTATGAAATGAAATGGAACCATGATGGGCTTCCATAATATGCTGACAAATGGATAGGCCAAGCCCTGCGCCTTCATTTTTAATAGCAGATTCTTTTTCAGGTTGATGACCTCTAAAGTAACGTTCAAAAATAAAAGGCATATCTTCTGGAAGCATCCCATTTCCAGTATCTATGACTTGGATATAGAGTGATTGATTTTCGATATAGGTAGTAATGGTGATGGTATCTCCATTAGAAGCTTGCTTTAGCGCATTGGTAACAAGGTTGGAAATAACCTGCTCTAATCGATCAGCATCTACTTGAATAAGGACATTAGGAATCATTGAGGGTCCTATAAAATGAATATTCGTTGTTCGGACATAATATTGAATCGGTTTCAGAATGTTTGTAAGAACGTCTTGGCTATATTGTTCTTTTAAATGGATAGGGATATGGCCAAGCTCCTTTAAAGTATGCATAAATAAATCATCAACTAGCCTCGACATTTTTTCTGTATTGGACTGCATGATTTGAATATAGACCATAAGCGATTCTTCATCTCGACAAATCCCCTCTGAAATAGCGTCTAAATAAGCTTTAATTGTCGTTAAGGGAGTTCTCACTTCATGAGATATATTAGATATGAGCTTTTTTTGATTTTGCTCTTGTTCATTTCGTTGGATTGCTAACTGTTTAATCTCTAATCGCATTTGGTCAAATACTGCATACAACTCACCAATCTCGTCTAATTTTGAGTGGATGGTAATTTGTTCGTAATTTCCTTTGACAATTTCCTCTGTGTTTTTCCTCAGCTCATATAAAGGCGTAAATATATCTTTATGTGCTTTACGTATCATATGTAGGGCTAGGTAAATGATCAAAAGGCTCAAGACGCCAATTATGACTAATAAAATTATGTAGCTGGAATTGGACTGTTTTAAAGGAAATAGAAGGTCTTTGTTCAGTGAAAAAATAGCATTTCCTATCTGTTCCTTGCTCTCTTCATTCATGATTGGAAAGGCTATTTTAATTTTTCCAGGCTCTTGTTGGGATGTAAATAAATCATAATGTATATCATGTTTAACATGTATAGTTGGTGAAAACCCATCCTTAATTGTAGTGAAAATTACTTTTCCATCTAGGTGAACCACTGTAATATCAATTTCCTGGTCATTACTCATTTGCTGAAGCGTGCTACGTATAGTTGAATCTAGTGCTAAATTTGCAAAATGGTCTTCTATGTACAATAATAGTTGATTTACTGATAGTCGAATTTGATTAATGACAAATTTATCTTGGGATTCTTCTTGAGAATTCTTTGTAGCAAAGAATAGTGAAAGGACAACAATAAACAATAGTACAACACAGATTAATAGAGTCCATAGCCACTTATTCATCCAATTTTTAAGGTACATTTGTTTCTCCTATGAGTGATTGGGCGTACTGAATTTATAGCCAACTCCCCAAACTGTTTGAAGATAAAAAGGACTAGAAGGGTTGACTTCAATTTTTTCTCGTAGTCTTCTAATATAAACCGTAATTGTATTTTCATCTCCGTAGGTGTCATAACCCCAAACGGCATCAAGTAACTGACTTTTAGAGAAAACTTGATTTCTATTTTTAGCTAGAAAAAATAATAATTCAAACTCTTTTGCTGACAGGGGAATAGTTTTGCTATCACGTAAGAAAATATATTCCTGTTTATTTATGACCATATTATCTATGTGAATCACATCCATTCCTATCTGACCACCATTAGGATGAAGCCATCTATCCTGTTTTCGTAAATGAGCATTTATTCTTGCGACAAGTTCACTTAGAGAAAATGGTTTTGTCATATAATCATCTGCTCCAAATCCTAATCCCAGTACTTTATCAGTATCACTACCTCGAGCGCTTAAAATAAGAATCGCAACATTGCTATTTTCACGGATTTTACGGCATATTTCGATGCCATCACAATCAGGTAGAGAAAGATCAAGGATGATGAAATCAGGTTTAGACTCTTGTAGATAATGGAGCGCTTCATGACCTGTTCTTACAATATGTGAATCGAACTGATTAACACTTAAGTAGTCCTTTATAATATTAGCTATATCATTTTCGTCTTCAACAATTAAAACTTTGATATTCCTCATTAAAACTATCTCTCCTTATTAAGAAGTCTAAATCATTTTCTTCGATTGACTAGGAAAAAAAACAAAACAATGATAAAGGATGCATAAATTATAATCCATGCATATTGCCAGTAAAAAACGTTGGGTATAACTTCAATTTGATCGCCAACACTCATCATTTCTAATGAAAAATGAACAGGTGGAAGTAACCAAAGAAGCCCAGTTAGAATAGTATCTTTTAAAGTAGCGATTACGACAGAAATAATAAGGATGCAAATTACACCCCACCACGTATTTCGTCTATTTTTCACAAGTTCTCTAGTAAATAAAGAAGTGAGTGCAATGGCAAGTAACGATAAACTAAAATGAGACAAGAAACCTAGTAAAATATGTAATAGTTTGGGTTTCTCGAAAAATGCATCTATTAGGATTGGATACATGACAGAAACGCAGCTTAAGCTAAAGGCAATCAGCCCACAAATAATGAATATCCCTAAATTGTAGTCTATTTTTTTTTTCGTATGTAGGGTAGTAATCATTTTTTGTCCTTCATCTTCAGCATGAAATAATGTAACAGTAAACCAGCCCATTAAAAAAAAGAGCAAAAGCGATGTAAATGAATAACTATCTAATATTGGATTAGGGACAAAAGTATAATTAACGATAAGACATAGAATGAAGATTGTAAAAGGTGGAACGTATTGATAGGTTCTTAAATAATTTATAAATTGATAACGCAATAAACTGCTCATTTTTTCGATTCCTCCTTTCAAAAATGAGAAGAGAATTGTTCTTTTTTGTGGTGGACAGTAGCTAAATATTTAATAGAGGCATTTTGTTGTAATAATTTCAGTAAAATTTGATCTGAATCCTTTGCTGGAACAATCGTCACTATTTCATAATGTCCATTCACTAAAAGTTGATTTTGTTGAATCTCCATAGAAGGGATGATTTCATCGAGTAATGATAGGTTAGCAATCTCAAAAATTAATCGATGAGTTGGATTACTATCGAATTCCTTTGCTTGAATGATTGCATTCTCTTGAATAAGTAAAACGGAGTCTACAAGGTTTTCGAGTAATTTGGTTTCATGACAGGTTAAGATGATACTTAGTCCTTTGTTTCTAACTCTAGCTAGAATTTGTTCGAATTCATTTTGTGCCTTGGCATCAAGTCCTGACAATGGTTCATCCATTATCAGTAGATCAGTTTCTTCTAGCATCGCTTGCATAATCATCACCTTTTGCTTCATCCCTTTAGAAAAATGGACAATCCTTGTATTTCTTTCCTCTTTTAGCTGAAACATTTCAAGCAATTCTTCTATCTTCTGCAAAAGCTGCTTTTTAGCCATACCTCGTATACAGCCCATGTGATAAAGATATTCTTCAGGCGTAAATAAAATATGAGAAGGCGTTACTTCTGGTACATAGCCAATTTTTAAAGACGTTTTATGCTTCACAATGGTACCGCTGTCTGGTTTAATGAACGCTGCAATAATCTTGAGTAAAGTACTTTTTCCAGAACCATTTTTTCCGACGAGGGCAATGATTTGATTGGTAGCAATTGAAAATGATGCATTCTCTAAAATTTTTTTCCCGTTGTATTGTTTGCAGATGTTTTGTATTTCCAAAATAGTCGTCATCTTCACACACCTTTATTTTTCGGTTAATTCTTCACCATAAAATAATTATAATGAAAGTCGACCATTCACTTCAATTAAATTGGTTATATTTCCTGTTTTTAGTTATTTTAATTCCATAAAAAAAGCTCTGCTTTTCAAATAGCAGAACTTTTAAGGTTTGATTACAACGAACGATATTTTTTTAAACTGATAATATTTAACGTAATGAAAACAATGGCGAAACAAGCAAGAATGCTGAGATTCATTACAATATCAGGAAATGAATAACCTTTATACATAACGCCATTCAATGCGTCAGCAGCATAGTAAAGAGGCATGATGCGTCCAATATTTTGAAGCCATTCCGCCATACTATCGAGCGGAAAAATACCCGAAAAGAATACTTGAGGAACAATAACAAGTGGAATAAACTGCATCATTTGAAATTCTGAAGCAGCAAAGCTAGATAGCAATGCACCTAAGGATAACGATACAAGGGCAACCACCATATTAATGAGTAGGACAAGCCAGATGGAGCCTACATGGACAATATCTAGCACATAAATACCAAACAGGACGATAATAATCGTTTGCAGGAAGGCAAATAAACCATAACCGACCATATAGCCTGCTACAATTTCTGAGCGTTTAATAGGTGTCGCCAGTAAACGCTCCAATGTTCCTGAAGTACGCTCCTTTAATAGGGCAATGCCAGTAATTAAAAAGACAAAGAAGAACACGAAGAAACCAATGAGCATAGGACTAAATATATCAAAAATAGCCGTATCCTTATCACCATAAATATAGTCCGTTTCCATACTGCCTATAGAGGTTTGTGTTGGCTGTAAAACTTGTGCCAGTTGCATCGTTAATGCCTTTGCCTGAGAAGGGTCATCATTTAATAAAGTTAACTTACTATCATTTTGCTCTATTGCTAGCCAACCATCATACTCTTTATCCTGTAGCTGTTTCTTTGAAAAAGCATTGTCCTCGATAATAGTAAAATCAGTCTCTTTCAATTTGTCGATCAATGGGGCGGGCGCATTAGAGACCACAAGTGTGACAGAAGCCTCGTTACTATTGAAAATAAAATACATTAAGGACAAGACAAGAAGCGGGGCTAAAAATAATAAAGCAAGTGTCCGCTTATCTCGTTTCATTTGTTGGATGATTCTTGTGACGATAGCACCTATTCTCATTGAACGTCACCTCCAGCTTTTAAAAACACCTCATCAAAATCTTTTGCTTGATAATGATCTTTTAACTCTTGTGGTGTACCTTGTGCAATAATATGCCCACTTCTCAGCATGGCCAATTGATCACATCTTTCTGCTTCATCCATCGCATGCGTCGTCACTAATATCGTTTTTTGTTCTTGATCTTTTAAACGAATAAGTTCTTGCCAAATTTCCTTTTTTAAGACAGGATCAATTCCCACTGTCGGTTCATCCAAGATTAATAGTTTAGGATTCTGAATAAGGGCAATAGCAAGGGATAATCGACGTTTCATTCCTCCTGAATAATTTACCACTTTAAGTCGTAAGTCATCTGTTAAACGAACAAGGCTAGCAGCATAGGCAACTCTTTCTATTCGTTCCGCCTTCGATAATGAATAAAGCTTAGCGAAAAAATGTAGATTTTCTTCACCAGTTAAATCTGTATAAAGTGCATCTGATTGTGCCATATAGCCGATATCATTCAATAATTGCTGATGTGGAACATCCAAATCTAACACTTGAATAGTGCCATGATCAGGCTTTAGCATCCCCATAATCATTTTGATTAGCGTTGTTTTACCACAGCCTGACGGACCAAGTAAGCCCATTAGCTGTCCCTTAGGAATATCCAAAGAAAGGGGGGCAATAACTTGCTTTTGTTGAAATCGTTTTTCAAGAGATTTAATAGAGATTGCCTGGTTGCCCATATGGACCTCACTCCTTCACTGAACACAATGTTGATTTGATAAAAATTTTACGGTAGCATGTGAGCAAATACAATCAACAGTTTGCCAGCAAGTGTTAAGTAAATGGAGGGAAATATGTAAGCTTGCTGTTTTAGTCTATTATCATTAACAGTAAAAGATAGTGGTTATCAAAAAATCGCATCATACTTATATGAAATAAGGGGTATTTAGGGATTTTAATGACTAGAAAGTTTCCTGACCTAAAAAATTTTTTATGTTTTAATGATTGAAAGAGTATACGGATTTTTTGTGGCAGTATTCAGCACTCTCCATAAAGTGTTATGTGAATGGTGTTTATATGCGGATTTCTAAAAAATAATTCTGAAGGGGAGTCTTATCATAAATGGGGCAAGCGATTATGTTGTTTAGATTTATAATTTAGAGCTATGTAATGAATTGGGACTGACCCCAATATATAAGAAAAGGATAAAAAAGCATTATCCAACTAGTTGTCGGTACCGAACTGGCGACTGGTTGTTTAATTTCACATATATTCGGATCCGACAGAATATAGCGACTATCTAATCGCAACTTGGTCTGTAAAGGTACTTTTTATTAAACTGTCCATAAAATAGGGCTCAGCTCATACCTTCTTTAGCAACAGTTATACGTTCTTTCATTGCTCAAATTATAACCCAAATATTCCCTTTTAGTCATTTTATTGTATTAAATTCTTTAAGCTTGAATGCATTATAAAATTCTTATACTAATAAGAAATAAGCTACAATATTAGATAGAGGCATAAAAATTAAAGTTAATATTATAACGAACTTACTTATTTACTGTACCCAAAATTATTATAGAAGAATTAGCTATATTTTTAAAATGTATGCTATGGTAACAAATATTTAGTTAATATATCTCCTTGTTTCTCTAAGTAAGAAATGATTCTACTAGAAGAATATATTATTTATGATTAGTTAAAATATAGATATTCATAAGATACAAAAATATTGATATAAGCTCTTTTTCAGTAGAACTTAGCAGGAACAGGATTGTTTAGGATATGTAGATTTTTTATATAATGCAATTCTATATTGAGGGAGTAGAATATAAAATGTATAAAATAGGATTAGTTGGTTTAAGTTCTTCTATTAAACAGGTTTTGGATTTGGCAGATGAATACAAAGATGATTTCGAGTTCATCCCATTTCACTATATAAGAACTGAAGAAGTAGAGAATATTATACAAGAAAATAAATCTAGTGTGCATGCATGGCTGTTTACTGGTCCACTGCCATATGAAATTGTAAAGAAAAAGGTACAAACAGATCAAATAATGGTTTATGTTCCTGCGACGGAATCAGGTCTTTATAAATCTTTTATAGAAATGATTTATCAACAGGGAAAAGTTATTGAAAAATTAAGCATCGATACAATGTTTTCTAACAATATTAGTGAGGAAGCTTGGTCACAGGTAAATATGAAGCCTCTAGAGATATATACGAAGATGTTTGATCTAAATGTTGATACGAATGAATTGCTGAGTTTTCATTTTCAATTATGGAAAGAGGGAAAAATAGAAGGTGTTTTAACTTGTTTTCCATCAGTGTGTGAAGCTTTAAGGAAGAAAGGAGTACCAGCCTATCGCATGTCGATGAGCAGAATGGAAATACAACAAACGCTTCGAATTCTTTCTGAAAAAGTAAAAGGAGCCTATTTTAAAGATACACAAATTGGTGTTGAAATAATTGAAATTGAATACTTTAATAGAGTAGCAGAGGAAATGAAAACCCCTTATCATTTGCAGTATTTAGAACTACGCTTAAAAGCGATGGTCATTCAACTAGGTGAAAAAATAAATGGTTCTGTATCAGAAAAAGGCAACGGAAGATATATGATTTATAGCTCACGTGGAGCCATTGAACGTGAGATTATGTCACTTGAAGATACTGTTCAAAATTTGGCTTTTGAGGCAGATACTACTGTTGCGGTTGGAATTGGTTTTGGTGAAACAGCCTATTCAGCAGAGATCAATGCATTAAGAGCTATTAAATTGTCAAAAGAGATGAAAAATCGCGAAACTGTGATTGTCCAGGATGATGGTAAAATTATAGAATCTCCAGGGAAAAAACAGGAACTACAATATGCTAGCCGTTCCCAAAATGAAATCTTAATTGAAAAATTAAAAAATGGAAATATAAGTGTGAAAACATATAAAAAATTAATAGCCCTTATAGAAAAAATGGGATGGAGTAGTTTTACAACTAAAGATATAGCGACATATCTTGAAATGACAGAGCGAAATGTTCGACGCATAGTAACAGATATGTGTGAAGTTGGTTTGGCTCAATGTATTGGTTCAGAAGCCCCTGCTACTCGTGGTAGACCAAGTAAAATTTATAAATTATTATAAGCACCTGAATATATGGAGGGTATACCAAGAGGCGAATAAATAGATATTGTTTTCTGTATACTATTCTGTAAGGTTCCCAGCATTACGTCAAAAGACATAAAGATGCTTTTTACATCAAAGTGCTTTGTTGCACTGTATAAGCATTGAAGCGGATTTAATAAATAACCTGGGTTTAAAGGGAAAATAAAAATGAACGAAAAAGACGGCTTAGATTCCTATTAATTGGATATATAAGTCGTTTTTCTATCTGCAAAATAATTTTGTGTTTGCTATTACTTCTTCAATATCAATATTATTATAAAATAAGGCATGGCACCTTGTAGCTTTTTACCAACAATATAGAAAAATCACTGAAAGGTCGTATAATAGGGAAAAATAAATGCTCATTTTGATCAAAATGCGCGTTTCAGACTGTAGACAAAAGCCATCGAGAAGATCTCTCTCGATGGCTTTTGTCTAGTTTTGAAACATCTAATTAGATGGTGATTTTGATTTAAAACATTTTTATAGCACTTTATTATCAAATTCTTCTCAAGTGTAATAGAAAAAATACATATTTCAAAATTTTTAAAAAATATATTGAAATTAATGAGATGACAAACTATACTTCATTTAAGGATTTTTTTCCTTATATAATCCTAAAATAGGGTTATTAATAAAAAAGGAGTTGGAGTATGTGTCTCAAAAAGGAATGATACATCATTTAATCGGTGATGTTAAAGACCAAGTAATTGAATGGAGAAGACATTTTCATAGATATCCGGAGCTTTCTTTCCAAGAAGAAAAAACGGCTCAATTTGTTTATGAAACACTTCTGAATTTCGGTAATTTAGAAGTTTCACGTCCTACAAAAACAAGTGTGATGGCTCGATTAATTGGATCAGAGGTAGGAAAAGTGATTGCATTGCGAGCAGATATGGATGCGCTTCCAATTTATGAAGAGAATAATTTTGACTTTGTTTCACAAAATTCAGGTGTTATGCATGCTTGTGGACATGATGGGCATACAGCAATGTTACTTGGAGTTGCAAAGACCCTAACACAGCTTAAGAATCAAATTAAAGGGGAAGTGCGTTTTTTATTCCAACATGCTGAAGAGTTATTCCCAGGTGGCGCACAAGAAATGGTAGAAGCAGGCGTACTAGAAGGTGTAGATAAAGTGATTGGAATGCATCTATCGTCTACAGTGGAAATTGGTAAAATTGGGCTTTGCCATGGGCCAGCCACATCATCAAGTGACACTTTTGATATTAAAATTAAAGGGAAAGGGGGACACTCTTCTGAACCTCATCTAACTATTGATCCCATTGCCATAGGTTCACAGGTAGTAAGCAACATTCAACATATCGTTTCGAGAAATTGTGATCCGCTTGAAAAACTTGTAATATCTATAACAAAATTCCATAGCGGAACTGCCCATAACGTGATTCCTGATACAGCTATTATTGGTGGATCAGTACGAAATCTTAACCCTGAGCTTCGTCTACAAGTTCCAAATTTAGTTGAACAGATTGTTAAAGGAGTTACGGAGGCACATAATGCAACGTTTGAAATGAAATATAACTTTGGATACAGTTCGGTTATTAATGATGATAGTGTAACAGCAGTAATTGAAAAAACAATATTGGAAGTATGGGGAGAGGAGACATTACTAAGGCTACCAGCACTTATGAGCGGTGAGGACTTTTCAGCGTTTTCAAACGAAATACCAGGTTGCTTCATATTCGTTGGTGCAGGGAATCAGAAAAAGGGGATTGTTTATCCGCACCATCATCCAAGGTTTACTATTGACGAAGATGCTTTAGCAATTGGTGTGGAGCTATTTGTTCAATCAGCTTTTAAATTGTTAGGAAAATCAGTCTGAGAGAAAGCGGGTCATTATTTAGTCTATCTAAAATAAAAAACAAGGGGTGTAAAGAAAATGATACATGAACCAGTTGTAGCAGCTATGATTATCTTGGGATTAATCGCTTTAGGGGAAATTATTTCTATAGTTACAAAAGCAAGAGTTTCAATGTTTTTAGTTGCTTTAATGGGTTATCTTATCCTAGTTTGGACGGGAATTTTACCAAAGACTTTAATTGGTGATTCTAATTTTATTGAAATTGGTATTGTATTGGGAACTGCCCCTATTATCATCCATATGGGTACCCTCATTCCTTTCAAAGCTATTCGTAGTCAGTGGAGAGCTGTTGGAATCTCTTTAATGGGAATTATTTTCAGTGCAGGTTTTATTCTTCTTATCATTTCGGTTGTTTATGATTATCAAACGGCTATTGCAGGTGCCGGTCCACTTACAGGAGGGATGATTGCTTTTCTAGTGACTTCACAAGGATTGAAGGAAGTAGGTTTAACTGGCCTAGTTACGGTATCAGCATTAATTTTGTCACTACAATCACTATTTGGTATGCCTATTACTGCAAATTTATTACGAAGATATGTATTAAAGTTCCGAAATGTAGTAGATGTTGAAAATTATACAGCTGCTGCAATAGAAGCAGATACACCAAATGTTTTGGGAAAAGAAAAGCTAGATATTATTAATATAGACAAAGTCGAGGAAAAAAACAATTCTTGGATTCCTGAAAAATACCAAACTAATCTTATCCTACTTTTTCAGTTATTTATTGGAGGAGCGATTGCTGTCGTTCTAGATAAATATACTGGTATACCATATAGTTTATGGGCTCTAGCACTGGGATTTGGCGGGAGAATGATTGGATTTTATCCAGACCATGTTATGGAACGTGCTAATGCTTTCACCGTTGGAATGGCGGGACTCGTATTTTTAATTATTGCAACTATGAATGACATCACATTTGAAATGTTTATTAGCTATCTTCCTGAAACATTCTTGATTATATTTATTGGAATTATTGGTCTCTTGATTGGAGGTTTTATAGGTTCAAAATTGTTTAAATGGGATCCTTTAAAAGGTATTCCTGTTGCATTGACAGCATTAGGTGGTTTCCCTGGTGATTACATTGTCTGTGAAGAGATTAGTAGAAGTTTAGGTAGAAATAAAGAGGAAGAAAAAAAGATACTAGATGAAATCTTAACTCCTATGTTAATTGGTGGCTTTACAACAGTAACTGTAGGATCTGTCGTCATTGCAAGCATTTTAATTAAAACATTATAGCTATATTTTAAGATTCCTATATTAAGAAATATATGTGCAGAGATTATAAGAATTTTTATTTTTTGTAGTCCGTGGTGGTACAGTTTGTGATTGGAATTATACAACTGTAAAACGAATTTTTAGGAAATCAATTTTAGGCTCCGCCGCTAAAAATAATTTTTAAGTGATGTTATTCTATTTAAAAATGTGAAGTGAAGAAAAGCGTTCATTGTGATGGAAGATAAGATGACAAATTATGAAATTAATATGGATCGCTTAAAGAAAAATTTATTGGAAGTTGGTCAGATTGCTAATAGGGGGAGAAAGTATATATACGTATTGCTTATTCTAAGGAGGAAAAGACAATCACTAAATGGTTAGAGAAAAAAATGGGTTAAATTTCACATGGGAAGATGTCTTTTCAGCACAAAAAAAGCAAACTTAGGAGACGGGCTTTCCAATCTAATTTATCCTACTGTTGGAGCATTGATAGCTTTTATAGCATTTCAAAGATTCCATTTAATAAATGGTTAAAATTCATCATACTCGTATGTGTGTTTAATTTAGACTACGTCTATAGTTTTCATTAAGGATGCGGTAGTCATTGATTATAAATCTGAGTTTGCCTATTTGTTTACTAAAAAATAGTTGTAGTTTTTTTAGAAAATGTACCTAAATAACTCAAGTAGTACTAAAAATAATTTTCTAATATTTAGTGATAAACAAAGCGTATTTCAGTTTTAAATTCTTTTAGTATTCAAAGAGATAAAGAGATGAGGGGTAACAATGAAAATAATTTTAGGGATTTCTGGTGCGACTGGTTCTATTTACGGTATAAGGTTGCTTGAGGCGTTGAAGAGAGCGAAGGTAGAAACACACTTAATCATAAGTAAGTGGGCTGAGGCAACAATCAAACTAGAAACAGACTACTCGCTTGAGGAAGTTAAAGGTCTCGCATCTTATACTTACTCTAATTCAAATCAAGCCGCACTAATTTCGAGCGGATCCTTTATTACAGATGGAATGATTGTTGCACCATGCAGTATGAAATCTATTGCATCCATACGATATGGATTAGCTGATAACTTATTAACGAGAGCTGCTGATGTAATCTTAAAAGAAAAAAGAAAACTAATTTTAATGCCTCGTGAATCACCATTAAATCAAATACATTTAGAAAATATGCTGGCTCTTGCCCAAATGGGAGTTTCTATTAGCCCTCCAATGCCTGCTTTTTATAATAAACCAGATACATTGGATGATATTGTAAATCATACAATTACACGCATACTAGATCAGCTAGAAATTGAAAGTAATTTATCTAAGCGTTGGCTGCAATAGAGTCCCTATGAATAAATTAATTGTAACGACGAAATAGAGGAGGAGTATTAAATTGAATAGTGTAGGACAGGACATGCGAGATGCACTTCAATCATTAGAAAAAACAGGAAGGGTAACAAAAGTAAAAGGACAAGTTGATGTGAATTTTGAGCTAGCAGCAGTTTTAGCACAATGCCCTAATCGTTCTGCTGTGATTTTTGAAAATATTAAAGACCATACTATAAAAGTAATTGGTAACTTGGTAGATCGTAAAAATTTTGCGATAGCATGCGGAATCGATCAAACGTTAGAGGCCTCATTAAACTATATAAAAAATGGTATTGAAAATCCAATTGCACCAGTATTAGTAGAGAACGCACCTTGTCGTGAGGTGATTAAAAAAGAAAATATAGACATTCTTAAAGATATACCTATTACAACGTTTTTTGAAAAAGAGGCGGGGCATTATATAACAGCAGGTATTGTCGTAGCAAAGGACCCTGAAACAGGCAAAAAAAATGTCTCAATGAATCGTCTACTTATTCTAGGTCCAAATAAATTAATGATAGGTATGTCACCGAGTCATCATTTGCATCAGTTATTAGAAAAATCCCGAATTCTGGGAAAAACACTTGAAGTAGCTATATCTATTGGTAATCATCCAGCAGTTTTGGTTGCTGCAAACGCATATGTTACTTTAGGTTTTGACGAATTTGAAATTGCTGGTGGTATGTTGAACGAGCCGTTACAACTATCACCAGGTGTAACCGTTGACGTTGAGGTTCCAAAAGGGTCAGAAGTTGTAATAGAAGCTGAATTTATTCCAGATGAACTACATCAAGAAGGATTAGTATCTGAGTTTCATGGTATGTATGTCGATTATGGAAAAAGTCCTGTTCTAAACGTTAAAGCAATAACTCATCGTCACAATCCTTATTACCAGGTTATCTTACCTGGGAAATACCATGAACATTTTCTAATCGGAGCAATGGCAATTGAAACAACATCATTTCTTAAGATAAAAGAAGCTGTACCCAGTATAAAAGAAGCCATTATTACGGAAGGTGGAATGGGTCGTTGTCACCTAGTAATATCACTTTCAAATCCGAAACCAGGCGAGGGACAAAAAGCAGTTTTTGCAGCCTTTGCACATTGTAATTTGATTAAACAAGTCATTGTTGTGAATGATGATATTAACATCCATGATCCAGTAGATGTAGAATGGGCTATTGCTGCAAGAATGAAAGCACATAGAGATATTTTTATGGTATCAGGAGTTCGAACTGATCGAGCAGATGCAGTAGTAGAAGATGGGACTGTCACAAAAATAGGAATTATTGCGTTGCGTGAAGAAACTGCACTACCGAAAGCAGAAATACCAAGCGAGGTTATGACAAAAGTTAAATTAAAATGGGATAGTTATGAGGTAGAACTGTAAAAATGAATCTTAAGATCTTTAGAAATAGATTCATAATGGTAGAAAGGTATTTATGAAATCATTGTAGGAGATTTCAGTAACTATATTTTCAGAAGAAGTTAAGGGTATGTTATAGAATGCTACATTTAGAAAAACATCAAGGAAGAATTCATATTATTTTAGATGCTTATAAAATGGGAGACGATCTGGTGGTTATGATTTCAGGAGGAGATCGACCACACTTAGGAACGATTACTGCTGGAGCACGCCTTGAACCCATACAGACTATTCAACTTCAAAATCATAAGGAGTTTTATATAACTGAAGAGATAGCTATTCGGCTCAGAAAGGAGTTTCCAGGTAATTTTTCTATCTGCTGTGGAACCCATTTAGAAAGGATTACTAAAGAGGAAGTTAAATTGCTTACAGATTTAAGCGTCGAGCTAGGAATAGAATTAATCAATGAAATAAAGAAAGGTTACTTTTAATATTACCATACTACGCACTGACATAATAATTTAAGATAAACAAAAAACACCTTTCGTTGGATAACAGGTATTGAACACCTAACAATCAGTGAGGGGTGTTTTTTCTATGGGGATAAGAGTGAGTTGTTATTATTCCTTTAAGTAGACAATGTTAAAAATTACAGTACGTTGTAGATAACATCGTAAGGTGTAGTAATGGGTTCGACATTTTTATCTTCAGTATAATAAAATAGACAGTTTACAACTTTATTATATATATTAGTTTTTCGTTTTTGAATAAAGGTGATTATTGGGATTATAATTTACAATTTTATTATGATTTAATTAGATAGTAAACCGAACTGTTACTTAAGAATAAGTTTACAACTTCATTATCTCTTCACAACAGTTTGCCAGCAAGTGTTAAGTAAATGGAGGGAAATATGTGTCTGTACATGAAAAGATGAATTTTGAAACGAAGCAAGCCATTAAAAGGGTTTTTATCCAGCAAGTAGAGGAGGTAGGCTTTGAACGTGTGACAGTAAAGAATTTAGCGTTAGCAGCTGAAATCAATCGTGGCACGTTTTACTTACATTATACGGATAAATATGATGTGATGGAGGATTTGCAGCAGGAGCTATTACTGGAGTTAGAGCGCTATGTTAAACATGTTCAGCCTGTGGATGCTTTTCAAACAGTAAAAATGGGGCAACTCTATCAGCCGTTTATCAAGGTGATAGCGTGTATAAAGGAGCACGCACCAGCCTTTCGTATGTTATTAGGAGAGCAGGGGAGTCCTGCATTTACGCAAAAGATGAAAACGATCTTCGGAAGTCATATTTTGGACAGACTATCACTTATCCGCAAGGAAGCACAAGATCCAGAGTTTCAGCAATACTTACAAGCCTTTATAGCATCAGCCATTTTAGGGGTGATTCAGGAGTGGTTAGACAAGGGGAACGAGAACTTAACAGTAGAAGAAATGGTTGCTCTACATTTTCGATTATTAAGCTTTTTAGGAAATGTAGTAGCTACTATTTAATGGGAAACCGCTACAGCACTTGCTCTGTAGCGGTTATGAATTATAGATGTAAATCTCGTTTTACAAAAAAACGAATCGCTAAACTATAGCAAAGCAAGCCAATGAGTAAAAGCGTACCTAGCATCCACCAGCAGGAGCTATTTTGGTGAATTAATTTAACGGAATCGAACAATGAATAGATTGTGAAGTATTGTAATTTGTCATAGGTAAAATAATTGTTGGTTTAAATATTCCCACTAAAATTGGACTAATATTCGCCTGAAAATAGATAAGATTAACATTACTTTTCAGGTTCACATCTTTTAGTTGTTTCGCTAAAATAGACCACATTCTATCCTCTTTAGGCACTACTACACAATTTCTGTGTATTTTTTGATATACCTCGGTATACATACAAAAACCATAAGCTTATTCTAACAGCGCCAATTAACCAAATCACAAATACAATGTACAAAAATTTCTGATAAGGACATAGTGTTTTGTTCAACAATAGGTAATTGTTGAAATGATAAAAAATCCTGCTCTTTTTCGAGCAGTAGAGGTACACTCAATATAAGAAATACAGGTACTAGAAAAAAGAAAAGGGCTAACTTTCTATTCCAGTAATACCATTTAGCAGTAAGTACCTCGCTTGATAGAGTAGTAATACCATATGAAAGAATGAAAATACTACTGCCAGTGATTGATAAGGTCACTACTATATTCAACCATTCATCCATTTACTCACCTACTTCTCCGAAAGCCAGTGTTTCAATTCATCTAATTCATCATCCGTTACTTTCTCATCGTAGAGTGTTGCTAAAAAAGTTTTCACAGACCCTTGATACATCGTATCTAATAATCTTTTCGCTTCTCTTTGTTTATCATTCTTTAAATGTTACACAAGGGTTATAATGATTCACACGCCATTTTCCTCTTGTAACATTCAATAATCCTTTATCAACTAATTTAGATAAAAAGTATTGATTGTTTGTCCTTGCCAAGCCTTCTCTGAAATGATTTCTAATAATTTACTTGATGTAACCGAACGATTCAAGTTCCAAATAACTTGCATAACTTCCATTTCAGTATCTGTTAATTTGTGGAATTAGGGAAAATTATTCACCTACTTTCTAAAATTATATATTTGCTATTCTCACACTATATTGTTGTAGTGAATGTTACTATATACTTACAGTTATTGTCATTGTATGATGTCGAATTAGATATATCTAAAGTAACTAACCACTTTAAAGATGATTACAATCATACTTAGTAATAATGAAGTTCATGTATTTCTTTTAAAACTTTTAATTAAAATTTTAAAAATATATGTCGAAATTTGTAATGAAAAAAGCATTTACTTTTCTAAATTCAATATGATAGCATCTTAACCAAGAAAATTCGAAATTTCTAAAATTTATAAAAAATGAGAAATTTTCATGAAAAAAATTATAGAAATTATTTTCTTATCAGCTTTATTTACATTTTCTGTAAGTGTTTTTGCTAGTGCTGAAAGTGTAGATTCCATAGTAGAAGAAATAGATGTGGTGTCCTTTGAAGCTCAAGACTTTGAAACTCAAGAAAATGTAGGTGTATCTGCACTAGAAGAAACAGTTGAAGTTACTCCTTATGGTGTATTAAAGCCAAGTTCATCTTCTGTTTGGAACCTTTATACTCAAGGTAGATATGATTTTAGTGGAAACGCAACTGGTTCTGATTTATACACGAATTATTACTTAACTGGAAAAAGTTCTGTGAAAATAGTAATAACAAATCATAGTAGTAAAAATAAATTAGAAGTATCGTTCATGCAGCTTAACACTTTTTTGGACACTACAATCAAGAACTATACTGTAACCCCAGGTGCTACTTTAACTGCATACCCTCCTACAATCAGTAGTAGCGAAAAGTATTACCTTTTATTTAAAGGACCAAGTAACTTTAGTGGATACATCGAATAATTGTTTACAAAAGGGTATGGTTTGTTCATACCCTTTTTAATTTACTTAAGGAGATTTTGATAAAATGAGTACAACTACATTAAAAGTAATTGCACTAATTGCGATGGTGATTGACCACATTTATCACTTTATACCAAATACTCCTGAATGGTTTGGATGGATTGGGCGAATTACTGTCCCTATTTTTATTTATACCCTCGTAACGGGCTTTCAATATACCTCTAATCGAAAAAAATATTTAACACGATTGTATTTATTTAGTTTTGGAATGTCCTTAATGAATATGTTGGTAAATTATATTTTTAGAAATTATGCAGTTGAGGATTTAAGTAATAACTTTTTTGTACCATTATTTCTTACTGCTTTTATCTTATCCATACTTGAAAAAAAACAGCCAAAATACCTAGTTCTTTTTGGTGTATGGCAAATTATCTCGCTATTTCTTTGTGTTTTTTTAGCTGATATAATTCAATTCCCTAATTTCCAGTGAACTGGAGCTAATGGTCTTATTTGGGGTGCTATACTTGGAAATATTTTTTTAGCGGAAGGTGGACCTCTATTCATCATTATGGGAGTATCTCTTTACCTAGTTCGAAATAACAAGGCACATATTGTGATGGTATATACTTTCTTTTCTTTATGTTGTTTCTATGTATCTTATAAATGGGGGCATCTCATGAATATTTGGAACAAGCTGTTATTTCCATTTACAGATTATCAATGGATGATGTTAGCAGCCGTCCCATTCATATTACTATATAACAATAAAAAAGGAGCTGGACTGAAATACTTCTTCTATCTTTTTTACCCTATACATATTGTCATTCTATACCTGATAGGGTTTTATCTTAATGGAGGATTTTCAGCATTGCTTATAAAATAGTCTTTTTTAAATATCATTAATACAAATATGTTTGTATTTCAACTTTGATTAGTATTTCAGAAGTAGCTAAAAGTTGATTATGGATTAATTGTTTAAAATTTTATGAAGAAGATTTGATAACATGAAGAATATTGTAAAAAATTTATCACTATCTGCTTTATTTGTAGTTTCAGCAAATACTTTTGTTAGTGCTGAAAGTGTAGATTCTGTAAAGGAGGAAGCAGAAGAAAATGATGGTGTATCACCTATAGAAGAAATAAATGAGGGTATAACTAATTTTAATTTTCATGGAATAAACCAGTATCAATTCCTTCAAATACCATCGCATAGGAGCTTTTTTGAATAGTGGCATTATAATGATTTAATTCATCTCGGACCTCAAAGCTTGTTTCAGCATAGGTCTTTTTCAAAAAATCAAACAGAGCATGATATTGCTTCATGAGATCAATTTTAACTTTCATGATCTGTTCATAACGCTTAAAAATATCAGGCTCTGTTAAATCAAGTTGACGATTAAGCGCTTCGGAGAATGTATTGGTTGTATATTCATATAAAAATAGATATAAATTTTTTTTACTACCAAAATAGTGAAATAAAATGCCTTTTGAAATATTGGCATGGCTCACAATTTTATTTGTTGAAGCGGTAGCATAGTGATTGATTGAAAACTCCTTTAAGGCAGCATTAATGATTGCTTGACGTTTATCTTCTGCTAAATTCATAAAAGCTTGGTACAATTTTTTACTCCTTTCAGTCATATTTTATGCCATTATATTGAAATTGACTACTGTGGTCAATGTGATTTGGAAAAATAAAAAAGAACATGACTGTGACCATTTCTAATAGTCTCACTCATGTTCTCCATTGTTCTAGTTTACTTATCATAATAATCGTTCAATGCAATTTCTAAACGTTCTTCTAAATGCTTTGAAATATAGCTTAGAACAAATTGCTCTTTGTCCATTTCAATTTGAGTGGACTTGAAAAATTTGGTGAAAAAACCGACTTTATTATTTTGAGAAAATTGCTGTAATGCTTCTGTACGTAAAGTAGAAACAATTTCATTTTCTATATGACGCTCTCTAATCTTTTGGACAATGTCCTTTACGCTATTTTCTTGTAGCTCGGAAATTTGCTTTTGGAGATGTTCATTTTCTTGTTTTAGCTCCGATGTTTCCTTTTGAATTTCCTCTACTTGAAGGGCAGATTCAGAAGAAAATCGTTCGATATTTTGAGCAAGAAAATCCTGATTAAAGTTTACTTGTAAAGTTCCTTGCTCTTCATTGGGTAGAATCTGAAATAGGCCTGTTTGAATCATCTGCTGTAGGACGTTTCCGAGCAAATCAATTTTATGTGATAAATCCTCAGAATCCATGGTCGTTGCGGTAATTTGGTGTTTCAGCAACTGACCGTTATCATCAATACCTAACAATAATTTAATCCCCCTCACACGATACTCATCCTTCAATAATAAAATCATTCGCAATCTTAATATAGCAGGTAGGTTTAAACGAATATTGCTATTTGTATTGGGTGAAGCATTATCAAAAATGTACTGTTCAAACGGTTTTAAATAGTAGCGAAGCATGGCGTCTGTAATATCAAACCAGCCCGCGACTTCTGCGATTGTATAGTGTTTCGATTCATCAATCTCTGCTAAATACCCATCATTATAGAGGTTTTCCTCTAAAGGCGTATGTTGTAGTGCAACAAACAATGGGTCATCTTGCACAATTTCAAGTACCATTTCTTTTGCATCATTTACTTTAAGCATCCTTTCACACCCCACTTTATTTTTCCCGTGACTAAATGTTCTCTATATAGGTTTCTATTCGATTGGCAGCAATTGTATGCCTATTTTATGTAGGAAATAGTCATTAGAACGAAGTACCTTTTAATCTTTTATGAATCTTAAGGGAAATGGTACTGATGTTCAGCACAAAGTTGATACAGAAGGATTACCGTTGTATACATTTATTTTATATAGATAAAAGGGGATTGTTAGTGTAAAATTACACTAAATTAATCATTTTATATTTCAAGGAGGTATAGTTGAAATGAAAAGACTTATTCAAATAATTTTGCTGTTATTTCCATTTCCGTTCTTATTTCATTTTTACGAGTATAATAGTCATCTTTCTAACCAAGAGGCTAGTTTCTTATTTCCGTTATTTCTTTTTTTCATCATTGTAGTAGGTGTGGTATCCAGAAATCGTCATTTAATTTTGTTCTTTGCCATGAATTTTTTAATGACAGCTATTTCTTTGATATTTGGCCATTTTTTTATAGATGATGATGGAAGTTGGTTTAAGCCTTTTGGAAGAGATGTAGCCATTATCTTTGTTTCATTTTTTTATGTTTTAGGACAGTTAATTATAAGAGGAATTAGTAAGGGAATCATGAGAAACAAAGAAAAAGATTAAAATTACAACATGTCATATAAGAAAGAATCATACCTTTATACTGCTGTTATAATATAAAAAAAGGGTTATTTTGGGAGGTGTGAAATATGATTATTACTATTTATACAGCTAAGTATGAAGATTATATTGCGATCAATGATCTTGTGCGAGAAGGGCACGAAGAACATGTTATGAAAGAACAGACTGTTTTTAAAAATGTTGAATCTGTTATGTCCAATATGTATTTTAAAGAATTACTTGAAGATCAAAATAGTGAGATTTTTATAGCCAAGCATAGTGATTTAATTATAGGTTTTGCTGTAGTTTGCATTGAATGTGCACCTCCATTTCATTCTTTAATAGAGCGTAAATATGCGTATATTCATGATTTTGGTGTAAAAAAAGAAATACAAAAACAAGGTGTTGGAAAACGATTATTTGATCGTTGTAAAGAATGGGCAATAGCAAAGGGAGCTACATCTATAGAATTAAATGTTTGGGAATTCAATACCAATGCAATTGAGTTTTATGAGCATTTAGGGATGGAGAGTATAAGCAGAAAAATGAAGATGAATATATAAATTAATCAATCAAGTCACTCATGAATGAAATGAGCGACTTTTTTGTTTACACCTATGAGAATGCTGTTTGCCTACTAACTAAATAATGTAAATTATTAAGAAAAAGTTAAGAATTCTCCTTGCAAATCTTTAAGAAATGCTCTTTATAGTTAGAACCATCAACAATGAAAGCAAAGCGAGGAGAAAACTATATGCAGCTCATCACCTTCCTTACTGAATTTATAAAACATCCGAAAACTATAGGCGCCATATCACCTAGCTCTAAAAAATTAGCGCATAAAATGGTGCAACCTATTTGTTTTGAAACGGCTCGATGCATTGTTGAGCTGGGTCCTGGGATGGGGTCCTTTACAACGGAGCTTGTGAAAAGAAAAAAGCCAGCTACATTGCTTGTTCTTATAGAAAATAATGCGATTTTTTGTGAAAAACTACGTCGGCAGTTTGCTCATGTAGCCAATGTTGTAGTGATTCATGGCTCAGCAGAAAATTTGAAGCAATATATGACGGAGTTGACTATCGAAAAAATAGACTATGTTATTTCTGGGCTACCATTTACATCTTTAAAGGCGGAAGTATCCTGTTGTATTTTAAGAAATGTGAAGGATTGTTTGCACAATGGAAAATTCATTACTTTCCAATATTCACTTGTGAAAAAATCATTCTTCCAAACCTATTTTCAGGATATTTCTCATGAAAAAGTATGGATCAATATGCCACCAGCCTATGTATTGAGCTGTAGGCTTGGAAATACGAGGGTCAGTTAATGGAGCTACAGGATCTGTTACTATTTATCGAACAATATGGCTATTTTGCTTTGTTTTTTAGTTTATGGCTAGGTATTATAGGCATGCCGCTACCAGATGAAATGATTGTCATGAGTGGTGGCTTTCTATCTTCGTTAGAAAAAATGGTCGTATGGAAATCTTTTTTACTCACTTATTTAGGCGTTGTTTCGGGGCTTTCTCTAGGCTTTGTTCTCGGTAAACTATTTGGTCATCGTGTACTTGATAAATTGGTGAAAAAGAAAAAGGCAAAATACTTACTCAAATCGAAAGAATTGCTAGATCAATATGGACGCTTTGCGTTAGTCCTGAGTTATTTTATTCCGATTGTTCGACATATCCTTCCTTACTTGGTGGGAATGAATAATATGTCTTTTAAAACATATGCCTTATTTTCCTACACAACGGGCTTTGTATGGACATTGATTTATTTTACACTTGGTTTATTATTCGGTAGCCAGATTGAGTATATTTCTGTGATTGCTACGAAATATGGTATTTACTTTGGGGTATTCATCTTGATTGTCAGCTGTTTTTATTATTTTTATATACGGAAAATAAAAAAATAGGTAAAATGGTGAAACGTGATTATTGGAAAATATTTGATTAATGGTGGGATTAGATGAGCAATGAAACAATTTTAATTGTAGATGATGAAAAGGAGATAAGAAATCTTATCGCCATTTATTTGAAAAATGAGGGGTTTCATGTGCTAGAGGCATGTGATGGAGAAGAGGGTTTGCAGTTAGTAAAGAAGCATAAGGTTCATTTAATTGTATTGGATTTGATGATGCCTAAAGTAGATGGCATTGAAATGTGTATGAAGGTAAGAGAAATAGCAGAAATGCCTATTATTATGCTGACTGCCAAATCTCAAGATATGGATAAGATTGTTGGTTTAACGATAGGTGCTGATGATTATGTGACAAAGCCCTTTAATCCGTTAGAACTGATTGCCCGCATTAAATCACAGCTTCGTCGCTATTTGAAAATGAGTGGTATTAATAGTAGCAATAATGAGGAGATGGAAGTGGGTGATTTACGTATCAATACAGCGACACATGAAGTTTTTGTGAACAATGAAAGAGTAAAGTTAACGCCAAGAGAGTTTGCTATTTTGGAATTGCTTGTTAGTAATCCAGGCATCGTCATGAGTGCAGAGCAAATCTATGAAAAAGTTTGGAAAGAGGAGGCATTTCAATCAGAAAATACTGTAATGGTACATATTCGAAAAATTCGAGAGCGAATTGAGACAAATCCAAGAAATCCTCAATATATTAAAACCGTATGGGGAGTAGGGTATAAAGTTGAAAAAGATCTTTAGGCTTTTAAGGTTCCCAAGGTTTCTAAAGCATATCGGTGTGAAAATAAAAAATAATATTCAACGTAGCATTCGTATTCAACTGTTTACAACGTTTTTATTATGTGCGCTTGGCAGCTTTTTAGTGGCACGTGCAGTAGTGCCATTTTTTGAGAATATCAATGAAACTGTGATCGTGGATTATAGTGGCAGTATGAAGATGATGTATTACCATGCACAGGATACAGCAGAATTGGCGACCCAAGAAAATAGTGTTGAAGCGTTAAGAGAATTGATTGATCAAGAAAACGGAAAAATAGAAAATGAAGACAATGCTTTAAAAATAGTCGTCACAGATGAGGCAGGTAAGATCTTATATAAAACAAAGCAGGTAAAAGAGCAACAAATCGATTTACATGAAGAAATTAGGCATGTCATGGATTTTACAATGAATCAGCCTTTTGAAAATGCCTATCATGTGATCGAAACTTCCCGTAAGGAATTTACTACATTAGTGCCGTTGACCTTACAAGAAAAAAATTATTATTTCTTTGTTAGTGGGCTACCACAGGGTGAAGCGATTACTAGTACGCGTGAAGGACCCATACCTTTTTTCATTGGTGTTATTTTGTTTATCGTATCATTTTTCTATATAACAAAACGCAAAATGAATCAAATTGAGGCATTAGCGGAGGGGGTTATGGAAATCGCAAAAGGGAATTTAGCCTTTCGTATTGAGAAAAAAGGGCAGGATGAAATTGCTTTACTAACTGATAATATTAATCAAATGGCAGAAGAAATCATGACAAGTATCGAGATGGAAAGAAAAATTGAGCAACAAAAAAATGATCTCATTACTAATGTTTCACATGACCTCAGAACGCCTCTTACCTCGATCATGGGTTATTTGCGTTTATTAAGAGAAGAGAAGTATGAGACGAAAGAGCAATATAACGAATATTTGAAAATAGCCTTTTCGAAATCCGAGCAATTAAAGAATTTAATAGATGATTTATTTGAGTATACCAAGCTAACGAATGATAAAAATACTTTAGTGCGACAACAAGTTTGTGTAAATGAGCTGCTCGAACAACTAATGGAAGAATTAGTACCATTAGCAGAGGAAAAACAACGTATTTTTATAAAACATTTTCCAGAAAAACGAATTTTTGCGGCGCTGGATTCGGAAAAGATTGTGCGAGTATTTGATAATCTACTCATCAATGCGATCAATTATAGTACAGCTGAAGGAAAAATTATGGTTTCTCTTGAGGGACAAAAAAACCATATGCGTATCTGTGTGGCGAATCAAAGTGATGCCTTTACATCAGAGGAGCTTAGTAGTTTATTTGAGAGATTTTATAAAAAGGATCAATCGAGAACAAATGTTACTGAGGGCTCAGGGCTTGGACTAGCGATTGCCAAGAGCATTGTGGAGCTTCACGGAGGAACGATTCACGCTAAATATAAAAACGAGACACTGTACTTTATTATCACATTGCCATTAATAGCCCAATAACCTTGACTACAATGGAAGAATGGTAATGGCATGTTGTGTCTGTACATGTTGTGAAAGCATATCTTGCAGGGTAGCTAGGGTAGCTGTGTTTCTAATTAATAATTGGATTTCTGTCTGCTTGTATTGTCGTTGAAAGTCCATAATATAATCTGCGATGATATGTAAATTATATTGATTTTTAATCTCTACCTCGACGAAAAACGGCAGTGTTAAATCTGGCAGCTTAATACTGCCACCACGTCGAATCCAAATCGCTTCCTGCACATAGTAGCGGATAGGTAATTGGCGGTTACTAGCGATAAAAATATCCATAGAAAACTCCCTTCAGTGTCTAATTACAGCCTAAAGGAAATGCATTCAGTCGTCAAAAGAAAACATGTGAAGAGCTGTTCAGCAGAGAATGATGGGCTGAACAGCTTTTTCAATAGGGAGACGGATAGATTCGAAAAATTGTAGGATAGAATCCCAAAACTGACGGATAGAACTCTAAAACCGGTGGATAGAACCCTAAAACAGATGGATAAAATCGTCAAACCTTTGGATAGTCATAAGCTTCGATAGATTCTAAAAAATACTTTAGTATGGGGGATTGCACTTCATCCTTACGATAAATAAACCATGTAGGAATATGTGCTTGCTTGTTCTTTATCTCGTGCAATGTCAATGTTTGTGTTGCCATGTATTTTTCCGCAATGGCACGAGGGAGCAAGGTAATACCTAACCCAGCAGCAACACAGCCAATAATACCGTCAAGCGTACCAAACTCCATTCGATTCTGTGGTTGAACACCGTCTTCATGTAACCAATGTTCCAAGATGGCTCGATAGGAACAGCCATGGCGGAATGTAATTACGGTGCTACCCTCTAAATCCCGTAGATACTTGATGGGTTTTTGCTTGCTAGATGTGAGAATAACAAGCTCTTCACAGACAAACTCTTTCATCCATATATTTTCTTTATAAACAGGTCCCGTAACAAATGCACCATCCAGTTCATAGTTTTCTACCCGTTCAATATTGTGCTGAGAGGGGCTTGTTAATATGGTGATATCCACCTGTTCATGTGCTTGCTGGAATGTTGTCAACAGCACTGGTAAATGCAGTGCAGCAGTTGTTTCCATCGAACCAATTCGTAAAACGCCTCGTTGTTCCTCTGTATCCTGTATGATTTCAAAAGATTTTTCATAGAGATGAAGCATTTTTAAGACTAACTCGTAAAATTGTTCCCCTTTTGGTGTTAGCCGTATGCCTCGATGCCCACGATAAAAGAATGTTGTACTGTACAGTGCCTCAAGACTTTGGATTTTCATAGAGATGTTGGATTGAGTGTAATTAAGTGCTGTGGCAGCTTTTGAAAAGCTACCAGTTTGGACGACTGTTCGAAAGATCGTTAAATCATTAATATTCATAGAGTCACCAACTATCAATTTTTTTGATACTTATTATAACGAATTGGGTCTATTTGTGATACCTAGATATTCGATATAGTGAAATAGAAGGAGTGATGTTATGCACAAGCAAACCGTTCGATATTTAATCGGTGGCGTTTTTGCTTTAGTAATTGCTATGGGCATCGGTCGTTTTTCGTATACGGTTATTTTACCGTATATGCAAGAAGCATTTGAATTTAGCCGTGCAACAGCAGGTTATTTAGCAACTAGTAATTACTTAGGCTATCTGGTTGGAGCCTGGGTGGCAGGCCGTTTACCAATAGGGAATAAACGTATTCCCTTTTTGCGAATTGCACTTGTTATCAGCATTTTAACAACGGCGTTCATGGGTTTTACAAATGCCATCATAATATGGTACATATTACGGTTTATCTCAGGTGTTATGAGTGCTTTTATTTTTGTTGTTATGACAAGCCTTGTATTAGACCAGTTATCTAGCAGTAGGAATATGCAACTATCAGGGCTGTTTTATAGTGGGGTTGGCATGGGTATTGCATTAAGTGCCGTGATCGTTTCTCCAATACATGCCATGTTCAATTGGAATGGCACTTGGATCGCACTAGCCCTGTTTTGTTTTGTATTGTTTGTCTGGATTGTGCTATTCATCAAACCCATTCCACCAAGTAAACAACTAGCAGAAAGCCAGATAATTATTTCACAGAAAACGCCTCCTCCGTCTTGGATGAAGTGGTTAATCATCGCTTATAGCTTAGAGGGACTTGGCTATATTGTCACGGGCACATTTATTGTATCGATTGCACAGGAGTCGACAAGCTTTCATGGGGATGCAGCCTTTGTATGGTTTGCTGTGGGCGTGGCAGCAATTCCCTCATGTATCGTGTGGTCTAAGCTAGCACAGCGTTATGGTTATGTGAAAATTTTACTCATCTCTATGTTCTTGCAAGCGATAGGCATTATTTTACCTGCATTAGCTACAAATTCGATGATCCTTTATGCTAGTGCCTTTATTTTTGGGGCAACCTTTATGGGTATTACAACGGTTGGGACAACATTAGCAAGACAAATTGTACCAGTTAATAGTCATCAAATAATAGGTTATTTAACGGCAGGCTATGCACTTGGACAAATGATTGGACCATCCATTGCAGGAACACTTGCGAATTTTACAAATAGCTATCAGTATGCATTAATCGGGGCTTCCTTAGTAGTAATGCTGGGGGCATTATGTTTAATAGGGGGCGTAAAATATGATAGTAGTAACTAAATAAAAAAGTAAGTAAGGCGCATCATGCCTTACTTACTTTTACATTAATGGATATCTCGCTTCTTAAAGTTACCACCGCGAACTTCGGATACATCAGAAATGACAACAAAAGCGCCTTCGTCAATGTCCTTAATAATCGAAACTAATTTATTTTCTTCCATACGGTTAATGACACAGTTCAAGATTTCAGTTGGTTCATTGGAGAAGCCACCACGACCATGTGTATAGGTAACACCACGTCCTAAGCGAGCTTGGATGGCGTCGCCAATCTCCTCTGATTTTGCACTAACCACACGTACTTCTTTTGATTTCTCTAAACCAACTTGGATAATATCAATAACGTTTTTGGCAATATAGTAAGTTAACGCTGAGTAAAGAGCACTCTCTAAGCCAAAGATAAAGCTTGCCCCTAAGAAAATAAAGGCATTGATAAATAATATAATATCGCCGACTGAAAATGGAATCTTACGTGATAATAATACAGCTAAAACCTCTGAGCCATCTAAAGCGCCACCATTTCGTAAGACAATCCCGATACCCACACCAAGCAGCATACCACCAGATAAGACAATTAGGAGGGGATCATTTGGGCCTAAAATGGTTTTGACATCATGTAATAAAACCGTCGAAATCGATAAAGCTGCAATGCCGGCACTACTCATTAAGGCAAAGGTTTTTCCAACTTGCTTATAGCCGATATAAATGAACGGAATATTTAATACAAAGAGTAGTACGCCTAACGGGATACCAAAGAGGTGAGCCCCCATAATACTAATACCTGTTACACCGCCATCAATAACCGCATTTGGAATTAATACGGCCTCTAGTCCGTAAGCGGCAATAACTGCACCAATAATTATCATAATGAATTTTCGTATATTTTCTAGTGACTTTCCTTTTTTCATAAATCTTCTCCATTTCTTTACGTCAATAGTACCTAAGGTTTTGGAATAATATTTAGAGCAATTGTTTTAGTCTCAGAACCTTTATTTGAGTCGGTCATATTATAGTATTTAGTTAATAAATCGTTTAATTCATTTTCAAAGTTTTTGAATTGATCGTTCGTTAACGTTAGGTCGATTAAAGAAAATGTTGCTAAATCTGTCGTGCTTTCTTTTTCATCAAGTGAATGCAAATAATTTTGATATTGAGATAGTAAAGCCAATTGATAGTAGGAAATATAATTTAATTTTTGCTTGGTTGTGAGTTGGGTCCAATCCTCCTTGCTAAGTTTTGCTGCTCCTTCATTTAATGCATAAAACTTCTCTGTAACAGAACGAACTTTTCGCTCTTTCACAATTTTTATGATGTTTTCATCGACTAAAATTTGGATATGACGATATAGAGTAGCTTGTGGTACATCCTTAATGACAGAAATCATCTCCAATGTGCTTAAACCCTCTTCTTTATTGTGCATCAGAGCTTGTAAAATTTTCATTCTCACAGGGTGCATTAATACCTCTGCTTTATTGCGCATAAACCGATCCTCCTACTAGAAAATGAGATAGTATCAAGGGAAGCATTCAAATGTTATCAATATGAGAACATTATCAAAAAATATACTATAGATTTTTTTTTCAGATGTACAGTAAAAAGGTAATGAAATTTTTTCATCCATTTGTTATCATTATCGATAATGATAATGAAAGGAGCTATAAAAATGAAATTACACTATGGTTTTGAAGACTTAAATCAAATTGATTGGGCAAGCATACTACCAATCCTTTTACCATTTGTACTCGTAGGTTTTTTACTTATCACTGTTGCACTAATTGATTTATATAAACACCGAGATACGAGAGAAAATATACTGATGTGGGCAATGATTATTTTGTTCTTTAATACAATTGGTTCTGTTCTATATTTCGTGATTGGTAGAAAGGATGTCAATAAACATGCGCTTAGAAATTAACAATATTACGAAAAAATTTAAACAGAAAGCGGCCGTGAGCGGTTTTTCAATGGTTATAGATTCGAATGAATGTGTAGGGCTTATTGGACCAAACGGGGCAGGGAAATCCACATTAATTCAGATCATTGCTGACATTCTTTATGCAGATGAAGGGGACATTGTACTTGATGGACAAAAAATTTCAAAGATGAAAAATCATATTGGTTATTTACCGCAGTATCCTAATTTCTTCTCGTGGATGACAGCATCTGAAACCTTATCCTTTATGGGGACACTTTCTGGTATTTCAAAAAATCAATTACAAAAAGACATTCCAATTCTTTTAGAAAAGGTGGGCTTAGGGAAAGAAGCAGATGCTCATGTTGGAACATTTTCAGGGGGGATGAAGCAGCGTCTTGGCATCGCACAAGCTTTATTACACAAGCCAGCTTTCATCATTATGGATGAACCAGTATCAGCACTAGATCCAATTGGTAGACGTGAAGTGCTGAATCTATTAAAAGACATAAAAAAAGAAACGACCATTTTACTTTCTACGCATATATTAGGCGATGCGGAGGAAGTTTGTGAGCGCTTTGTGGTCATTAAAAATGGTTACAAAATAGAAGATGCAACAAAATTAGAGTTACTTAATCGCTATCAAGATCCAGCTATCTTTTTAATGATTCAGAAGAAAGATGTTAAGTGGCTCACAACGATTGAACAGTTACCATATGTAAAGAAAATCGAAAGTTGTGGTGATGGTTTTAAAGTATATGTCAATCAATTGGAAGCAGATGCTCAACGATTGCTACAGTACGGATTGGATTCAAACGTGGTATTTACAAAGTTTGATCTTGGCATTCAAGAAAGCTTAGAAGAAATATTTTTAGATTTGGTGGTGTAAAGTGAAGTGAATACGTTTCTAGCATTAAGTAGAAAAGAAATGAATCAAATGACAAAGGAATATAAAGTCGTTTGGCTACCAATTGTCTATATCCTCCTAGGCTTAACTCAGCCAATCATGATGTATTTTTTACCTGCTATTTTACAATCTATGGGTGGTGTTGAAGGGATTATAATTGATCCTACAATGGCAAAGCCAGGGGGAGAAGAAGTGCTTGCCTCAACCCTTAATTCGCAATTTGATCAATTAGGTATAATCATCCTTGCCATTGCAACGATGGGGATTATTCAAGGAGAAAAGGCCAATGGGATGATGGCATTTATTCTAACAAGGCCAGTATCTATCTCGTCCTACTTAAATAGTAAACTCCTTACTCATTATGTTTTAGCTGTTCTATGTATTACGCTTGGCTATGCAATGTCCTTTGGCTATACATCTTATTTATTTACCTCTGTACCGATCACTCGTGCATTGATCGCTTTAGCATTTTATTGTATTTGGCTGTTGTTTGTCATTACATTTGTTGCCATGATCAGTACCTTTTTTAATAGTTCACCATTTATTGCTTTAATCAGTATTAGTGTCTTATTTATTTGTCGTTTTTGTGCTGGCTTACATCCAATCTTAGATGTAATGAATCCTGCTAGTAATAGTTTGTATGCTACCACGATATTAATGACAGGTGACGTAGAAACATGGTATGGCTTTAATATTGTTGTCACACTGTTACTTGTACTATTCATGATGGCTATCATGCATCATTTTATTGCCAAAAAGAAATTTTAATATGGAGGGAATTCTCGACAAATGAATGTAAAAATAAATCGAAGAAGTAAAATTCCATATTATCAGCAGTTAACACAGCAGGTCCTTTTAGCAATAGTGACTGGAAATTTAACACAGGGGGACCAATTGCCTTCTATTCGTAATTTAGCAGCACAAACAGACCTCAATCTGCATACGGTTCATAAAAGCTACAAGGAGCTTCAAAGGAAAGGCATCATCACCATTAAACCGCATTCTGCAGCATTGATAATAGTAGATTCTAGTAAAGCCATGCATTTTTCCATTCAACAAGTAGCGAAGGGTGTCGAGCAAATCATGGTAGAAGCTAATATTTTGGGGATTAATGGATTTCAATTAAAGCAGATATTTCATGAATCTTTTCGAAAATATTATGCGGATAGTTAAAATAGCGTGAAAGAGATGGCTTCCAAAAATAGGCCATCTCTTTGTTGTCTTTAAATCAAAAATACCGCTACAATCGTTGTCACAACCAGTCCAATGACTACTGGGATTAAGTTACGCCTTGCCAGCTCAAATGGGCTGACATTACAAATAGCAGCGGCTGGGATTAATGCCCATGGAATTAGTGTTCCGCCACCAACCCAAATAGCTGTGATTTGCCCTAAAGCTGTTAAAGTTGCCGTTCCTTCACCAATGGCATTGCCGAACAAACTGCCAACAGAGCCAGCCAGAGAAATTCCTGAGAAGCCAGAACCATCTAATCCTGTAATAGCGCCAACAACTGCTAGCGTGACAACGGCAATTTCCTTTGTTAACGGAACGATTGCTGCAAGACCTACACCAAGATCATTGACAATACCGTGTGAGGTAGCGGGAAGGTGATCACCAAGAATTTGTGTAAAGCCAGCATCTCCAAGATAAAAGAAAGCAGCAATTGGAATTACGGGTCCGAAGACTTTAAAGCCGAATTGAAATCCTTGAATCAAATAACTTGTTGTTTTTTCTAGTCCCTCTGATTTATGGGCAACAACACTAAGCAACAATAGAATAAAAACAGAGGTTCCCCCGATTAAAGCCGTAGCATCGCCACCTTGCAATTTAAAAACAGACATTGCAACAACATCCAAGATGAAAGCTATAGGAATAAGTACAGCAAAGAATCGTTTTTGCCCGATCGATAGTAAATTTTCCTCCATTGCTTGTGAACTATCTTCGTCTTCCTTGGTGGCAGTGTTTAAAAGTAAAGTGCCTCGTTTCATATCACGTCGTAAGAAAATATAAGCAACAATTGTCGTCACAACGCCCATTGTGATAACAAGTGGAATACTGGCTGAAACAACATCGCCAACCGGGATACCAGCAGCATCAGCCGTTAATTTTGGAGCCCCTTGAATGACAAAATCACTCGATAACGCAATACCATGCCCAAATAAGTTCATCGCCATGGCAACACCTAGTGCTGGGAGGCCAGCCCGAATCGCAACAGGTAAGAGCACCGCCCCTAACAGAGCCACTGCAGGTGATGGCCAGAAAAACCAAGAAATAAACATCATTAATAGTCCAATCGTCCAATAAGCTAGTGCTGGTGTTTTAATGATCTTTGTGAAAGGTGCAACCATAACCTCATTAATACCTGAAGACATCATGACTCGACTCATCGCCACGATAATCGAAATAATAAGAATCGTTGATAACAGCTCTGTTATGGCATAAATAAAGCTGTTAAACACACCACTTATGGACGAAGTAAAATCGCCAGTCGCAACAATCGCTAGCATAAAGATGCCTACTACACAAATGAGGGTGGTATCGCGACGTTTAACCATAAATCCGATGATGAGCACAATAAAAACAACGTAAATCCAATGGAGAGCTGTGAATTCAATCCCCATATGTTTCCCCCTCAATAATCTGATTCTATAGAATATGAAGAGAAAAAAAGATGGTGATGATTTCAAAAAAATTCTGGAAAATTAGTTGCAAACTTAAAGTAGGAGCTAATAACAAGTTTAGTTGAAAAGTAGAAAATGTCATTTCATTAAATCGTTATCCTTTAGTTTTAAGGGGAGATTATAGAATGTCTATTGGAATATTAGCTGTTGAGAATTTAGGTGTCATTTCGCAAATGCCCTTGGTAATCTAAATATGTGAAGTTTATTCTTTAACTCTAGTTTGAGATGGACTTGATCCAAATGATGCACCATGTGTTGGGACTTCGATTGTAGTATTAGTTGCTGTTTCACATAAGAAACAGAATGATTTAAATTAGTTGTTTAACTAATGGATGGCTTAGAGGAATAACAAGTACAAAAATAATCAAATTTTATTATTAAAATCCATGCTAAGTAAAAAGGATAAATCTATTTTAAATAATCATTTTTAAAAATGAAGTTTGTTTATGTAGCTTTAAGATTTTAAATCAAGAATTACTCAATAATGGAAGTATTATTAAATTTAATGATTATTTAGAAATCAAATAAAAATACATTTCTAGATAATTTCGCAAAGTATATATACTGTAACAAGCAATTCTTAGTATTTATGACATAATACGTTATCTACCTGAACTCAGAACTGAAACATTACGGTCATGTCATTTGTCAAAAAAACAACGCTTTCAAATCAGGTTTTCTGAGAGTTTATTTTAGCTTTATTGTGTAAATATAAGGTTGAAAATTATGAATACATGTATTAATATGTATTTAAATGTAAATACAGGAAAATTAGTTTGGGGGTCATACTATGAAAAAATTTGTAAAGTTATTATTTACATCCTTTTTATGTTTGAGCATTTCCTTATCATTAATCACCTGTGTGTCTGCAAGTAAAAATGTAAATCTTGAAAAATCTATTAGTCCATATCAGGAAGTGCTGAATAAACTGACTAATGAATTTGGCGTAGAATTTTATATTAATCCAGAAAAAAAGGAACACTTTTATAACAATGTAGGAGATATGAGCACAGATGAATTAGAAAAATTACTAAGAGAACAATATAAAGAGTTCTTAGATAATTTTTATAATGATAAGCTATCTAATAGTGAATCTGCGGTTTCTCCATTATCTACTAGTGAAAATATTACTCAACTAGTTGCATTAAGCTATAATTCTTCAATGTACTTGAACTCAAATGTTTTTAGTGCATCAGGTAATCAAGGAACTTTCACTTATCAAAGTATAAAATCATATGGAACAACTTGGCCATCAAGTTTTACAGGTTATCATTGGGAAGTTGATAGTGCTTCACATAAATTAAGTAGTGATTTAAAAAGTTGTACAGTCTCTCTAAGAGGACATCCAGAAGATGCTAATGGTGTTGCACTTGCACTTTCTTTAACAGCATCAAATACATTCTATGCAAATTAGTTGGTTTATTTATTTAAAACAGGCATACAATTATAATGTGTGCCTGTTTAAAAATGAAAAAAATAAAGATGTGTTTATTATTAAATAATTCGGATATAAGTAAGGGGAAAGGAACAATAAAGGAGAGAAAAACATGAAGAAGATAATAAATATTACATTGATTTGTATCATGGTTTCTGTTTTTTGTTCAACTACTCATTATAATGCTGAGTCAACATATGACAATGATATTGAGTTATTACTCGTACCTTACAATAAAATATTGATAAAACTTAGTAAAGAATATGGGATAGAAATGTATATTCCAGAAAAAAACAAAGAAAAGTTTTTAAATAGCATTCAAAATATGACGCCTAAAGAATTTGAAAACCGACTAAGACAACAGTACAAGGAATCAAAGAAATATATTAATCAATCTAATGGAAAAAGCAACTTTTTTTATCCTCAACCAATCCCTAATGCAGAACAAGTTGTACCGGCAATTCCGTTAAATTAATAACTATAGAAAAGGTCAGGTGCATAAAGCCTGATCTTTTTTTTGCATATTTATAAAGTTTTCTATTGTGGCTTTTTTGCTGATTCTTGGAAAGTTCGATGTATCTCTTGGGCTTTTAATCGAAGCAGTAAATGATAATACAACTTATTACTTCAAAAAAGGAAAATAAGTAAATCCTATTTAGAAGTTTATTGTAAAATTAGGCACACTAAAATGAAATGCTTAGTGCTTTGGAATATTTGATCCACCTCTCTGCGAACAATCCCGCTGTACTTCGCTCATCAGCTTAATAACACTTTCTTAGAATTTGATATTTCTTTTAAAAGATACTATATCCGAAACAAGATAATTGAAAGAAATGAATTTATAGATTAAAATACTTTTATAGATTATCGATAATCTATAATCCATAATATATAACGCTTTTAGCTAATCACCCTATACACTGAACTATGTTAAAATAAAAGGATATAAATTTATTGGAGTGGTTTAATGGGGTTTGATGAAAATTCAATTTCAAAAAAAACAATTTCTGAGCAGATAGCGGAACGATTATTATTTCGCATATTTTCTGGTTATTATGAACAAGGTCAGCGCTTAATCGAAGCGGAAATTGCAAAGGAGTTACAAGTAAGTCATGCACCTGTTCGTGAGGCCCTTTATCTTTTACAAAAAGATGGTGTAGTTGAAAAAGTACAACATAAAGGTGTAAGAGTAAAGATTATAACGGATCAGGAATTAAAGGATTATTTGGAAGCGCTTTATCATCTATTGGATATTGCACTTACCGAGTGTGAATCTAAATGGACTGCCGATTTACAAAATGAACTATTACTTCGTTTTGAAGCGATGAAGCAAAGAAAGTCTGCTGAAAATATTTATGAATATGTTGTTTCGTTTGCTCACTTGCTACAATTGTTTTTTGATGTTACAGGAAATATTGCCATGCTACGATTCTTTAAAGAAACAATATTTGTTACCAATGTAGCTGCACAAACAAAATGGAAAATGAATCTAGTTGAATCCTACCATATGTCCATCAATACATTTATCAAGTGTATAGAAGTGTCAGATTTTGAAAATGCACGAATGGCTATTAAGGATGTTATTTTATGGTACCAATTTAAATAATTTTTTGGGGGTAACATAAATGAAAGCTGCAGTTTGGCATGGTGTGAAAGATATTAGAGTCGAAGAGGTTGAATTACGAGCTTTAAGAGAAGAAGAAGTGAAAGTAAAAGTAGCATGGGCTGGTATTTGTGGAAGTGACTTACATGAATACGAAGAGGGTCCGGTTTTCGTACCAGTTGATGTAAAAGCTGAATTAACAGGTGAAGTTGCCCCACTTACAATGGGACATGAATTTGCTGGTATCATCGAAGAAGTTGGCTCTAAGGTTACTGACTTTAAGGCAGGGGACCGAGTTGTCATCAATCCTACACTAACGTATAGAAATAAACATGAAGATGTCGATCGTTATGATGGATTTAACTTCATTGGCTTACATGGAAACGGTGGATTTGCGGATTATGTTAATGTCCCTGTAACAAATGTACACCGTTTAGCAGATAACTTAACATTACAAGATGGCGCACTGGTAGAACCAATGGCTGTTGCTGTACAAGCAGTCAAAGATGCTGGAGTTACATTAGGGGATTCTGTTGCTGTATTTGGGGCTGGACCAATTGGATTATTAACAGTAATCGCTGCAAAAGCATCTGGTGCTAGTAAAGTTATCGTATTAGATTTATCGGATGATCGATTAGAAAAGGCAAAAGAATTAGGTGCAACCCACGCTATTAACTCAGGTAAAGAAAATCCTGTACAAGCTGTTCGCGCGATTGTTGCAGATGGGGTTGATGTATCCTTTGAAGTGGCGGGAGTTGCTCCTACATTTAAACAAGCAATTGATGTAACAAAACCTCGTGGAAACATGATGATTGTTTCGATTTTTGCAAGACCAATCGAATGGAATCCAATGCAACTTACAAACACAGGCGTTAATGTATTATCATCCATTGTTTATACACCGTCCATTTTCCAAAGAACAATTGATGCAATGAGCGCTGGTCAACTAAATCCACAAGGGATCATCACAAGTCAAATTGAACTAGATGAGATTGTTGAAAAAGGATTCAAAACGTTAACAAATGACAAAACACAATCTAAAATTTTAGTCGAGATAAGTGGAGAAAATTAATAAAATTGATAGGAGTATGGCTTATGACAGCCATGCTCTTTTTTTATAGTCTGGAGGAGCATGGAGCTTAAGAAAAAATGACAAAAGGAATCGAGAATGAACTTCTCGACTCTTTCAGTAATATAACCTATTCTCTTTCTCTTGCTCTCTGTGTGTCTCTAATATTCTTTTGAACCGTGATGGATGCAAATAAACTAAGAACAAATGACATACCATAAAACCCTTTTTCGCTTAAAACAATACTGCCAGCATTATATAACCCAATGCCCATTAATGAAATAGATACAATAAGTGCAACCCAACTAATACCATAATAAATATTCGTGACAGGTATTCCCTCTTCTTTATCTCTTACTGCTTTTTGTAAAGATATTGCTGAATAGAGTCCAAATACTAAAACAGCTAAGTAATATCCTTTCTCGTTTAGTTGCATCGTTGCATTAAACAAGCCTATAAAATAAGCAGTAACACCTACTAACAATGCAGCCCAGGAAGCCCCTTTGAAAGCAGCAGTAGGTTCTCCCTCTTTTCTTTCTACTTTGATTTTCGGATCAGGCTGTTTTCCCTTATCTAATGAGTTCTCATTTTGATCAGACAATGAATCGTTCTCCTCCTTCTATCACTGTATAAAAACATTCTATCATTCTACAGGGATGTTATGAGAATAGAAATTTCTCTAAATCGCGCTTTTTAATAATAAAATAACTTTTCTTAAAGGAGGCAGCTTTAAATTGGACCACTATTTCGCGGGAATATGAGAGTCAATGTGGCTTCATCAAATCTGAAGGCACTCTTATCATTCCTTGGTACATTTGTGCTCTTCACCTAGAACAATCTTTTGCTGTCCTTCGTTGCAATTATTTTGTAGAGATAGGAGCTAGATGTATAACTTTTTTTCATATTATTCAAATTGACAGCTGAATATGTTAGTGGATGTGGTAGCGTATTATTGCTGTGTCCACTGCTTTTTTCGATTCGTGGCAGCTCTGAACGAAATAATTGAAATGGTTGATAAAGCTGTGAAAACCACCGTTTATAGATGAAATTAAATTGCTAGTCCGATCACTTAGAAACCGATTGCGCCACTGCAACCAACCTTTGTACCCCTTCTCTTAGCTGTTTTTCATTTGCATAAGAATAGCTCAAACGTATCCAGGAAGATAGTTGTTTTAATGGATCACAAATTTGACCTGGCACAAAGGATATCGATTGTTTGATACTTTTGGATAATAATAATTCAGTTGGAAGTTTATCGGGGAGCTGCACCCATAAATTCAGACCGCCTTTTGGGCTGATCCATCGCCAACCTGTTACTGCTAACTCTTCCTCCATGATTTCTTTTCGGATCTGTAAAGCAATCCGAATTTTCTCCAAGTGCTGCTGCAACCTTAGTGAGGAAAAGTAATGGAGAAAAATTTTTTGATTGAGAAGTGGTGAGCCATTATCAGCTAACGATTTTTCTGTTAGTAGTGAGTTCATTAATGATGATGGACAAATAACAGTCGCTATTCTCAAACCAGGAGAGATATATTTGCAAAAACTTCGGATATAAATGACTGTCCCAGCACTATCATATGTGTAAATTGGTGGTGGCGGGGCTTCATCAAAATAGATGTCGTGATAGGCATCGTCTTCTATTAATAAAAATCGATAGTGTTCAGCTAATTCTACTAATCGTTTACGCTGCTCAACAGGAACAGTATAACCTGTTGGGTTATGGAATGTGGGGTTGAGATAAAATAGGCGTGGCTTATATTGCTTAATATAGTATTCAACCTGTTCTAAATCGTAGCCCTCAGGATGGATATCAATCGTTACAATCTGTGCCCCCTGTGCTCTAAAAATATCAATCGCTGCACTATAGCTTGGACGTTCAAATAAAACGACGTCTCTTGGCTTAATAAAAGCTTGAGCGATTAAGTGAATGGCTTGCTGTGAGCCAGACGTTATTAACAGATCATCTGCACTGAGATGAGTTTTATACTGGTTGATAAAATACTGAGTGAGTGTTTCACGCAACTCTAAATCACCTTGTACAGTTGAGTAGGTTGCCAGTACTTTGGGGTGAAGGTCAAACACTTCCTTCACGTAATCTGAAAAATAATGATTAGGCAAAAGATTGGGATCAATCAATGCCTGAGAAAAATGATAGGAAACAGCTGGTTGATGGATTTCGGATAAATGATTTTTTTTTACGTATGCTGAAACAATGGGGTTGTCCTGATCTAGATATTCAAGGTTTTTCGTTACATTTGATTGGACAAAATAGCCTGCTTTATCTTTTACATAAACTTTGTCATGCTGTTTCAGTAATTGATAAGCCTTTAATACCGTTAGTCGATGAACATTCATTTCAGATGCTAATTGCCGAACGGAGGGAAGCTTTTCATGTTCTTTCCATTCTTTACGCTCTATTCGGTGCAGTACATCATCATAGACTTTCTTAAAAAGATAATCTTCATTTTGAATTGCTTTGCCCACATCGATTCCTCCTATTCAAAACGATTGTACCACGAACCTATCTAATCTGTTCTATCCTTTTCAATCTGTTCTGTCCTCCTTCTTTTATGATAGAAAAAGAGGAGGAGTTTTATATGGTAATGATTAATTATTTCTTTATGTGTTTGATTTTTGGGACAACATTTTTAGCGATTAAAATTGGTGTAGATGCAGGAGTGCCTCCGTTTTTATCAGCTGGCCTTCGATTTTTCATTGCTGGCTTGCTATTATTTAGTTTTATGGTTTGGAGAGAAAAAACGACAATCCGGTTATTATTTCGGAAAGAGATGCTTTTTACAGGAGTGGGCTTAACCTTTGGGACGTTTGCCACGTTATACTGGGCAGAACAGTATGTGACATCTGGAATCGCAGCTATCTTATCTGCTACAGGTCCGATGATGATCATAGTTATTCAGACATTCCTTTTGAAGCAAAAAGGAAATCGGAAATCATTCATTGGTTGTGTCGTCGGAGTTATTGGTGTCACGTTCTTGCTCTTACCTAGTTTTTCAATTGAGATTAGTCCCCTCTGGATGGTTGGATGTTTCGCCATTCTATTAGGTGAAGTTTTTTACGCATCTGGAACGATTTATACGAAGCATGTCATCCGAAAATTTGAAACGACATCCCCGATTGCTTTAAATGCAGCACAAATGATGCATGGAGGGATTTTATTAATCATTTTGTCACTTTTTACCGAGAACATTCAGCTTCATTATCTTTTAAGCCCAGCTTCAATTGGCTCTCTTTTTTATTTAATTATTTTTGGTTCAATGATCGGTCATAGTATTTATTATTGGCTTGTTTCACGGACAAATCCTGTTTTTCCTTCTACATGGCTATATATATCACCAGTCATTGCCGTTATATTAGGCGTTACCTTCTATCATGAATATATTTCGTGGCTAACAGGCATAGGTACTCTGATAATTATTGTTGGAACGATTCTAGTCAATTTCGAAACTTTGAGAGAGTTCCTTTGGCGCAAGAGGACTGTTCTTCGTGATGTAAAAAATTAACATATTATTGAATGATAAAATCTACTTATAAAGGGGAAGAAAATTATGAAAGTTTCTAAGGGAGTAGAGATTCTGGAGCTTGATTTTAATGGAGCCATTATTCATCCAACTCTTATATGGGATCAGGAGATGGCTGTTTTAATTGACACTGGATGCTCAGGTCAAATGGAAGACTTATGCATAGCAATGGAGAAGGTAGGCGTGTCGTTGGATCAACTAAAATTTGTGATTTTGACACATCAGGATATAGATCATATAGGCAGCCTCCCAGAGATATTACAAAATTGCGGAAGTAATATAAAAGTTTATGCGCACGAATTAGATAAGCCTTATATTCAGGGAGAATTACCACTTTTGAAAGATGGGCACATAGCGAACCCACCTATGGGGAAAGTGGATGAGACCTTGAAAGACGGTCAAGAATTACCATATTGTGGGGGGATACGAGTTATCCATACGCCAGGACATACGCCTGGCCATATTAGTTTATATTTGAAGCAAAGTAAAACGCTTGTTGCTGGTGATTCAATGTATAGCGTAAACGGAGCACTGGGGGGAATTCATGCTCCAACCACGTTGGATATAGAGGTTGCTCAACAATCTTTAAAGAAATATGTAGACCTAGACATTGAATCTGTGGTTTGTTACCACGGAGGATTATGTAAGGTAGATATTAAAGAGCAGATTCAAAAGCTTTGAATCTTACAAGGTTCCTTGGTATGCCAAGTGCTGGGAGGCTCGCTCGAATCGTAACAGTACTCACAGGTTTGTAAAACATCTGTTTAATTGTTAGCCAGCTCATGTTATAATGAGGCGCTTAAGATCTTTTTTATAACGGATGCCAAGAAAAGCCTCCGCAGAACGATCAAATATGGAGGTGTAAGAGAATGAATAAACGTTGGACGATTGGTGAAATTCAGAAATTTGTTGAGAACAATTCAGAAAGTAAGTTGTTAACGACGGAATATCATGGTTTTTCTCAAAAGTTACTATTTAAATGTGCATGTGGTAGTAACTTTGAAAAAACATTTACGAAATTTAAAAATAAAAATCAACGAAAATGTGATGTATGCCAACCACCAAAAGAGTCACGCTAAACGCATTGCCGATTTTTATTAAAGAGAAATTAAGATTCTTTTGATGCTGCTTTGTACCCTTAAAGCTGTATCAAAAGAATCTTTTTTATTCAAGCAAATCTTTTAATTGTTGACTATCTATGTTCTTAGTTAACCGTAAAATTATGTTAGTAGTCTTCTAAGACAGGAGGAGTCGAATTCCTTGTTTCGATATTATTAATTTATGTCTCTTTATTAGGCTACTCCTTGTTCTAATAACCATTTAAATAATTTTTGCACGAATTTAGAGTCTGTAGTATGACTCCTAGTTCATAGCACGTGCAAGTACTTGTTAAGTAGCAACATAACTCGTCCTATCAAAAATAAAATTTAATAAACAACACTGTATTACTAAATTTTTCAATATAAAATTCTTTTTGAAAACATCAAAAGCCGATTTAGTTTGTAGCAATTTCTAGAAGCCTACCTAAAAATGTGTAGTTTTTTCATGAAAACGAGTTTGTTTCTTCTCTTTTTGTATTATGAACATTTGAGGGAAGAAAACTCCAAATAAAATACAAAGAATCCCAATCCATTGTAAAGGCGATACGACTTCATGGACAAGTGTAATTGAAGCAATAACTGCTGTAGGGAGTTCGACAGCTCCTAAAATTGTACCTAAACCCGTCCCAACCTTTGGTACACCAATTGAAAAACAAATGACTGGTATAACAACACCAAAGAAACCTAAAATTAAAGCATATTTCCATAATCCAGCCTGCAGTGTACCATCAATCAAGTATGTTGGGGGAAAAGTTAAGCAAACAAAAAGGGTTGCACTTGTTGTCATCAGAAAGCTTTTTGAGTAAATTGGAACATCAGTAGATACACGTCCACTTGCAAATATATACATGGAAAAAGTTATAGCTGCTAGTAACCCAAAGATGATTCCTTTTGTTGATAATTCTTGTCCTATTCCATCAAATACACCCCCAGCAAATACCGTTCCTACAAATAAGATGGCAATGGACAATACTTTGTCGCGGCTTGGCAAGGTTTTATTAGCAATTGCTTCCATTAGGACACCCATCCAAGTGAATTGAAATAACAATACAATTGCAATTGATGCAGGTAGTTCTTTTACAGAAAGCCCATAAAAAATACTAGTTAAACTCATTGTTATCCCAACTGCTAACAATGATAATATATTTTTTAAGGATACTTTATGACGAGAAAAGGTAACAACGAGTAATAATAGTCCAAACCAGCCAAATATATATTGTCCACCTAAAAGTTCAGGAAAAGAAAATCCATCTAAAAATCCAATTTTAAGTATGGATGATAGGACCCCATAGCTACAGGCACCCAATAAAACCACTAAAGAAAACTTTAATTTATTCAAAAAATCCCTCCAAAAAATAAAAATCCCGTCGTCTATTTATAGACGACGGGCGAATGAAACAGAGAAAAAACTCTACAAAATTCCGCCACTCACAAATTTGTGTGAGTTTGCGTATCAAATTATAAATATTGTATACAAAAGTTTTCTAGAAATCAACAGCTATTTTTAATACGTGCAAGCTTTAAGTTTAATAATATAACGTTGGTATTTATAAATCGAAAGAAGTAAAACCAATTTAGTTATAAATTCAATAAAGAAGGCAAAGATAATATAAGAATTTCTTAGAAACTCATAAGCATAATATTAAAAATGAACACCCATCTTAACCCTGTATAAAGATATAAATATACAATCCACCTGGGAAATGGCCGTAACTTTTTGTTATTTTGTGATTAACAGGGTTGGATTATTCATGAAATAGAGGATAAAAGCCAAACCCTTGATATATCTGGGTTTGGCTTTTTTGTCATTTTTAAAATTAGACTTTCTTCTACTGGGGAATTCATTATTAACGAAAAAAAGATTGTAAAATAACAATCAGTGATATATATTGGAGATTATGATTTTTTTCGACATCTCAAAATCATAAACAACATTTCATTTATATACAAGTTTTGAGAGGGAAGTGAATAATCAAGATGTATCTTTATCCCCTATTAGTAGTGATTGCAGCTAGTAGTTTTGGTATCGTTTCAACTATTATAAAACTGGCAATGCGTAGTGGTTTTTCTGTCTCCGAGGCCGTTACAAGTCAGTTTTTTATCGGCTTTTGTATAGCAGTATGTATCTTCTTACTTACAAATAGATCGAAATTTAGCTTTAAAGGCGTTAAAATCCTTGTATTTGCAGGCGTTTTAACAGGGTTAACAAATATTTTATATGGTCATTCTTTGAACTTTTTGCCTGCTTCCTTGGCGGTTGTACTACTGTTTCAATTTACATGGATTGGCATGTTGATATCTTGTATCACAAAACGACAATTCCCAAGCAGGATTGAATTCATCTCTTTAATTATATTGGTAGCTGGAACCATACCAGCTGCTGGCATAATTGATGTAGATTTATCTCAAATACCTTTTCAAGGGTGGTTATGGGGGTTGGCGGCTGCTCTTTGTTATTCCTTATTTTTATATGTGAACGGAAAGGCAACTGCAAGTATGACAACTTCTAACCGTTTAGTATTGGTTTCTTTCTTTGCTTTCACGATTACGGCGGTTTTTCAGTCTCCAGAAATTATTTGGAATGGTACTTTGTTTAACGAAGGACTTTGGATTTACGGATTGGCATTAGGGTTATTCGGCATGATTATACCGGTTTTCTTATTCACGATTGCAGTTCCTAAAGTTGGATTAGGTATGTCATCCATATTGAGTGCTGTTGAATTGCCAATAGCGGTGATGGTATCAGTTATCCTACTAAGCGAAACGGTTACAACTTTGCAAATAGCAGGTATCGTAACGATCGTTATCGGTATAAGTTTACCAACATTACTAGAAAAAGATGGATTGTTAAGAAACGTCAAAACTAAATACAAAAAATCCAGTAAAGAAGTAGCAAAAGGATCTTCGATTTGAAGATCCTTCAGAATGAAGACAAACACATTGTTCAATTAAAAAATGTGTTTGTTTTTTTATCTATTTCTCTATTTTTGAATTAAAATACAGAAATAGGCAAAAAATAGAGTCCTTTTGGTCTCTTAATTTCAGGATGTTTGCTAAGTTTTTTATATTTAGACAAGCAAAAGTAAGACCCATTTTCATGTGCATTTTTTCTTTACCAATCATCTTCGAATAGTGAAGACCAGAAATTCTTTAGCTGTTCCAAATAATCGTTAATTTATCATAAAGAACAATAAAAGTTCTATTTAAGACAAAGTATCGAATAATCAGATACTTTGTCTACAGTCTGAGGTTGAGAGATTTTATGCGGTGTTTTTTTATTTTCACTCCATATTTTCTACATTTAAATACTTAGTTTCACAGTAATAGCCTTTGCCGCCAACATAAACTTTTTCTATTTTATGGTTGCTATTGGTTGCTAATTTAACTAATATTTCGGAAGGCGAGTGTAAAGAATAGCCTTGTTCAAATGCATAGACTTCTTTTTGCAAGTTGTGCTGTTCATAAAGGTAGCAAGCTAATGCACCGTTTGAAGTTCCAGTCGCTGCTTCTTCATTGATGTCGTATAGTGGAGCAAAATTTCTGCATATTATTCGATCATCATTAAAAGTATATAGATGCATCCCGACAACATGATAATCCTTGCTGATTTCTTTAATTTTTTCAAAATTAGGTTGCAGTGCATGTAATTGTGTTTCACTTGTTATAGGAATTAAAATATCTTTTAAGCCCGTGGAGACAATTTGAATCGGGTATTTATTGTCTATAGCTTTAATGTCAATACAATCGATAAACTCGTTTGGAGATATAACATCATAAAATTTCGGTTTGTTTTGTTCCATGAATATGATGTCATCTTTTATCGTAATAGTAAGAACACCGCTGTTTGTTTCAATCGTATAGCGATCCTTGAAAAGTTTATTTAAATGCATCAGTATCGTGAAAGAGCCAATTGTGGCATGACCACATAAATCAACTTCCTCTTTTGGTGTAAAATACTCAAATTTATAATCAGCTATTTCAGATTCTGATATAAATGCGGTTTCCGCATAGCCCAGTTGTTTGGCTATTGCCATTTTTTGAGTAGTGGTCAATGTATTCTCAATAAATACTACTCCTGCTTTATTTCCGCCTTTATGATCCTTGCTAAATGCACTTGCAACATAAACGGATATTTTCATAAGACACCATCCTTCCTCATGTATAGAAAATTGTAGCATAGAAAGCATGACGTATAAATGTTGTTGGATAAATTCGCTATAAAGCAAGAGATAAACTATTTTTTAGCATCTGAACTCTCCAAAAGTAGTTTGTCTACAGTCTGAAGGGTCTTCGATTTGAAGATCCTTTTTTTATGTCAATTAAGCAATACCATAACAAAAGGATCATGGGGTCCTTTCTGTAATTGATCATGTCGTATTATTTTTTTTGTTCATACCCCGTTCATATTGTTGTCATAGGTAGTACACCTTCATTGTATAAGCTATCCTTAACGGTTTGCGAAAATAGCCAGGATACACTGATATGGAGAAGAGATAACGAAAGGGAGGTGTGGTACGAGAACAAAGGAGAAGACGGCTATCGCTTGCCGTTCTAAACCCTCGTGCCAATATAATGAAAAAAACGATCACCATTATAAGTAAAATAATAGTGGGTTTAGTTATAGCCATATTACTTTTTTTGCAATTGTCTTTCTTGTTAATATTGTCTGCAGCAAGATGGAGCAAGGAAAACTAGAAACTTATGGTCAGTCTGTAACCGTAGATGGGAAAAAAATGAATGTCTTCATTCAGGGAGAAGGGGAAGAAACCGTCGTCCTCTTACCTGGTTATGGAACAGCGGCACCAGCACTTGATTTTAAATTATTAGTAGATGAATTATCTCCTTTTTACAAGGTTGTTGTTATTGAGCCTTTTGGATATGGATTAAGTGATCTAACTGAAAAAGAACGAAGCACAGAGAATATTGTCAGTGAAATACATGAAGCTTTACAGCGACTTCATATTGAGCGTTATATTCTAATGGGCCACTCCATTTCAGGCCTTTACGGATTGGAGTATGTGAACAAATATCCAAACGAAGTGAGTGCATTTGTCGGGCTCGATAGTAGTGTTCCAACGATAAGCGAGAAAAAGATTGAGTCTTCAATAATAACTACTTTAAAACTACTTAAAAAATCAGGTTTAGCTAGATTGCAAGTGAAGCTAAGTGATGACCCATATGCCGTACTACCATATGAGGAAAAAACAAAAGAACAAATGAAAATTCTTAAGCATAAAAACATGTATAATACTAGCCAATTAAATGAAGCTGAAACGATGTATGCAAATTTTAAAGCAGCTGAAAATTTATCATTTCCCAAAAATATTCCAGTTATTTTCTTTATACAAGCGAATCATCCAGTAACGGATAGGTGGATACCAGAGCATAAAAAACAAATAGAAGATTCTATACATGGAAAAGTGATGACATTTGAAGGGGATCATTATTTATATCGTACTAAAGCAAAAGAAATCGTTGAAAACTTTAGGGAATTTATGAAAGAGGAAAAGTGAATGTACTGAGAAAAATTTTTCATTTCTAAATTGCTTAGTAGTGAAGTATTTTGTGTGTAAGAGCAGCAAGTATATTATTTTGCCCCCAATTATATGCTAGTCTCGAAACAAATAACCAGGCGCTCAAATGAGAACCTGGTCTTTTTTTAACTTTTTGATGTATTTATAAATATAACTATCTATGTCTAGATCTCTGACCGGAAGTTGTTACCAAGCTTGCTACCCAGACCAAAATAATGACGAAAATTATAAATTAGGGGACTCCATTTATTTGGATCAATATGATTTTCTTCTATAATTATATCTTCATGGGCATGTACATGTATCGTTTGTGTTTCGACGATTGCAAAACTAGGCGCATAATCTGGGATACGAATATGTTTTACCTGAGCTTCGATTTGAATTGGACACTCCATAATTCGAGTAGGAATAACCGTTGTAGACCCAATTGGTGTTAAACCACTAATATCAAATTTCTCTTTTCTATATGTAAAGCCAATCTGTTTCTTAAAATCTGGGACTGGATTTTTTCCTGTGTAAGGAGCTAACTGTTCCACGTTCTCCCATAGTGAGGGATCAGGAATATTCAGGACACATTCAGGATGTCGCTCTAAATTTTCAATTGCTTTTCCACCGAGGCCAATACCTAAGACAATACAGTCTCCTAATGCCCAAGAAGAAGATAAAGGGCTAATATTCACAGTTCCATCCTCATTTAATGTACTCAGTAAAATTACAGGAAATCCATAATATAATATTTTAGGATTTATCATTTTTGTATTTGGCATTTGTTTCATTATTTTCATTTTTAGTTCCTCCCGCAAAATGTTTTCACTGTCAGAACCCATTATAAAATATCAACATTTCAACGAACATCGAAGTGTGGAATACAAAAAAGGACCACTACAATTTTAATGTAGTGGTCCCATGTTGTTGCAAAAAGATGATGTCAACGGCAGAAAAGAAACTTTGCAAGGTGAGGGGTTGATTTCCGTTCCGCCAGCGTCCTTTCCAGGGGGCGTTCGATGTGCCGCTTCACTCACTCACGCTCGCTCCACTCCAATCAAGCATTCTGCAAAGTGTATTTACTTTTTTTCATAGTAGCATAGCGGTCAAATCGCCCATTATCTGTATTCTTAGAGGGGATAAACTCTTATTTTCAATGTGGAGAAGTAATGCGTGACAACACCTCTCCATAAAGAGTCTTGAACACCTTCACTTTATTAGAAAACCTTTGCTAAAAAGATAATACTTTTGTGGGTTGGAGTGGAAGGCTACTTGACTCCCGTGGGATAGCGAGACAGGCGAGCCCCTACACGGAGCGGTAGCGGAGGAAGCGGCTCGGCGCTCGCCCACAGGAAAGCAAGTAGCCTACAACGGAAACCATTTTCACCTTTCACAAAAATTCTATTGATGGTTTTGTTTTTCAACAATATGAAGGGACCACTCCAACTTAACAGTAGTGGTCCCTTGTGTTTTTTATCTTAATGATAAGCCGATAGGAATGCAAAGTGGTGTTTGATCTACTGGATTTTCAATAATACAGCAATCTAATCCAAATACATCCTTAATCATGCTCTTGGTAAATACTTTTTCAGGCGGCCCCTCTTGATAAATTTTCCCCTTAACAATGCTAATGAGATGATCCGCATATTGTGCTGCTTGATTTAGATCATGTAAAACCATGACAATTGTTCGTCCGTGAGTAATATTTAAATCACGTAGTAATTCTAGTATCTCAATTTGATGCGCCAAATCTAAATAGGTTGTTGGTTCATCTAATAATAGTAGATCTGTGTCTTGTGCTAAAGCCATTGAAATCCATGCTCTTTGCCTTTGTCCTCCAGATAGCTCATCCAATGTACGATCCACAAAATCAGTCATTTTAGTTGCTAATAATGCGCGGTTTACAATTGCATCATCTTCCAGCGTTTGTCTAGACAATAGACCTTTGTGTGGATGTCTACCATAATAACATAGGTCTTTAACCGTTATATCTTCTGGAGCTTCTGGACCTTGAGGTAAAATAGCCAATTTCTTAGCAACTTCTTTGGACGACTGCTGCTGAATCGCCTTACCATCTAAATAAACCATTCCTTCTTGAGGTGTTAATAATCTAGCTAAGGAACGCAAAATAGTAGATTTTCCACAGCCATTAGCCCCAATAATAACGCTAATCTTACCTTCAGGAACGACTAAATTTATATTATCAAGGATTTGAGATGATCCATAGGAGAGAGAAAGATGCTCTGCTGATAATGTTGTCATAAATGCTCACCTTCTTATGTCTTTTTTCGTTCAGAACGTAATAAATATAAAAAATAGGGTGCACCAATCACTGCTGTAATAATTCCAGCAGGTATTTCTATTGGAGGGAAGAGACCTCTACCCAGGCTATCAGCAACTAATAGAAGAATAGCACCAAAGAGAGCGGAAGCAGGAAGTAGCACTTTAAATTTAGATCCTACAATTCTTCTGGCAATATGAGGAGCGATTAAACCGATAAATCCAATAGAACCCACTGTCGCTACACATACGCCAATTAACACAACTGAAACACCTAGTAAAATATAGCGCAGGAATTTTGAGCGTTCACCGAGACCAGTAGCTATATCATCACCAAGGCTTAGAATATCTAATTTAGAAGTTAATCCAATTAGTAGGGGGATAAGAATGAGGCATGGAAGCAGGATATATACTTGATCCCATCCTCTTGCCCATAGACTGCCCGTCAACCATAAAAGAGTCGCACTTACATCATCTGGAAACTTAATCATAAAATACTCTATCCCTGCTTGACATATTGCACCTAGAGCTATTCCTACTAAAGCGAGTGTATTTGGTTGAGCCCCTTTTTTATAAACAAACAGCATTAGAATGACAGCAATGATAGCTGCTCCTATAAAAGCCGCAAGGGGAAGATAAATAATGGGTGACGCTGGAAATAGAACGATAATGATAACGGCTGCTAATCCGGCTCCTTTCGTAACGCCGATTACATCAGGAGATGCCAATGGGTTACGGAGGATTCCTTGCAAAATCGCTCCAGCGGTTGCTAATCCAGATCCTACGATGATAGCGATTATAATACGAGGAATCCGATAATTGCTTAATATAAATTTTTGACTTGATGTTCCTTCTCCAATTAAATTTTGAATGATTTCTGACGGTGTAATGTAAATGGCTCCTAAGCCTAGACTTATAATAGATAAAATGAGGATGATTATTAAAAGCACTAGAAGAATAAGATTAGGATGAACATTGCGTTGTAGCATAAATTTTTGTTTATTTTTCATTGCTTAATATTCCTTCCTTTCTTTGCTAAATAAAGGAAGAATGGTGCCCCAATAATAGCTGTCACAATACCAACGGGCGATTCAAAAGGATAAGCGATAAATCGAGCGAGAATATCTGCGTAAACTAAAAGTAAAGCTCCAAATAGTGCAGAGAATGGAATGATTCTTTTATAATCTCCTCCCACTAATCTTCTAACAATATGAGGAATAATTAATCCAACAAAGCCTATCGGACCTGCGACCGCTACAGAAGAGCCAGCCAAAATAATGACTAGGATTCCAGCTAGCATACGGATACGATTTACTTGTTGCCCAAGCCCTTGAGCAGTACTTTCTCCTAGGACAAGAATCGAAATAGACCTTGAAAGTAATAAGGCAATGAATAGTCCTGAAATAGACCAGGGAAGAATGATCATAACATGTGTCCATGATTTTCCGTTAATTGATCCTACTAGCCAATACAGAACATCCTTTGCTTGCTCACTAAAAATAATGATTCCTTGTGTTAAAGAGGATAAAAGGAAGTGTACGGCAATTCCAGCTAATGCTAGTTTTACATGTGTCATTCCTCCTCCAGATGCAAAGGAATAGACTGTTATTCCTCCAACTGCTGCCCCGATAAATGCAGAGAAAACGAGAGATGGGGAAGAGAGGGAAGGAAAGAGAGCAAAAGCAGTGACAATAAAGAATGAAGCCCCCGCATTCACACCAAATACTTGAGGGGAGGCTAATGAGTTTCGAGTAATGGCCTGCATAAGAGCACCGGCTACGGCTAAATTTGCACCGACTAATGCTCCGATGATAGCTCGAGGCAATCGAAGGGTTTGTATAATTAACTGTTCCTTTGATGGATTTATCTCGAAAAAAGATTTCAATATCATTACTAGATCAATATCTGCTATCCCTACAGAAACACTAATGATAATTCCTAACATCAATAAAACGATTGCAGTTATTGCTGTACTATATATTTTTACTTTAGCTTTAACTATAGATTCCATTAACTACAACACACTTTCTTACAAAATATAAGATTTACTAGAAAAAGAAGTAAGTAGGGTATCTTACTTACTTCTCTTTTGTTTACTTTATTTTTCATTCAATTTTGCTAACGTGTCTTTAGCAATAGCTTCTGCCGAAATAATTCCTCGGAATCTTGTCCATAAATCTCTATCAACACTATAAATCTGGTCATTTTTTACTGCCTTTAAGTCTTTCCAAAGAGGATTTTCCTTCCACTCATCAGTAAGTAGCTTACCTTCATTATTCGCTAAAAGTAGTACATCTGGATTGATTTCCACAAGTTGTTCCAAACTCATTTCAACATAAGGTTGTTCGTCCTGAATTGCCACCTTCAGACCTAATTGTTCAAGTAATTCTCCATCATAAGAAGAAGTAGTATGCGCTTGAAATGATGTGTCTCGTACAACTGCAGGTAAAACAGTTAGATTTGTATCAAGACTCAGTTTCGAATTAATTTCATTTATGATTTCTTTATGTTCACCTAATCTCTTTTCAGCAGCCTCTTTTTGATCTAATGCTTCGGCAATTATTTTAAAAGAGTCTAAGTTATCCTGATATGTCGATTCGCGACTCTTTAAAACAATTGTAGGAGCAATTTGCTGTAAATCTTTATAAATAGCACTGTGTCGCTCAGCATCTGCAATGATTAAATCCGGTTGTAAAGAGCTAATAACCTCTAAGCTAGGCTGTTCACGAGTTCCTACAGATGTATAGTCTATGTCATGGCCGACTAGCTTTGTGATCATATCTTTTTTATTGTCATCGGCAATACCTATCGGATTGACATCTAATGTATTTAGGGAATCAACAAAAGATAACTCTAAGGTAACAATCTTTTTAGGGGTATTTTTAAGTACGGTTTCTCCCATTTCATGTTTAATTGTTTTACTTTTAGATTCTTTTGCTTCTCCAGTAGTTTGTTCCTTTTTCTCTGTGTCTGTATGATTTTGAGGAGCATTGCATCCAGTTAACACCATCATTATTGCTAATAACAGGATTAGCGATAGCCCACTCAAATTCTTTAATTTAGTAAAACTTAGCATTCTTCTAACCTTCCTTTTCCGTTACTTTAAATGAAAATGATAATCATTAACAGGGATTATCATAGATTGTTCAGTTGGCAGGGTCAATATAATGAAAGTATTGTGAAATAAAAATAATATGAGTAAATCATTCATTTTGAACATTTTGTTCATAGTGGTTTACTAAGTTGCCTATTTAGGTGTTAGATATTCTACCGTAGAAAATCTTCTGAAAGCATTGGTATGAAAAGAAAAGGTGCGTAAAGAAACGAGATAACGATCGTATCTTGTAGATAAATAAATTATTTTACAAGATTCTTCGCTCCGTAGAGATTTTTAATAATTTACATAACCAAGGAAGTGATGAAATAGTATGAAAAGGTTTGGCATATATTGAACTTTAATCCTTAAACATAGGAGTGAGGCAAGTGAAGGATATAGATGATTTTTTTGAGAAATTACTTTACTTTGATAAAAAATTTAAGTTATTTATCCATCAACACAATGATCACCTACTAGTTGATTATTCAGAGTTGTGTGGAATAATCGATAATTATTCATCTTTTATAATAAATCGTGACAATGAAAAACTATGGGATAATTTAGAGCAAACAAGCGAAATTGTATCATTAGTTGAGAATCTAAGAAATAACGCTTCTGTTTGTGTGCAAATCATGGAAAAATATCGAGCTCAACTAGTAACCTGTGAAAAAGAGGAGATCACTGATTATTTTCGAAATATAGAAGATTGCATTGAAAAGGAATTTGGAGGTTTTCAAATTACCAGTCAATCGAAGGTGCTGTTGGTGGGATCTGGCCCTTTTCCTATAACCTTATTAAGAATTGCGGAACGAACAGGCGCAGACGTTTTTGGGATTGATATTGATAATGAAGCGATTCAATTGGGAAAACATGTAGTCAATAATTTAGGAAGTCATTTATCCATTGAAATAGAAAAGAAGACAGTAGGTGAACTTGCAGTGATTAATCAAATTAGCCATATCATATTTAGTTCCACTGTTAGCTGTAAATATGACATATTAGATCAACTATATGATGTCACAAATAAAGATGTGCTGATTGCGATGCGTTATGGAAATGGATTAAAGTCTCTTTTTAATTATCCCATGCAGAGGGTAGACGAAACCAAATGGCATATAATAGAAGAAGTTATGCACCCTCAACGTGTATTTGATGTTATTTTATATCAAAAAGTACTATAGATGAGGAGAGGAATATGGCTTATTTTAACAATGTTTTATTGCTAGGAACAGGGCCAACAGTAATTCAATTAGCTGTGAATTTCAAAAAAATTTTAAACAGTAAGGTAGCTATTGCTGGTCGAGAATCTTTACGCTCCAATCTATTCTTCGAAGCTATCATTCAGCATCACCTGGCACTTAAGGTATCTATACAAAATACACAACATCAGCCTGTAGCGGGAGAATGTACAATTGATACATTTTTTAAGGGTTATGATACAATTTGTGGAAATTGGGATACGGTTATACTTAGTGTTACCACAGATGCATATCTATCTGTACTCGCACAAATCGATACCAAAGTGCTAAAGGAGGCTAGATGTTTTATATTAGTTTCCCCTACATTTGGTTCTAGTCATTTAATAACTAATTTCTTAAAGAATATAGCTCCTCAGGCAGAGGTAATTAGTTTTTCAACCTATTATGGAGATACGAGATGGATAGGTGGAATTCCATCAAATGAGGTATTCACAACAGGTGTGAAGAAAAAAGTATATATTGGTTCAACTTACTCGAAATCAGATAGACTAGAAATTTTAACTGAACTATTTCATCATCTGGGGATTAGTCTGAAAAAGGTAGCATCTCCTCTTGAGGCAGAAACAAGAAATATATCTTTGTACGTGCATCCTCCTTTATTTATGAATGATTTTTCATTACAAGCGATTTTTAATGAAAAGACAATGACAAAGTATGTGTATAAACTCTATCCGGAGGGTCCCATTACTTATACAATGATTCATCAATTATTAAATTATTGGAAAGAAATGATGGCAATCGTCAGTCAATTCGATATTCAATCTCTAAATCTATTGAAGTTTATGGTAGATGATAATTATCCATTGCTGCCAGCAAGTATAGCCAGACAAGACATAGAGAATTTTAATAAGCTTGAGTCCATTCACCAGGAATATCTTCTCTACATTCGCTATGCATCCTTATTAATTGATCCATTTTCTAAGCCAAATCAAGAGGGAAGATATTTTGATTTTTCGGCAGTTCCTATTAGAAAAGTTTTTAAAAATCACGACGGTGAATGGGATATTCCGAGAATGCCAAAAGAGGACTACTATCGTGTAAAAATCATTCAAGGGATTGCTAAGGCCCTGAAGTCAAAGAGTCCAACGCTTGATCATTTTGTACAAACATATGAAGAAAAACTGCTACAAGTAGTAGCTGTATCTGAGGATCAAAGGTTTTCAGAAGCCTTCCAAGTAAAATCCTTTTCACAAGAAATAGAGAGGATTTGCAAGGAATTAAGAGGTCAAAAGATAGAGAAGTGAAAAATGTGAAATGAGTGCGGTTGACTGACCTTTCAGAGAATCTTTTAAAAGGGATTAGTATCCAGCTTTTCACGCGTAGATTAAGAGGCTCTAATTTTAATTGACAATGATAATCGTTATCGATAAGGTGGGGATAGGCGAGAGCCGTCATCCCTACCTTTTCACATTTTTGGTATAAATAGATGAAAACTATAGGTCAATCCAACGACCGAGGACCACGCCTTGAAAATCGATCCTACACTTTAATGTCTTTTGGCTGAAGCAGTAACTTATTGAAAGGTATGTGCTATTTACCGTAGGACAAATCCTGGTATTACAAGCAAACTATTATTGAAATGAGGTATACAAGATGAATATCGACGTAAATCAGCTAGCAGAGCATTTAGCACGCACGCCTTTTCAAGTAGAGGGAATATATCGATATGCTAGAAATACAGGTGTGCCTCACGCTGACCATACAGATTCTTTTCCTGGATTTGTTTTTCCCCTTACAGGAAAAATAGAATTTCAATTTAATGGCACGCCTTATATCTTTTCGCCAGGAAAAGTGGTGCATGGGGGTGCAAAAATGAAACTAAATCAAAAAAATTTTGGAGATACAAATTGGGAATATATTCTTGTCCTGTATAGGATATGGAACACAGAATTAGCAGAGACAAGCTTTTCTCATCAGCATTTTGAATTACCAATAGGACAATCTCCTCGTCTAATCGAATTAATTATGCGTCTATGGCATGTATATAATCAGCGTGGAGGCATTTCAAAGTTTCAGACAGAAATGCTATTTCGCGATGTACTCAATGAAGCCTTATTATGTGTTGTTAATAGGCAAAATAGCTGTGAATCCCACACTCTATTCGAACAGGTAACTACTTATATTCATGAAAACTATTATCAAAGCCTTTCCATTAACTCGCTTGCCGAACAATATAACGTTAATCGAAATCGACTATCTTATATATTTCGAAAACATGCAGGGATGGGACCAGCAGAATATTTATTAAACTATCGAATAAACAGGGCGCAAAAAATACTGTTTACAAGTGATGTGCCTGTACAACAAATTGCGGAAACGGTTGGAATTGCTGACCCTTTTTATTTTAGTAGAGTATTTAAGAAGCAAGTTGGTATCTCTCCCACTGAATATCGAGAAAAATTCATCAATAATCCATGCTAAGTTCAACAAGCATCCATTCTCCTCCAAAAATGACTTTACTATACTAAGGATATATCAGAGATCATATGTTGGAGGAATTTCGGATGCAAAAGATAAAAGGACTGTTATTTTCAATGCTAGTACTAGCAGTTATATTGGGAGGTTGTAATAAATCGCCTGCTGAAAATAAGGAGTTAACTACAGAAGACACATCTTCATCATCAGTTAGTATAGAAGCAACAGATTGGCCGAGAACCATTAAGGATGCCTTAGGGAAAGAATTTGTGATCGAGAAAAAACCAGAAAAAGTGGCTTCTTTATGGTATTTTTACCCTGAAATTTTAGTTGCATTAGGTGAGCCTCCTGCAGCTTCTACTGATAAAGACTATCTATCTTCTTTGTCTTATTTAAAAGGGAAGCTAGATTCAACAGAAGAATTAGGTGATAAATTGTCTCCTAGTATTGAAAAAACCCTATCGATTGGCCCTGATTATATTTTAGCAACAGAACATCACGAAAAGTTGTATGAATCACTAGAAAAAATCGCCCCAGTCATTACGTTGAAATCTCAGGACATCTACGAAGACTGGCAATATGGACTTCGTACAGTAGCCGAGATTATCGGAAAAGACGATGAGGCGGAAAAAGTAATTGATAAAATGATGAAAGATATCTCAACAGGACGTGAAGCATTAAAGTCCATTCAAGGAGAGTCTGTTGCCCTTATTTTGTCTTGGGATGGAAAAACTTTTAATGTTCTTGGTGAAGAGAACCCTGTTTATACACTTGCTTTTGATAAAGAAAAGGGCTTGGGTCTAACACCAGATGATACATTTAAGGGGAATAATAATCAATTCGCTGCATTTGAAGGAATCTCAACTATTCAAGCAGACCATATTTTCCTTATCGGTGACATTACAAAAAAGGAAACTTTAATGAGTGAGTTGAATCAAAGCAATGTCTGGAATAATATGAATGCCGTAAAAAAAGGTAATATTCATTTGATGGATACTTCCGCTATTACAGGAGGTCCATTAGCTATCGAATACGCTTTGCAAAATATAACAGAAGCCTTGCAAAAGGACGAATAATAGGAAGCACCTTTTCCAAAAAGTAAATAAGGAGAGATGAATATGCAAGATCAAGTTATCAATATAAGTGTGGAACTATCTGAATTAAAAGAGCTTTGGTCACCGAAAGTCCTTGGTGAAATACACGATTTTCAATTCAAAGTGGTTAAGATTGCTGGTGACTTTATTTGGCATGAGCATCAAGGTGCTGATAAGGTATTTATTGTGCTCGAAGGAGAGATGTTCATTGCTTTTCGCGATGGCCAGGTGAAAATATCCAAAGGGGAGATGTTTATTGTGCCTGGAGGAGCTGAACACATGCCTTTTGCAGAAAAGGAATGCCATATTATGCTGGTAGAGCCTAAAGTTGCAGTAAATACAATCGATATTGAGGCTGAATAACCAACAGTAAATACTACTGAGCTTATAAAATGGAGGAGACCGTTTATATTATTTAAACGGTCTCCTTCAGCCTCTTAGAGAGAACGTATAGCTAGTGCACATGATAACCGTCATCATACTGTATCCTTATATATTTTTTTTATATTAATTCATTACGAATAATATATTATTCATATGAAAACAGGATCTTTATAATAAAGATATCACGTATAAAAGGAGGATCTACAATGGAGTTTAGTAAACTTGGCAATAGTGGTTTATCAGTTAGCAAGATTGCCTATGGAAACTGGATAAATCATGGTGGTAAAGTAGATGAGGATACTGCAAATGCATGTGTTCATGCAGCACTGGATGTCGGTATCACAACATTCGATACGGCTGATGTTTATTCTGACACGAAAGCTGAAGAAATACTTGGTCGATCTTTACAAGGTATACGACGTGAGAGCATTGAGCTATGTACAAAAGTGTGCCATCCGACTGGGAAGGGGCAAAACGATAAGGGATTATCACGAAAACATATTCTAGAAAACTGTCATGCCTCTTTGCGACGGTTACAGACCGATTATATTGATGTTTATTATGCACACAGATTTGACCCAACGACTCCTCTTGAAGAAACGATGTTAGCTTTCGCAGACCTTGTAAGACAAGGAAAGGTGCTATACATTGGCGTAAGTGAATGGACAGCAGAACAAATCACTCGTGGTGCAGCACTTGCACGACAATTAAATATTCCGTTCATCGCTAGCCAACCCCAGTATTCTATGCTGTGGAGAGTTATCGAAACGGATGTGATCCCAACCTGTCAACGGGAGGGACTTGGGCAAGTAGTATGGTCGCCTTTAGCACAAGGTGTACTTACCGGGAAATATCTACCACAAAAACCAGTGCCAACTCAATCCCGTGCCAATTCTGCTGCAGGCAAACCATTTTTTGATAAACTCGCACAACGTTGGATGGATGACAATGTGCTCTCTGCTATACAGAAGCTCAAACCCATTGCACAAGAGATTGATCTTTCGCTTGCTCAACTTTCATTGGCGTGGGTACTACAAAACCAACAAGTCTCTTCAGCTATTATAGGTGCTTCAAGCCCAGAACAGGTAAGAGAGAATGCATTAGCTTCTGGTGTCAAACTGGAACCTGCAATAATGAATCAGATTGACGAAGTATTAGAAGGTCTTATAGAATACGATCCGAGTAAAACAGGTTAAGCTTTGCAAGTGACTTATCTAGAAATATATATAACTGCTATTTTTCCCCATCCTATTTAGGGTGGGTTTTTATTTTTGGTAGTGAAGTTGAGAAAAGGAATAAACCTCTCTAACGGCTGTTAAGAAATGAGCTATTGCTGGAGATATTTCATTTTGTCTCCATCCTACATATAAATTTACTGTTGGTGTAGTCTCTTTGATTTTTTTATAGATAACGCCAGGACGTTGATAACTTTCCACCGATGAAGGTACAACAGAAATGCCCATTCCTGTAGCTACTAAATTAACAATCGTTTGCATTTGAACAGCTTCTTGAACAACATTCAAACTTACCCCATGATCCCAAAAATAACTAATAATTAAATCATAAAAATTGGGTCCTAAATGACGCGGAAACATAATGAATGGTTCTTCCTTTATTAATTGAAGTGAAATTTCGGGCAATGTGGCCAAAGGATGATCTTGATGTAAAACCAATCTTAAGGATTCTTCAGAACAAACTTCAGAAGCTAATATCTCGTTGTTTTGCTCAGAACGAATAAATCCAATATGAATTTGTTTCTCATAAAGTGCTTTCAATTGCTGCTCTGTTGTCATTTCACGTAATGTAAGGTGGATTTTAGGAAAGCGTTCTCTAAATTTATTAAGAACTTCTATAACAATTTCTGTAGAATCGACAAAACCGATTATTAAGCACCCTATTTTCCCTTCAGCTGCAAGTTGTGTTTCTTTTATCGCTTTATCTAATTGAAAAAGTGTTTGTTTAGCTCCTTGTAAAAAAATTTCCCCAGCGTCTGTTAGTTCAACCATTCTTTTTGTTCGATGAAAAAGTTGAACACCCAATTCTTCTTCTAATTTACGAATTTCTTGGCTTAGGGGAGGCTGTGCCATTCTAAGACGCTCTGCTGCTCGACTAAAATTCAATTCCTCTGCCACCATTATGAAATAGCGCATTTTTCTAATATCTATTTTTATCCACCCCTTCTACTAATAGCAATCAAATCCATTTAGCAAGTTAGTGTTTAGGGCACGTAACGATCACAATGCCTAAAGTTAATTTTACCAATTAACTCACATTATCGCTTTAATTTTGTGTCCTCTATTATATCAAGAAAGTAATATAACACATTCAAGTGAAAAGTATGTTTCAGTAAAATTCCATAAATAAGATGCATTTTATCACCATTTCAACTGTTTTTTCTATATTATAGAAATTTTCTATGAAAAGATTACCTATATAACCAATACTGTATTAAAATTACCTTATTTTTAGCGTTTATTTATTGGTAATCTAGTTATATTATTGTCTTGTAAAGCAAATTACAGTTTCATTGGGATATTTAATCTTGGAAAATTTAGAAGTTTGCTTTCCCTATAATTGGTTGTAATTATTATTTGCGAGAACAATTTATACATATTTTAAAAATTAAATAATGCGATAATATTGTTCTCACAGAATAATATAATTTATTAAAATTCTGGAGGAATATAAAATGACAAAACAAAACAAAGGTCGTAAATTTTTCGCAACTACTGCTACAGCAGCACTTGTAGCATCAGCAATCGTACCGGTAGCATCAGCTGCTGAATTTCAAGATGCAGCTAGCATTTCATCTTGGGCAAAAGAAGCTGTACAATTTTTAACTGACAAAGGCTTCATCCAAGGCGATGAAAAAGGAAACTTCAACCCAGCTGGTACACTTACACGTGCAGAAGCTGCTGAAATTTTATCAAAAGCATTAGATTTAAAAGCTACTGGCACAGAAGATTTTTCTGATGTTAATGAAAATGACTGGTTCTACAACGCAGTACTTGCAACTTCACCAGAATTATTTGATGGTATGGGCAATGGTAAATTTGAGCCTAAAGCTCAATTAACAAGAGAACAAGCTGCGAAAGTTATCGTTCAAGGCTACCAATTAACAGGTAAAGCAGATCTTAGCCAATTTGCAGATGCTTCTAAAGCTTCTAAATGGGCTGTATCTTACTTAGAAACAGCTGTAGAAAATGGCGTAATCAATGGTAAAGGTTCATTATTAGCACCACAGGATAAAATTAGCCGTGAAGAATTCGCTACAATGGTAAAACGTACGATTGATGCAGTTCAAGAAGTAACACCAGCTGTAGAAGCTGTAAAAGGGCTTAATGCAAAGGAACTTGAAGTGAAGTTCAACACAGCTGTTGATGCAAAAGATGCTGCAATCACAACGAAATATGCTGTTGAAGGTGTAGCAATCACAAACGCAGTAGTATCTGAAGACGGAATGACTGTTACGTTAACAACTGATAAAGAAGTAAAATTAACAAATGGTAAAGTAACTGTAAAACCAATTAAAACAAAAGCAGATGCTAAAGTTCTAACTGAAGAGTTCAACAAATTAATCACATTTGCAGATACAACGCCTGTTAGCGTGAATACTGTAGAAGCAAAAGGCACTACAGCAGTGATCACTTTCGATGAGCCTGTACAAAGTGAAGGAACAATCAGCTTAAATGGTACTGAACTTTCAAAAGATCGCTATACTTTATCTGGTAAGAAATTAACAATTACTGGATTAACAGCTGAACAATCTTACAAAGTAGACATTGTTGGTGCAACTGACTTCGCTAATAATATCGCAAATCCTATCGCAGTAAACTTCACAGTTTTGAAAGCAGACGTTGATAATTCAAAACCAACTGTTTCTACAGCTGTGAATGGTACAGAAATTACGTTTGATTTCTCTGAAGAATTAATGAAACAAAATCTTAATGCAGATGCTGAAACGAAAGAATATGCAAAAGTAACAGTAGGATCAACTGTATTCTATTTAACAGATGCTGATATTAAAGATACAGAGGATAAAACTGTTTTCACTATTGATGCTAAATCTGCTTTAGGTACAGCTACATTCATTAATACAAACATTAAAGTAGAAGGACAAAAAGATTTAGCTGGTAATGCAGGTGATGCATTTGAGTTCAATGCTATCCTTTCAAAAGATTTAACGCCTGCTACACTTGTATCTGCAGCTACAAAAATGTTAGTAGCTGACGATGTGAATGCTACTACTGATGTTGATGCTCTATACCTTACTTTTAGTGAACCAGTAAAAGTAGAAGGAACATTAACAGTTAAAACGCAAAATGGTATTGCTTACACTACTGGAAAAGAAACAGCAGTAAAAGCAGATGCTGGTTTCGATGTAGATGGTAACGGTAAAATTGAAGGTGCAGAGAAAAACACTGTAAAAGTTGACATTGATTTAGATAGCAATTCATCTTATACATTCGAATTATCTGCTAAAGCAGTGACAGATTTAGCTGGCAACGTAACTGCTGATACAGTGACATTCAATGTAACAACAGGCGTGTTTGAAGCTACACCAGAAACACCTACAGATTCATTAGTATTTCGAGCTACTCCAGTTGTTGTAACAGATAACAATGTATTCACTGTTGAATATGCTGCAGATGTAACGGCAACAGCAACAACTGCTGCTAACTACAAACTAGGAGGAAAAGAGCTTCCTGCTGGTACGCAACTTCAATTTGTAGATGGTACTAAAAAAGTAAGATTCACTTTACCTGAAGGTTCTATCACAGCTAATGGTAATTATGTACTTGAAGCTAGCAATGTAGTAGATACAAAAGGTAACACTCTTAAAGGTGGAAAAGTTTCAACGCAAGTAACACTTAAAGAAAATATTGTACCTGTTGCTACTAAAGTAACTGCAGTAGATAGCAAAACATTTACAGTAGACTTCTCTGAAAACATTGCTGACCAAGCTGCACCAACAGGTGTAACTGTTAAAATTGCAGGCTCAACTGTAGAACTTGCTTCTGCTACAGTAGCTGGTGGTAAACTTACAGTAACAACTAAAGCTGACTATGCATTAACAGACAGCATTGTAGTTGAATTCAAATCAACAAACCTAGTTGATGCTAATAACAATAAAGTAAAAGACGGTTCTATTGCAAAATAATTAAATCGTTCATTGAAAAGCCCTGTGGAGAGGTCTCTACAGGGCTTTTTTTATGTTTAAATAAGATCATGCTAATAAGAGAGAAAGACCTCTAGGCAAGGCGAG
>NZ_JBHERJ010000050.1:0-15959 GCF_043359455.1 Lysinibacillus sp. PWR01 | reverse complement strand
CTCACCTTGCCAAGTTGCTTTTTCTGCCGTTGACATTATCTTTTTGCAACAACATGAAAGGTGTCTCAAGAGATTGAGACACCTTTTTTATTACACAAAAAGCAGGTCACAATCATTGTGACCTGCTTAGCTAGGTGTATAGGTTAATGTGTAATAGATGGTTTTCTCCATTTACTAAATGTCGAATCCATATTAAAGGATATGGTGTTCTCGTTAATGGACAACCCAGAGATACTTGTATTACACAGCCCATCCACACTATCTGGATTATTGTTATAATTAGATGCATTTGTCGCCATTACTAGCCCTCTAGCATTAATGATTGTGTACTGTGGTGTTACATACACTATAGGGGAATCTATATTTAATCCAAAAGTGAAAGGATTGACTAATGACATACTAGATATGCTTTCGTTTGATATTCTTATAATGCCATACTGCTCAATATAATAATCTCGTTTTTGTTGGAATGTATCCTCAAATCCAGGAATATCACTAATAAAATTTGAAAAAGTTGAAATGTTTTTATACGCAGCTAAGGTTTCTTGATAGGCTTTTAATTCTGATTGAATAATGATTTGTTCAATTCGTCGTTGGTCATTGCTAGGCTGTTTAATTGTAATTTCTTCAGCTGAGACAGAGATATTACATGAAAAAGTAGCCGTAAGTATGAAAACAGTATCATTCAATTTAAGTCACTCCCAGTACAAAAAGATTTCATGTTCATCAATCTATCCTGACTATAAAAATATGATTTTATTATTAATCTAAGCGTAACATCTGTTAGAACGCCATTTCAATGGTAAGTTTACGCCACTTTAATGGCGGTGCTTGGTTCTCTACCGCCATTTTTTTAGTAATTATTAACAAAAATCTGGCGTGATTTGCATGAATAACGCCACTTTTTGGCGGTCTTTCGCTTTATAAAGGAATTAATGGTATTTAATGTATCATATAATTGTATGACTAGTATTAATTCCCACTAATCTATATAATATCTAGTAATATACTAGATAGGGGAGAGGACTATTGAAGGGTTTAGATGCACACATCAATGAATCATTAGACATCCTTATAGAAAATGAGTTATTACTTGGCTCTGAGCTAAAAACAATGTTAAAAGGCTTTATAGAAGAAAAAACAGCTGTAGGTTTTTCCTTTGGTAAATTGTGTTTTTGGCATTATGAAGCATTTTCAAAAAGCATAAATCAAGATATCTACAAGGTAGCTGCTGCAATTGAACTTCTAATACTATCTTTTGATATTATTGATGATCTGCAGGATAAGGATTCGGACTATAGTTGGAACAAAACTCCTGAATTATCACTAAACGTTGCTTTAGCTATGCTGGTCATGGCATCTAAAACAATAGATGAAACTTCTTTTGAACATAAAAGAGCGGCTATCAAGCTTCTTGAAGAATACGCTTTAAAAAGTATAAACGGGCAACAATTAGACTTACTAAATAATTGCCGTGATGAAGATTCCTATGTACAAATGATTACGTTGAAATCTGGTTCATTAACAGCAATGGGTTGTTTGATTGGTGAAGTACTTGCAAGAGGTGAAATATCTCAAGAAATAGAGGAGTATGGGAAATACATAGGCATCATCCAACAAATTAAAAATGATATACAAAGCTTAAAGGCGTGGGGCCCTAAAAATGATTTGCTAAATAAAAGGTATTCTCTGCCTATTATTTATCTTCTATCACAGAAAAATGATGTTTCAAAATCTGTTTCTAGCTATTATAATAATGATATAGTTACAGATTTGGATAATAATGCAACAGAAGACGAGTTGACAAATGGTGGTGCAATACGTTATGCCATTACGATAAAAAACGTCTACAAGTTTAAAGCATTGAATTACCTTGAAAATGTAGCTATAAATGAGTTAGGTAAAGAATACCTACAAAAATTATTGAGATGAGGAGAGATAAGAATGATTAATGTAATCCAATATTTAGAACAAAATCCAAGCCTAGTTGCACTATTAAAGGAACAAAAAGCCTCATTAGTAGGAGTTTCATCTGTAGAACAAAAAGCAATTTTAGAAGCTTTTAGCGGTGAAATGAATGCAGAAAGTGATATTTGGAACTAAAAAAATTGCGTAGTAAGTTGTTTTGGCCCGCTATAATTCTCTATTTAATTATTGGTTTTTATTTAAATTATGTGAATTATAGCGAGCCTTATATACAGATTGGTGTAGAAGAAGAGAATGACAAATGGGTCATTTCTCAACTTTATTATAAAGACTGGGCAGAGGGACAAAATATTTCTGTTGGTGATGCGATTTTAACTGTAGATAATGAACCCATCAACGAATTAAATCAACTGAAGTATAAATCAAAAATTTTATCTGCTAATGAAATAACAATACTGAAGCCCGATGGAGATCTAATCAATATACATATTAAGCATTTGGATATCCCTCAACAATTTATCTATGTTTTAATCATTCCGGCTTGTTATTATTTATTAACATTATTTGTTGCATTTTATTTACATTTCAAACAAAGGAATACTAAGTTAGCTGATTTACTAATTCTTTTTATGTTAACGGTTTCTTTGGCTTATGTAAGCAGTGGTGTCTCTGGTAGGATGGATACGATTGGCATTATCGTAAATCGAAGCAGTATGCTGTTATGTTTAGTCATACTATTACATTTTTTGAGAAATTATTATTCATTTGTGAAAACAAATTGGGTATTTACAAATAATATCAAGCTCTTTTATATACTACCCTTCATAGCTTTTATATTAGGGTGTGTGGGCACTATTTATCCTGCTTCAAATGATATTCTTTCCAATGTTATATTGGCTATTTTCTTTATTCTCCTTGTGATCATCCTTAGTATTTTATTAATAAGCTATTTTAAATACAGCTCACCTCAGTTGAAAATTTTATTAAATAGTATATTAATACCGTTTCTACCATTTCTTTTTTTATATGCACTCCCTAAAATCCTTTTTCACACGTATATACTTTCATCTGAGATAAGCTCATTATTTTTATTGCTTATACCTTTTAGCTTTATTTTTACACAATTAGCAGAAAGATTATTTGATATTGAGTACCATATTACAAGATTACGTTATTATGTTATATTCTCTTTAATCTTTACTGTATGGTTCACAGTGGGACTATATTTTATTGCAGGTCGTTATTTAACAATGACTGTCATGTCGGGGGTAGCTTTCTTTACATTTTCTTCATTAGTTATACTTTTTTACGTAAAAGAGAAGGTCGATTATCGAAAACGGAAAATATTATTTTCAACAAAGGGCGACTATATTCATCAGCTATATACAGCCGTAGATAAAATTGGGAAAACAATTAAAATCGACGAACTTCTAGAAAAGTTTGCTTACGAGGTTTCCATACATCTTGAGTTAGAGGACGTTTTTGTCTTAACATATAACTATGATAAAAATGAATTCATAACAATTGCTGGAGAAAGTATTACGATTGATCCTGAAATAATGGAAGAAATCAGATTAGGTGAAATAAGAAAAATTGACAAAGTTTATATAGCATTTCTCCATCAGGATGCACATTTTAAAAGAGCATTAGTGCTAGGGCATAATAATACGATTCATTTAAAAGATGAGGAGCTTTTATGGCTTGAATTGCTCTTATTGTATGTGAATAATTTTATTGAAAATACAAAAATGGTGGAAGAACTGTTAGAGGAACTGAAGCATATGAAGCAAGCTGATGATGGTCAGTTACCATGGCTGAACAAGCTTTTATGGCTAAGGTTTGAAGAAGAAAAATACCAGTTAGCTCAAGAGTTACATGACACCAATTTACAGGAGCAACTACATATAGCCCGTGAGGTGGATGTCCTTGTAAATGCAAAAAATACAACAGATATACAGGACAAGCTTGCAAAAATTCATAAGCAAATGGTTGCATCCTTACATGAATTACGTACTTATTGTGAAAACCTAAAACCTCCGTTACTAGATACACTAGGTTTAAATGCTGCATTAGAAAAGTTAATCCGGAAAGTTCAGGAGAGAGCTAACTTCGTGCTAATTTACACAATTGATCGTCTTTATTTAGAGGATGAACGCATGAATTTAATGATTTATCGTTTGTTCCAAGAACTACTTAATAATGCGTTAAAGCATTCCTATGCAGCATCTGTTGAAATTCATTTAAAAGAAATGAACGATGGTTTCGAAATCATTTATAAAGATGATGGTGTAGGATGTAATGTAGAGGACATTATAGTAACAGAATCGATGGGCATTCAAGGCATGCAGGAGCGTGTAAAAGCGTTTAACGGACAATTTGCTATTGACTCAAATATCAATGAAGGGATGTTTATTAGAATAATGGTGAAAGAAGGGAGTGAAACACTTGATTACGATGCTCATAGTGGATGATCACCCTATAGTGTTAGAGGGAACTAAAAATTTATTTCAAGAGAATGAAGATATTATCATCGATACGGAAAGTGATGCAACTTGTGTCATTCAAAGGATAAAGAATAAACCATACGATATCTATCTGATAGATATCAATATGCCATTAGAGAATGGAATTAACCTAGCCCGTAATATTAAGGCTATTCAGTCAAATGCTTCTGTCATTCTTTATACAGGTGATGATATCACAGATTATTATCCACTCATTTTAGAAAGAAAAATAGAAGGCATTTTAGCTAAAACAGCTTCTAAAGAGCAAATTTTAAGAACAGTCAGGGCCATTGCAAACGGTGAAATTGTTTTACCAAAAAATTTCTTAGATTTTCTGGATGATAAATTTAAACTGCAAGGTGCCAAAGATATACATTTAAATGAAAAGGAAAAGAAAATTTTAAGACTCATTGCAGAGGGCCATACAAATAAAGCCATCGCTATTGAATTGAATATTCCTCAGCGAACAACAGAGAGATATTTAACGCAACTCTTTTCTTTGTTAAATGTAGATTCACGAACAGAAGCTGTAAATCTTGCTGAGAGAATGAATTTACTCTAAACAACTTCTATGTTATACTGTTGGTATATTTTTCAATTAATAGGGAGCATTTTGGGAATTGAATATCCTATATATTACCTTAGTAAAATAAATCCATATTCCTATACTAAATAGCCTATAAAATATTAGAGACACCGCCAAAAAAGTGGCGGTGTTTTTTTATATCCGCCAAATCACGCCAAAAATTTGTCTGAATCACGCCATAAAATTGGCGTAAACCCGAAGTTGAAATAACGGTATAAGTACTGGTACGCTTAAATTAACAGTGGTTAAGTAGATTTGCTATAGTCAGTAATATACAAATCATTTTATTAAAATAAGCAGCCTGACTATCTATGAATAAAGTAGCGTTAGTAGATTGTAGAATGTTACTAGCTAGTCAATATACTTCACCATAAAACTTTATAAAGGTAGGCGTGTATTGTGAAAGTAGAACTTGAAAATTTGTTTTCCATAGATGAAACTAGTCAAGATCAAGTTATTAACGTTTATAATCGTCATGGTATTGCTATTGGTGCGCCTGAAATGAGAAAAAGAAATTTGAAAACAAAATTTAATCCTATTTTTACATTAAATGAGGATGTAACATACGAGCAGGTAACAGCTTTATATGCGTCGTTAGAACGTGAATTTGGAATCGTTTCGATTGGAGAACGTTTTTATTTTGAATTTTCAGATATAGAGTATGAACGAGCACCATTATTTACTTTAAATTCAACAGGTAATTCACCAGAAATGTTCTTAGAGGATAAGGGGACATTATTTTCTTTGAGTACACATTGTAAGTATTGTGGGCTCATGGATAAAGAGCAGCTATCACCGATAGTTATTGATACTACGCAGATGAAAGATCGTTATTTAGTCCATGTAAATGGTTACTGGGTAGCTTCTGAGGAACTAGTATTACTAATGAAAAGAGAAAAACTAGAAGGCTATGAGCTTTTAGAGGTTATCCATCAAGGGCCTATAGAAGATAAACAACCAGCTTATCAAATTATTCCTATACAAATGCTGCCTGAGTGTAGTAAGGATAGAGTTAAATTATACTTTGCAACTGAACAACCACCGTGCAGTTGTGGCTTAAATGGAGTCATTAATGGTCCTGATATTTATCATCATGAAGATTTAGAGAACTTAAAAGGTGATGTTTTTTACTCTGCTGATTGTAGTCATGATGGAAGGTATTTATATAGGAAGACATTGTTTAGCAAAAGATTTAGAGAAACTATTATAAAATATGGTATTTCGCGTGAGGTTAGAGGAGAAAAGGATGCAAACTTTGGTCCAAAAGATTGGCTATTTGATCCCGTGTTAATCAAGTAGTTAAATTTGGAACAGTAAAAGAATAAGGGAGTGTTTAGGATGTTTAGAAGAATACTACCTATAGTAGCCATTTTATTTATTGTTGCATTGGCCGTTTCCAATTACTTTAACAAACCAGAAGCAGAAACGATCACTATTTATCAAGAGGTTAAGGGTGTAAACCTTTCTTAAAATGAAGGCCTATATTTCATTCAGAATAGACCTATTTATGTTATGATGTGAAGACCATAGCATGAATGTTTTTTGAGGTGAAAAAATGAAAAAATGGGCATATCCTTTAGCAATTGTAACGTTAATTGTCTTTATCGTATTAAGAGTCACTTATCAAAGTCAATTGATGAATACATTTGATGCAAAGATGGCAGAGATTCTTTTTGGCAATCGATTTATTGAGATCTTTCATTATATAGGGGAGCCAATATTTGTTGTCGCTGTTGCAGTAGTTTTAATGGTGTATTTAGCTTGGAAGGTAAAAAATTATCGAGGGATGCTATTTGTTGTACTAACTTTTGCAGCAGGCAATGTTCTGAATCAATTATTAAAGAAATGGGTGCAACGTCCAAGACCTGAAATTGAGGATCAACTGACATCCTTTAGCTTTCCATCTGGACATTCGATGACAGGTATTTTGTATTTATTTTCACTTGCTTATATTTTAGCGGAGAATCGTAATAAAAGCCGTAAAATCCTTCTGTGGCTTGGCGCAACGATCTTGATGGTGCTTATTGGTTTATCACGTATTGCAGGAGCTCGACATTTTGCTACAGATGTACTTGCTGGTTGGAGCATCGGCTATACTTGGTTTATCATTTGTGTCATCTGGTACGAACGTCGAAAACGCTTATTTTCATCCAATCATAAATAAAAAGGCAGGCAGTATCTATTTCATATGAATAGATACTGCTTTTTTACGTTTTATTGAGACATTGTAAAGAATGATATTTACCTCATAAAAAAGAATTGCGTATAGGAAACTTCTACGTTAAGATGAGTACAATAAGAAAAAGAGCAAAGGAAGAAGGGAATGGACGGAAATGTTTTACTGGCACTAGGACTAACTCTTTTTGCCGGACTTGCAACAGGCGTAGGTAGTTTAATAGCATTTTTTACATCAAGAACAAATACAAAATTTTTATCATTAGCATTAGGTTTTTCTGCAGGGGTAATGATCTATGTATCCCTGGTAGAAATTTTTGTTAAAGCGAAAGATGCTTTAACCAATGCATTAGGTACAACAAATGGCTATTGGATGACAATCCTAGGATTTTTCGGTGGGATGTTATTTATTGCCTTGATCGATAAATTTATTCCAAAGGCTACTAATCCTCATGAAGTAAAGCTAGTTGAGGATGTAAATGCCATCAAACCACAGGTCAATGAAGAACATTTGATGAAGATGGGTGTTTTTACAGCTCTCGCGATTGGCATTCATAATTTTCCAGAGGGTATCGCTACATTTATGTCAGCTATTAATGACCCGAATGTGGGGATTGCTATTGCCATTGCAGTAGCTATTCACAATATTCCAGAAGGCATTGCTGTATCTGTTCCTATTTTCTTTGCGACGGGTAATCGAAAGAAAGCCTTTAAATTATCCTTTTTATCAGGATTAGCAGAGCCTGTCGGTGCATTAGTAGCATTTTTGCTCCTTATGCCATTTTTAACCGATGTCATGTTTGGAATTGTTTTTGCTGGTGTTGCAGGAATAATGGTCTTTATTTCATTAGATGAGTTGTTACCAGCAGCACAAAGATACGATGAAACACATTTATCGATGTATGGTCTAGTAGCAGGAATGGCGGTCATGGCCATTAGCTTAGTGCTATTAGCATAAATAAGTAGGGAAAGGGAGTCATCTTTGTAAAAGTGGCTCCCTTGTCTTTTTTCTACATTAAATTGAAAGAATAGCCTTTTTTGATTCCACTAGTTCTTGAACAATATTTAGACAATCATGAAATGTGGTAAAGGGTCTATATGGAACATGAAGTTCTTCACAGCGTTGGATAAGATGATCTCTAGCAAGAACGATATCGGCCAGTTTAGCGGCCTCGAAATCAGATAGAGAATCACCAATTACGATTTTATAATGATCTTCCTTGGCAACTTTTCGCATAACACTAGGCTTACAGCAGCCGCAACCTTGTGTGCTATATTTAGCGCATTCCTCATCACAGCTATTTGGGTAAATCAGTTGTATTTGCTCACCAGAAAAATCTGCTTTATTACAGTAGGTGCCTGAAAATGGACCAAATTTTTCAACTAAAGGCTCGATGAAGAAATCAACTCCGCCACTTACAATATAAAATGGAATATTGTTGTTTTGAGCATAGCGAACAAAATCTCCAAATCCCTCACGTATTACTGCCGAATCCATTAGGTATTGAATGACTTCATCTTTTTGTTGACTAGAAAGTAGATGAAACATAGCTGATAGGCCATCTTTAAATGAAATGGTTTGTTCCATCATCGCTTGTGCAATTTTTTCAGATTTCTCTGGTACAAATTCAGTCATAAGTGAAAAGATATTATCTGTTTCTGTTATCGTGCCATCGAAATCACAGAAAATAATGGGTTTCAAAATAGTCCCTCCTTAGAAAAGCAAGTATAGAAAGTCTAATTCTATACTTCTATAATATTAGTTTTATACGTACTTGCTTTCAAGAAAAAACGCCTACTGTTATAGTAGACGTTTCATACATTCATTGACTTGTACACCATGTTCATCAGCTTTTGTTAAAATAATTTGATGCTCTGGGAATTGCTTTGTCATTAACTGAACGAAGTCAGAAGCAATAGCAGAGGGAATAATGGATATTAATGTTGGACCAGCTCCGCTTAAAGCTGTACCGTATGCGCCGTTAGCTTTTGCAGCAATACGAATTTCTTCATATGCAGGAATTAGCTTTGCACGAAACGGTTCATGGAATAAATCCGCCTCCATATAACGTCCAGCACGTTCAAAATCTCGTGCCATTAAAGAAGCCGCTAGCATATTCGCATTTGCTGAAGCATGAACTGCATAGGATCGGTTAAATTGCGCTGGTAAAACCGAACGAGATTCGCTTGTTTTTAATTCAACATCTGGTACATATACCACAAAGGAGGCATCGATATCATTGATATGAAATGTATCAACCATTCCTTTGTCATCCATTGAAGAAATCGTTAAACCTCCCAAGACTGAAGCGGTTGCGTTATCTGGATGTCCTTCAATTTGTGAAGAGAGATTAAGTTTATCTTGAATCGTTAATCCAAGCTTACATACTTGGTTAGCAAGTTCAATACCTGCAACAATAACTGCTGCACTGCTACCAAGACCACGTGCCAACGGAAGTTCACTGGCCATCTCTACACGACAAGCAGGTAGCTGTTGACCATATTGATCTGCAGTTTTTTTAGCAATGACGTATAGTAAGTGTTCTTCAAGCTCAAACTCTTTAGGACCATTATCATCAAGATGGATAATTTCCCATTGTTCTTGTAAAGTAACAGAAAGCTTTAAGTAAAGAGACAAGCCAAGTCCTATTGAATCAAAGCCAGGACCTAAGTTGGCTGTGCTTCCAGGAACTGAGATTTGCCACATTTTACTCATAGTACACCCTCAATATATGCACGAATTTCTTCTTCATCGTTTTTAAGAGATACAACCTCAACAGTGGATACATTCATAGCTGTATCAGGATCTTTCAGTCCATTCCCTGTAAAGATAGTTACAACCTTAGCGCCTTGAGGGATTTTTCCATTTTCAACAGACTTCATAACACCTGCTAAAGAAGCAGCAGAGCCTGGCTCAACGAAAATACCTTCTGTACTTGCGATTAATTTGTAAGCTGCTACAATTTCTTCATCTGTAACAGAATCAATGATACCACCAGATTCATCGCGAGCCGCTTCTGCCAATTTCCAACTAGCAGGATTGCCAATTCGAATGGCAGTTGCCACTGTCTCAGGGTTAGCAATAGGCTCTCCTTTAACGATTGCTGCTGCACCTTCTGCTTCAAAGCCATACATTTTTGGTAAACCACTATTTTTTGCAGCGTGATATTCTTTAAATCCTTTCCAATAGGCAGTGATATTACCTGCATTACCAACAGGAATACACAGATAATCAGGTGCTGAACCTAAGGCATCTACAATTTCAAACGATGCCGTTTTTTGACCTTCGATACGGTATGGATTTACAGAGTTAACAAGTGCAACTGGTGTTGTTTCACTTACTTGGCGAACGATATTGAGAGCATCATCAAAATTACCATCAATTTCAATGATTTTTGCACCATACATTGTAGCTTGTGCAAGCTTACCAAGAGCAACTTTTCCTTTAGGAATAACAACGATTGATTGAATCCCTGCACGAGTTGCATAAGCTGCCGCAGCCGCAGAAGTGTTTCCTGTAGAAGCGCAAATAACGCATTGACTTCCATCCTCAATAGCTTTTGCAACAGCAAACACCATTCCTCGGTCTTTAAATGAGCCAGTTGGGTTTGCACCTTCAATTTTTCCGTAAAGCTCAATGCCTAGTTTCTTAGATAAATTCACTAAATGTATAAGAGGCGTATTGCCTTCGTTTAAAGTTAAAGCAGGTGTATTTTCAGTTACGGGTAAAAATTGTTTATATTCTTCAATAAGGCCTTTCCACATAACGTAACGATCTCCTTTTGTTCTTATAGAAAGAACAGTTGTTTTTGTATAAAAGACATTTTAACGCAAATAGCACTATTATTTCAATAGCATTTCATTAATTGTCGAAACAATTCGGTAATTTGAATAGTACTTGTCACTTTCTTGAAACAACTGTATAGTAATCTTATAATGTAAAGTCATGTGTAAAGACAGGTGGTTGAGATGACAATAAATACAGCAGCGACAAATAAACCTCAGCAATCCATTTCTAGAAATAAGCTTTTGGGTGTAGCAGGGGTAGGATGGCTCTTCGATGCAATGGACGTTGGTATATTATCCTTTGTCATTGCAGCATTGGCCGCTGAGTGGGGACTATCACCAAGTCAGTCTGGTTGGATTGGTAGTGTAAATTCTATCGGAATGGCTGTAGGGGCTCTCTTTTTTGGTGTTTTTGCTGATAAAGTAGGGCGCAAGCAAATTTTTATGTGGACACTTGTCCTCTTTTCTATTGCAAGCGGTTTATCCGCTTTTACAACAACATTAACTGCATTTTTAATTTTACGCTTTTTAGTAGGGATGGGGCTAGGGGGAGAATTACCTGTAGCTTCAACGCTAGTATCTGAAAGTGTGGCTGCCAAAGAAAGAGGTCGCGTGGTTGTATTACTAGAAAGCTTTTGGGCAGCAGGCTGGTTAATTGCAGCACTCATTTCGTATTTTGTTATTCCTACATGGGGATGGCGAGTAGCCCTTATACTAACGGCACTTCCAGCATTTTATGCTATTTATCTTCGTTGGCATTTACCAGATTCACCTCAATTTACTGTGAAGGAAGAATCAAAAAAACGTAGCATTGGCCAAAATATGAAAGAAGTTTGGTCGAAAAAGTATGCTCGTTCTACATTTATGCTGTGGCTATTATGGTTTACAGTTGTATTTTCGTATTATGGCATGTTTTTATGGTTGCCAAGTGTAATGGTAGGGAAGGGCTTTGATATGATCACAAGCTTTAAATATGTTTTGATCATGACTTTAGCTCAATTGCCAGGATACTCTACAGCAGCTTGGTTTATAGAAAAGTTTGGACGCAAATTTGTCCTTGTTTCCTATCTAATTGGTACTGCAGCAAGTGCTTACATTTTTGGGAATGCAGATACTTTAGGCGTATTGCTAACTTCAGGGATGTTTTTATCTTTCTTTAACTTGGGGGCTTGGGGAGCATTATATGCTTATACACCCGAACAATACCCATCGGTTATACGTGGAACAGGTGCTGGTATGGCAGCAGCGGTTGGACGGATTGGTGGTATTTTTGGGCCGTTGCTCGTTGGGTTTTTATTAACGGCAGGCTATGATATAGGTTTTATCTTTGCCATTTTCTGTGGAGCGATTATTATCGGTGTTGTAGGGGTCATCTTCCTTGGTAAGGAAACGAAGCAGCTTGAATTAGAATAGTATGAAATAGAATGTCCTGGATCAAAGAATTGATCTAGGACATTTTTGTCTGATTTCGCTTAAATAATACATAAAAATGAGTTTTTATTAATTTTTATTCGATTTTACTGACTTATTTGTTAAAATGACAAATCAATATAAAATGGTTAAAGAGTAAATCAAATTGTTTTATTAGCAGGTTAATGCGATGAAGATTTTTCAGAAAAGTCATTGTATTCAAATTGTAATCGTGATACTGTATTTTTAATCGAATTTTGAGTCAGTAGGAAACAATCTCCCGTTCGTGATAAGGTCATTGAAAGAAAGGTTGTTAGGAATGAGTATTCATGAAGATATAAAGAAAAGGTTTGTAAGGCTGTCAAAGGGCCAGCGTAAAGTAGCACAATTTGTAATGGATAATCCCACAACAGTGATTGCTAATGGAGCAGCAGAGGTTGGCAGATTGGCTAATGTAAGTGAATCAACCGTGATTCGATTTTGTTATGCTATGGATTTGTCAGGGTATGTAGAACTACAAGAGGAAGTTAGAGGCTTTATTATGTCTCAAGATGTAGGTGCAAATCTACAGCCTACATATACTGCTAAGAAGCTGACTAATTCTAGCTTTGGTAAGGTGATGCAACGAGATAGCCAAAATATTCAAGAAACAATTCATTTGATTAACGATCAGCAGATCCAAAAATGCTCAAAATGGATGCATGAAGCAGACAATATATATATTCTAGGTACTCGTCACAATGCATCTGTTGCAAATTGGCTATCTAATACATTGAAAACACTTCGTGCTAATATTAAGCAGCTTCGTTTAGACTCAGATGATTTAGTGAATCAAATAAACAGTATGGGCGAACATACGACTTTAATTGTACTATCTTTTGATAAACAGATTGTGGATATTAAAACGATTGTTGAAATTGCAAAGGTAAAGAAAGTGAAAATTATTGCCATTACAGGTTCTGCATTTTCGCCTATTCGAGAATATGCCAGTGCATTATTTACCCTCGGTACCAAGAATCATTCTTCTCTAGACATTGCCCCAGTCTTGATTTCATTTTTGCATGCGTTGATAGAGGAAATGATAAGCCAGGATAAAGACCACTATGATAAATATCAGCAATTGTATGAGCAAGTAGAAAGTAATGTATTATTCTTAGATGCTATTAGAGAAAAGCAGGTATTTTAATGTAACTACGCATAGATAGTTGTTGAAACACACTATCTATGCGTATTTTTTTGAAATTTTCTATATAAAAAGATGTCCAAATAGTATTTAGACATCTAGGAAAAGTGAATTATAGAATTTTACTCAAGCTATATTCATTAATATAAGTATCATTTAATTTAATGGCATTTTTTCGAATGCCCTCCTGATGAAATCCTAGCTTTGTAAAGAGGTGTAAAGCTACATTGTTATGCTCCATAACAGATAACTCTAAACGGGAAATATCATGTTGTTTAGACCAACTTTCAACAGCTTTCATCAGTGCGGAGCCAATACCTTTTTGCTGATACTCTTCTTTCACAGCTAAACGAATAGAGGCAACATGTCTAGCTTTTGATTGTTTATATCCATGAATAACCGCATAACCCGCAAAAATTCCGTTTAGTACACAAAGTAGTATAGTACGGTTTTTTAATTGCTTCCAATAGGTTAAATTTTTACGAAGTTGTTGGACAGTGAGATCTAGCTCGTTTTGAACATTATACATGAAGTCAGTTTCTTGAAAAATCTCCTCTTGTAAATGAATGAATGATCTAGCATCAGATGCTTCAATTCCTCGTATTATGTATGCAGATGAATTCTCCTCACTATTAGAAGTGTTGTTTTCGGTAGACTTCATTTGCGTACGTGAGAAAGATACACTAGAACCTAGTTTAACATCAATGACATAATAGCCTGCATTTGTCCATGATAAATAATGTGAGAGAGGGGGCTTAGTTTTTTTCCACCAGCTTTTATTTAAGTAGGCAGCGTTCGGTAATGCTTGTCCCATAATGTTTTCTAATTCACCAAAGGATAAAGTAATTTCTTGTTGTAAAGCTACATCAAAATAGTTAGCTAAAGGAATGTACTTTTTTTCTATCTTCTTCGTCATCGTAATCCCCATTTCCTGAATATCCAAAAATATAGACTACCTGATGATAGCATAAAATTATGATGACTTAAATATGAAAACCCAACTAAATATCTATATAAACTAATTATTTTATAAAAAAGAGGCATTTTTACTATTGAATGTTAAAAATAGGTTGGTAAAAATAGAGAATTTTATAGAAGTAATTAGACCTATTAAAAGTATACATAGCAGCTTAAGCTAGTTATAATATAGATATCTTATTTGAAAAGTATGTATTTAGAGCGCTATCATTATATTTGCATAATACAGGTTAACCGCAATTAAGCCTGTATGTTATTTCGAGAGTGAAGGTCAATGGCAAATACGCTGAGGCGAAATTGTTCCAAAGTTTCACTTTATCACTTGTCAGGCTATAAGGTATGATAAAATAAAATATAAATGTAAGTGCCATTTTAGGAGGAATTAATTCAATGAGTAAAGTATTAGTTTTTGGACATAAAAACCCAGATACAGACACAATCACGTCTGCAATTGTATATGCCTATTTAAAACAACAAATTGGTGAAGAAGCTGAGGCTGTACGTCTTGGAGATGTTAATAATGAAACTCAATTTGCATTAGATAAATTTGGCTTTGAAGCGCCTCGTTTAATCTCTTCTGTAGTTGGTGAAGCGGACAAAGTTATTCTAGTAGACCACAATGAATTCCAACAATCGGCTGACGGTATTGAGGAAGTGCAAATTGCAGAGGTAATTGATCACCACCGCATCGCCAACTTCCAAACAGCTGATCCACTATATTATCGTGCAGAACCAGTAGGCTGTACGGCTACTATTCTTAAGAAAATTTTTAGCGAAAACGGTTTAGACATACCTGCGAACATTGCTGGTTTAATGTTATCTGCAATTGTTTCAGATACATTATTATTCAAATCACCGACTTGCACAGAGCAAGATGTAAAAGCTGGTGAAGAGCTAGCAAAAATTGCTGGTGTGGAAATTGCAGAGTATGGCTTAGCAATGCTAAAAGCAGGTGCTGATTTATCTGATAAATCATTAGAAGATTTATTATCATTAGATGCAAAAGAGTTCCAATTTGGTGAGTACAAATCTGTTGTAGCTCAAGTGAATGCAGTTGATATGAATGATGTGCTTAATCGCCAAGAAGAGTTAGAAATCTTACTAAATAAAAATGTTGCAGAAAACGGCTTAGATCTATTCTTCTTCGTTGTGACTGATATTTTAAATAATGATTCAACTGCAGTTGCAATTGGGCAAGTAGCAGAAGCGGCAGCAAAAGGATTCGGTGCTGAGCTTATCAACAACCGTGTTGTATTACCAGGAGTTGTTTCTCGTAAGAAACAAATTGTACCAGTATTAACGGAAGCTCTAAAATAAGAATAGGAAAGAGGTTGTCTATTAAGACAGCCTCTTTTATGTTGTTGAAAAAAGATCATGTCACTAGCAGAAAAAGACCTTTTGGCAAGGCGAG